>NZ_JAKUFV010000011.1:0-116946 GCF_022663595.1 Bacillus cereus group sp. BfR-BA-01360
TGTAAATAGTTTTTTCGTCATTTTGAAATGTCTCCGATTCTCATTTTTCTCTCATTATACAAGAAATACCCTATAGAATAGACCTTTTTTTAAGTGTCTATCCTATAGGGTACATTTTATTTATGTTCTTCCTTTTTATTTTGTGAGAATTTTTTCTGAAGCACTTTACGAGCATTTTTTTATTTCTAGATACATAACACAATACATCATATAAGTGATATAAATAATGAATTTTTACTAAAAACTATGAACGTTTCCGCAACTTTTATGATTGTCTCTTTTGAATGAAAATTATAGCAAGATATAATAAAGTTATAATGTTAGAAGGGGTGTCTTTTATGAAAAGAGAAAAAAGACAACGACTTATTAAACAATTAGTAGAAGAATATGAAATAGATACACAAGAGCGATTAGTAGAATTATTGGCAGAACAAGGTGTGTCTGTAACACAAGCTACCATTTCGAGAGATATTCGAGAATTAAATATAATAAAAGTAGCTTCTTCAAAAGGATTACCAATATATAAATTTTTCTCGAAGGATCATTTACAAACGGATATGCAGTTAAAGAAAAAATTAGAAGAAGTAGTTGTGAAAGTTGATTATGTAGATCGATTAACGGTTATTAAAACGTTACCTGGTAATGCACATGTGATTGGTGCTTTGTTGGATTCGTTAGATTGGAAAGAAAAAATAGGATGTGTATGTGGAAACGATACATGTCTTATTATTTCTCATTCTCTTTCTGATAGAAAAATTTTAGAAGAACGACTAAATTTTATTATGTAGATGAAATCCCATTTCTAATAGAGATTAGAAATGGGATTTTTTTTATACATTTCATACTCTAATATTCATTGATATATACAGAACAAATAACTATATTGTGAGATATGTGATAAAACGATTTATAAAAATACAACTATATATGACTTTAAAAAATAATTTGTGAAATATTTCACCATTGAATGTTAACCTTTTCACAAAAGCGGAAATGTTTTCTGTTTATGATGTACTTGTAAGATATCAAACGAACTTAAAGGGAGGTACAACAAATGAAACATCCGATTCATGTTACTTCAGAAATTGGGGAGTTGCAAACGGTTTTATTAAAACGTCCTGGAAAAGAATTGGAGAATTTAACACCAGATTATTTGCAACAATTATTATTTGACGATATTCCCTACTTACCAATTGTTCAAAAAGAGCATGATTACTTTGCACAAACATTACGTAATCGGGGTGTGGAAGTTCTTTATTTAGAAACGCTAGCAGCAGAGGCATTAACTGATAAAAAATTTCGTGAAGAATTTGTTAATCGTATTTTAAAAGAAGGGCAAGCTGATGCCAATGTTGCGCATCAAACCTTAAAAGAATATTTACTTTCCTTTTCAAATGAAGAATTGATTCAAAAAATTATGGGCGGTGTGCGGAAAAATGAAATTGACACAAGTCAAAAAACACATCTATACGAATTAATGGAAGATCATTATCCGTTTTATTTAGACCCAATGCCAAATTTATATTTTACGCGTGATCCGGCGGCTACGATAGGTGAAGGGGTAACCATTAACAAAATGAGAGAACCAGCACGTAGACGTGAATCATTGTTTATAGAATACATTATGAAATATCATCCACGATTTGCAAATCATAATGTACCAGTTTGGTTAAATCGTGATTATAAGTTTCCAATTGAAGGCGGTGACGAACTTATCTTAAATGAAGAAACAGTTGCGATTGGTGTATCTGCTCGTACATCAGCAAAAGCGATTGAACGGTTGGCTAAGAACTTATTTAGTCGTCAAAATAAAATTAAAAAAGTATTGGCAATAGAAATTCCAAAATGCCGAGCATTTATGCATCTAGATACAGTCTTTACGATGGTTGACTATGATAAATTTACCATTCATCCAGCTATTCAAGGACCAAAAGGGAATATGAACATTTACATTTTGGAAAAAGGTCTGGATGAAGAGACTCTTAAAATTACACATCGCACATCGTTGATGGAAGTTTTAAAAGAAGTTTTAGGCTTACAAGAATTAGTATTGATTCCTTGTGGAGGAGGAGATGTAATTGCTTCTGCTCGTGAACAATGGAATGATGGATCGAATACATTAGCAATTGCTCCAGGAGTAGTTGTTACATATGATCGCAACTATGTATCAAATGCTTTATTACGTGAACATGGAATTGAAGTAATTGAGGTATTAAGCTCGGAATTATCACGCGGTCGTGGGGGTCCACGTTGCATGAGTATGCCGATTGTTAGAAAAGATATTTAGTGATAAATAACGGAGAAAGTAGGGATGAACGATGTTAATGACGAGATCAAACTTAAAAGGAAGAAGTTTTCTTGCTGAAAAAGATTTTACAAAAGAAGAATTATTATATTTTCTTGATTTAGCAGCGGAATTAAAAGAGAAAAAGAAAAATGGTATCCCACATCATTATTTAGAAGGAAAAAACGTTGCACTCCTATTTGAAAAAACTTCAACCCGTACAAGATGCGCATTTACAGTCGCTTGTACTGATTTGGGTGCAAATCCTGAATATTTGGGAAAAGGTGATATTCAGCTTGGTAAAAAGGAATCTGTTGAAGATACAGCAAAAGTGTTAGGCCGTATGTTTGATGGAATTGAGTTCCGTGGTTTTTCTCATGAAACAGTAGAATCGTTAGCTGCAAACTCTGGCGTGCCAGTATGGAACGGTTTAACAGATATGTGGCATCCGACACAAACACTTGCAGATCTTCTAACAATTAAAGAGCACGTAGGGCATTTGAAAGGTGTGAAGCTTGTTTATGTTGGTGATGGCCGGAATAATGTAGCGAATAGTTTATTAGTTGGTGGTTCAATTGTTGGAATGGAAGTTCGTATTTGTGCACCAGAGTCATTATGGCCAGCGCAAGAAGTAATCGACTTAGCGAAACAATATAGTAATCGTGTTATGGTAACAAGCGATGTGGAAGAAGCGGTTGCAGATGCAGATGTCATTTATACAGATGTATGGGTATCTATGGGAGAAGAAGATAAATTTGCTGAACGGATTGCTTTATTAACGCCTTATCAAGTGAATATGCAAATGATTCAAGCAACAGGAAATGATAATGTGATTTTCCTACATTGTTTACCTGCATTTCATGATGTGGAAACAATGTATGGTAAAGAAATTTATGAAAAATACGGCTTGAACGAAATGGAGGTAACAGACGAGGTATTCCGCAGTAAATATTCAAAAGTATTTGATCAAGCTGAAAATAGAATGCACACAATTAAAGCGGTTATGGCAGCTACTTTAGGGGATATGAAATAAAGAAGGAAGTATTGCTTCCTTCCTTTCTCCTCCTTTGGATATAATCATTCACTATTTGTAATATTGCAAATTAAGAGAGGTGAGTGGAATGGATGAAGAAAAGAAATTAGGACTCTTTACTTTAATCGCCCTTGTAGTTGGTTCTATGATTGGCGGTGGTGCATTTAATTTGGCGAGTGATATGGCAAAAGGTGCTGGCGCAGGGGCTATTATTATTGGATGGATTATAACGGGTATTGGAATGATTGCCCTTGGTTTATCTTTTCAAAATTTAACTGTCAAAAGACCAGATTTAGATGGTGGCATTTTTAGTTATGCAAAAGCTGGATTTGGTAATTTTATGGGATTTAATAGTGCGTGGGGGTATTGGCTGTCAGCTTGGCTAGGGAATGTCGCTTACGGTACATTATTATTTGCTTCATTAGGATATTTCTTCCCTATTTTTGAAGGGGGGCAAAACGTTGCATCTATTATTGGAGCAAGTGTATTACTTTGGTGCGTTCACATGCTAATTTTACGCGGGGTACAATCAGCAGCACTTGTGAACTTAGTAACGACAATTGCGAAATTAGTGCCTGTATTTGTATTTATTATGGTAGGAATTTTCGTTTTTCATTTTGATATTTTCTTAGACGGCTTTTGGGGACAAGCTGGTTCTTTTTCTTGGGGAGCGGTAGGTAGCCAAGTGAAGAGTACAATGCTTGTCACACTTTGGGTATTTATTGGTGTTGAAGGAGCTGTTGTTCTATCAAGCCGCGCTAAAAATAGAAGTGATGTTGGAAAAGCGACAGTTATTGGATTAATTGGTACATTGATTATTTATATTTTAATTACATTGTTATCCCTAGGACTCATGAAACAAGCAGATGTAGCAAATTTGAGAAATCCAGCTATGGCATATTTATTTGAAAGTATAGTTGGAAAATGGGGGGCAGTCTTTATTAATTTAGGTTTAGTCATTTCTGTATTGGGTGCTTGGTTAGGTTGGACATTACTTGCATCCGAAATTCCATACTTAGCTGCCAAAGACGGAGTATTTCCGAAATGGTTTGCAAAAGAGAATAAAAACAAAGCTCCTGTGAACTCATTATGGATAACAAATGGGCTCATTCAAATTTTCTTATTAACATTTGTTGTTTCAGATCAAGCATATAACTTTGCTTTCTCTCTTGCATCCTCAGCTATTTTAATTCCGTATGCTTTTTCAGCATTTTATCAACTTAAATATAGTTTGAAATCTAAAGAAAATGATCGTATAAAAAATATAATCATTGGTTCGGTTGCAAGTATTTATGGAGTTTGGTTAGTCTATGCTGCGGGACTAGAATACTTGTTATTAACCATGACTTTATATGCACCTGGTATTTTCATTTTTTACAATGTTCAAAAGCAAACACATCAAAAACAAATATTTACTCGTATAGAGTTAGCATCATCTGTAGCAATTGGTGCATTAGCATTCTTTGCAATTTATGGATTAATTACAGGTAGTATTACGTTATAAAAAATGAAATGGAGGGCTGAAATATGAAAAGAAGAAAAATCGTAGTTGCATTAGGAGGAAATGCAATACAATCTGGAAATGCTACTGCTGAGGCTCAGCAGAAAGCACTAGAAAGAACAGCAGAACAACTTGTTAAAATTATGGGAAATAACATTGATATTGTAATTGCACATGGGAATGGTCCACAAGTGGGGAATATTTTATTACAACAAAAAGTAGCAGAAACAGAGAAAACACCGGCGATGCCATTGGATACTTGCGGTGCAATGAGCCAAGGAATGATTGGGTATTGGATGGAAAATGCAATTGAAAAAGCGCTGAAAAAACAAAATATAAAAAAAGAAGTAGCAACAGTAATAACTCGTGTGATTGTTGATGAGAAAGATGAAGCATTTCAAAACCCTACAAAACCAATAGGACCCTTTTATACGGAAGAGGAAGCAAGACACTTAATGAAGGAAACAAAAGCTGTATTTAAGGAAGATGCCGGAAGAGGATGGAGACGAGTTGTTCCGTCACCAAAGCCTGTGAGCATTCATGAACATAAAGTAATCAATTCATTAGTAGAAGCTGGGAATATCGTAATCGCTGTTGGTGGTGGCGGGATCCCAGTAATTGAATCTGAAGAAGGATTGAGAGGAACGGAGGCTGTTATTGATAAGGATTTTGCTGCTCAAAAGCTAGCTGAACTAGTAGGTGCGGACACTCTCATCATTTTAACCGCAGTTGATTATGTATACATAAATTATAATCAACCAAATCAGAAGAGACTAGAATCGATTGGAGTGGATGAATTAAAAAAATATATAGAGGAACAGCAATTTGCACCAGGAAGTATGCTTCCGAAAATTGAAGCAGCTATTCATTTTGTTAATGCAGGTCCAGGACGAAAAACAATTATTACTTCTTTAGACAAAATATATGAAGCATTGGAAGAGAAAGCAGGTACTATTATTTCTCAACAAGAAGCATGTGTATGTATAAGGTAGCTTATTTAAGATAAGACTGCAAATACCATACGAATTTCGTATTAACCGTAGGAACTGCGGGGGTAGCCTACTGAATAACCGATGGGTACATCGGTGTTCGTAGGAATCCTCCACTTCAAGCGTTAGCTAAGTGGGGGAGTTCAAAGCTAGTAAGTAAAAAGAATGAAGCGGTTCGCTTCATTCTTTTTACTTACTAATAATCTTTCGTAATCAATGTTCATAAAGTATTCATTATGAAATTAAGAGATGTGGATGGGTTATGATAAAATTTACTTGAATGCGCTTTCTTGATGTTTTAATACCATGTATAGCAAGAAAGAGGGATTTCTTATGAATAGGCGGAATGTGGTTAAAGATTTAAAGCAGTTTGAATTATTTTCTCATGTAACAGACAAAAAGTTAAAAGGTTTAACGGAATTTATTTATTGGCGCACCTATAAGAAAGGACAATTTTTATTTTTAGAAGGAGATTCAAGAGAACGAATTTACCTTATGTTAGATGGTTTTGTAAAGTTAGAACGAGTAAATCAAAGTGGAAATTTATTATATGAAGACTATGTAAAGAGATATTCTATTTTTCCTTATAGTGGTATGTTTACTGATAAAGGATACAGCTATACGGCAGAAGCTATAACTGATGTCGATGTGTATTATATTCCGACAGTAATTTTTGAAGATATGGTGAAGGCAAATCGAACACAATTAATGCACATTGTTCAGCAGTTATCCTCAATATTAAAGTTGAATGAAAATCGTGTGCAAAACATTACGATTCCTAATGCACAAGATCGTGTTATTCAAACATTAAATTATTTAATGCATGACTTAGGCGAACCAAACGGTGAAGAAATTGTAATCCCTTGTCCACTGACAACAATTGAAATTTCTAAAATATCTGGAACATCTCGAGAGACAGTTAGCAGCGTATTAAAACAATTGAAAAATGACCGTATTGTTACCGTGTTAGGTAAAAAAATTACAATACATAATCCTACTTATTTTGAAGAAAGCGCTATGTGAAAAATACAATAATGAATGTGAGAGAAAAGAAGCATTGAGACATAAAGATGTATCAATGCTTTTATCATTTTAATTGTACATGAATGAATATATATTTATGAGGCATTTCTATAAAAAAGATTGTATATTCCGATAATATTGGCTAAAATCGATAATAAAAACAAAGGGGAAGAAAGAATGATCCGTATTGAATATGATCGATTGCTTGCTATATTTTATAGTGTCGGGGTATTACTAGTGTTAAAATTTCCAAACGATAACGAACTAGTAGGAGAGAAATTATTTCATTCATATGGACTTCCAGTAGATACATATATTTATATGAATTATAAAATTTCAAATGTATGGGTTACATCTTGTGTATTACAAGGGCTTTCTTTTTTACTTTTTATGAAGTGGATGGAAAAGAATCATTCTAACTGGTTAAAAAGATTTCATAAAATGAAAAGTGGATGTATAGGAGTAATAATGTGTATATTGCCATTCACATTTAATCAACTCATTCAAACTCTTGATAAAACTTGGTACTATGCGGGGAAAACAGGGTTAGAGGCAATTGAATATAAAAAGGAAGATAGTGAATGCAAGATAGAGAAAAGAGGAGAGAAACGAGAGAAAAATTGTGTAGTTACTTTAAAGAATTATCGTAATTATGCACAAGCATTACAACTTGTGTTGCATCAAGATACAGAACAAAATATCGAAGGTTATCACGTACCAACACCTATTTATTTACAGCGGCATGAAACAAAACAATTTAAATTTCAAATTCCAGTTTCATTAGATGAAAATGTAGTGGGAAATACAATACCAAATATCGAATTGAAGTTATTACATGACAAAAAGACAGCACATAATTGACAGAATGAGTAGAAGAAATGAGAAGAAGAGGTAGTCATCCAAAATGTTGAGAGAAATCAAACATAAATTGGATGGCTTTTTTTATTTAGTGAGAACAAAAGGAGATAGATAAGAGATAGCCTGTAAATTTGCAAAAAAAATAGGCAAAAATAAAAGGGTATTGTTTTTGAGAGAAAAGAGGATATTGAATAGTAAGATGAAAATTATCGTTGCAAACTTGATATATTTTGTTATGATAGTGTTACGAAAACGTTTGCATAAAAAAGAGGGATATAGAAGGAGAGCGCTATTATGAATAAAATATGGTGGAAAGAAGCTGTCGCTTATCAAATTTACCCACGTAGCTTTATGGATTCAAATGGTGATGGTATTGGAGATTTACAAGGTATTATAGCAAAGCTTGATTATTTAAAAGATTTAGGGATAGATGTTATTTGGATTTGTCCAATGTATAAATCACCAAACGATGATAATGGTTATGATATTAGTGACTATCGCGAAATTATGGATGAGTTCGGTACAATGGCAGACTTTGATGCATTACTAGAAGAAGTGCATAAGCGCGGTATGAAATTAATTATTGATTTGGTTATTAATCATACAAGTGATGAACATCCTTGGTTTATTGAATCGCGATCATCTAAGGATAATCCAAAACGCGATTGGTATATTTGGCGTGATGGTAAGGATGGAAAAGAGCCGAATAACTGGGAAAGTATTTTTAATGGTTCTGCTTGGGAATATGATGAGACAACAGACCAATATTACTTACACATATTCTCACGGAAACAGCCGGATTTAAATTGGGAGAATCAAGAGGTTCGCGAAGCTTTATATGAGACAGTGAACTGGTGGTTAGATAAGGGAATAGATGGATTTCGTGTTGATGCGATTAGTCATATTAAGAAAGAAGAAGGACTAAAAGACATGCCAAATCCCAAAGGGTTACCTTATGTATCTTCTTTTGATAAACATATGAATGTGAATGGTATTCAGCCGTTATTAGAGGAACTAAAAGAGAATACATTTGCAAAATACGATATTATGACTGTTGGAGAAGCGAATGGTGTCAAAATTGAAGATGCAGATCTTTGGGTTGGAGAGGAAAACGGTAAATTCAATATGGTATTTCAATTTGAACATTTAAGTTTATGGGATGCTGAAAAGAAAAAAGAACTTGATGTTGTAGAGTTGAAGAAAGTGTTAACAAAATGGCAAAAAGGTTTAGAAAATAAAGGGTGGAACGCACTTTATATTGAAAACCATGATAAGCCACGTATTGTATCGACTTGGGGAGACGATCAGCAATATTGGCGTGAAAGTGCAACAGCTTTAGGAGCGATGTATTTCTTTATGCATGGAACGCCATTTATTTATCAAGGGCAAGAGATTGGGATGACAAATGTTCAGTTTCCTAATATCGATGATTATGACGATGTAGCTATTAAAAATTTATACCGTGAGAAAATTGCACAAGGTGTATCGCATCAAGAAATGATGGAAATTATATGGGCATCTTGTCGCGATAATTCGCGTACACCTATGCAGTGGAGTAGCGAAGAAAATGCAGGTTTTACAACAGGAACACCTTGGTTTGGAATCAATCCAAATTATAAAGAAATCAATGTCCAAAAGCAGCAAGAAGAACCCAATTCTATTTTGAATTTTTATAAGAAAATGATTGCTCTAAAAAAGGCACATGCTGTTTTCAATTACGGTACGTATGATTTATTATTAGAGGATGATCCGCAAATTTATGCATACACGCGTACATTACAAGATGAAAAAATAATTGTGATTACCAATCTGTCAAGCAAGGAAGCTATCTATCATAAGAATTCATACACGTTAGAAAGCAATCGATTGCTTTTAAGTAACTATGAAATTTCTGAAGATGAAGGAAATAAGAAAATCATCTTAAATCCTTATGAAGCAAGAATTTATCGTATTTCTTAAAAAAAATGGTGCTCTCGTAGCATCTTTTTTTGTTTAGAAAAAACTTTTTATTGCAATGTGAAAGCGCTTTTATTAAAATTAATTTATGAAAACGTTTGCGTCAATTCTCTGTTTGGAATTGTTTTCATATATGTAGAGAAATTCTATGTTGTCTTATTAGGAAACTGGTAAACAAAGGGAGGAAAAAACAGATGAAAATTACGTCTTTTGATTTTTGGCAGAAGTTTGGGAAAGCGTTGTTAGTTGTTGTAGCAGTTATGCCAGCTGCAGGTTTAATGATTTCTATTGGTAAGCTAATCGGTATGGCTGCTGGAGATGTAAATGCTGTACATATGATTGCTAGAGTTATGGAAGACATTGGTTGGGCGATTATTACAAACTTGCATATTTTATTTGCAGTAGCAATTGGGGGATCGTGGGCAAAGGACCGCGCAGGCGGTGCGTTTGCAGCGCTGTTAGCATTTGTGTTAACAAACCGGATTACGGGAGCTATATTTGGTGTTAACACTGAAATGTTAGCGGATTCAAAAGCGGAAGTTTCTTCATTATTAGCTGGAGATTTACTTGTAAAAGATTATTTCACTTCTATACTTGGTGCACCAGCGCTCAATATGGGAGTATTCGTAGGGATTATTACAGGGTTTTTAGGTGCCACTTTATATAATAAATATTATAACTATAATAAATTACCACAGGCATTAGCATTTTTTAATGGGAAACGTTTTGTACCATTTGTTGTAATTGTTTGGTCTACCATTACGGCAATTGTTTTATCACTTTTATGGCCGTTCATCCAAAGTGGATTAAATGAGTTCGGACGCTGGATTGCGGCATCGAAAGACAGTGCACCAGTTGTCGCGCCATTCGTATACGGGACATTAGAGCGTCTGTTATTGCCGTTTGGATTACATCATATGTTAACGATTCCGATGAACTATACAGAACTTGGTGGGACATATACAATGTTAACGGGTTCGAAAGTTGGTCAAGTGGTTGCAGGACAAGACCCGCTATGGTTGGCATGGGTTACAGATTTAAATAATTTATTAACAAATGGGGATACAAAAGCATATAACGATTTGTTAAATAATGTAGTGCCAGCTCGTTTTAAAGTAGGACAAGTAATTGGATCGACAGCATCACTAATTGGGATTGCATTTGCAATGTTTTACAATGTTGATAAAGACAAACGTGCAAAATATAAGCCAATGTTCTTTTCAGCAGCATTAGCGGTATTTTTAACAGGTGTTACAGAGCCGATTGAATTTATGTTTATGTTCATCGCGCCATTATTATATATAGTGTATGCAATTACAACAGGTCTTGCATTTGCATTGGCAGATCTTATTAATTTACGAGTACATGCATTTGGATTTATTGAATTAATGACTCGTACACCAATGATGGTTCATGCAGGGTTAACAAGAGACTTAATTCATTTTGTGATTGTTTCAGTAATGTTCTTTATTTTAAACTTTACCGTATTTCATTTCTTAATTAAAAAATTTAATTTACCAACTCCAGGGCGTGCGGGTAATTATATTGATAATGAAGATGATTCTTCAGAACAAATAGCAAATGGAAAAGAAGGGTCTTTAGCAACAAAAGTTATTGACCTTCTAGGTGGAAAGGATAATATTGCAGATGTAGATGCTTGTATGACACGTTTACGTGTGACAGTGAAAGATTTAAGTGTCGTTGCACCAGAAACAGATTGGAAACAAAATGGGGCATTAGGGCTTATTGTAAAAGATAAAGGTGTGCAAGCTGTATACGGTCCAAAAGCAGATGTATTAAAATCAGATATTCAAGACATGTTAGGTGCATAAGAAATGAAAGTATTAACTTTAAATTGTCATTCTTGGCAAGAAGAGAATCAATTAGAAAAAATAAAATACCTTGCTAAGACGATTCAAGAAGAAAATTACGATGTAATTGCTTTACAAGAGGTAAGCCAATCTATAAAAGCTCAAAGTGTATATGGTAACAAAAAGAAGGATAACTTTGGTCTTATATTGCTTGCAGAGCTTAAACAGTTAGGTTTAGAAAATTACAGTATGGTTTGGGACTTCGCGCATATTGGCTATGACATATATGAAGAAGGTTCAGCCATTATAACGAAGCATCCGATTATAAAACGAGGTTCTTTCTTCGTATCAGAAAGTAAGGATACAACGTATTGGAAAACACGTAAGATTGTTTATGCAACAATTTTTTATCAAGGGAAAAACATAACCTTTTATTCTTGTCACCTTGGTTGGTGGAATGATGAGGAAGAACCATTCCGAGAACAAGTGAATCGTTTCATGGAGCACATTGATGATCATGAGCTTTCATTCTTAATGGGTGATTTTAATAATAATGCTCATTTAAGAGGAGAAGGATATGATTATATGATACAAAATAATTTTTACGATACATACGCATTAGCGATGGAGAAAGATGAAGGAACAACCGTACAAGGGAAAATTGCTGGCTGGGACGAAAATAAGCAAAACTTGCGGATTGATCTAGTGTTAAGTAACAAACCAGTAAAGGTTTTTTCTTCAAAAGTTATTTTTAATGATATGAATCGGAAGATCATTTCAGATCATTTTGGAGTAGAAGTTCAATTGAACGTATAATAGAAGAAATCCTCATAGTGCTGCAGAAGCTATGAGGATGTTTTTGAAAAATACAAGTATTTCCAAGAGAAAATACTTGTATTTTTTATGACATTTCCTATATATTTGTTATTAATGAATGTAAAACCAATTTGGTCATTTTGTATGTATTCTTTTGCTTACTTCGTTATATAATGAAGTAAGCAAAAGAATAGATTGGAAAAATCGAGTATTTTCGTTTAATTCGGGTGGTGGAAAATGATATAATTGCAAAATGCATGTATCGTTTTTGGAATAAGGAAAAATATATAATTAGGTGATTGCTTATATGAAACAAATATGGCGTATTTATACGACAGATGTACGGAATGTAGCTAAACATTGGGCTGCGATTGTTATTGTACTAGGATTAATGATTTTGCCATCGTTATATGCATGGTTTAACATTAAGGCTTCTTGGGATCCATACGGGAATACAAACGAAGTGCCAATTGCAGTTTCTAACCAAGATGCTGGTTCGAATATAAGGGGGAAAGATATTAACATCGGGGACGAAATTGTCAATTCACTCAAGAAAAACAAAAATCTAGGTTGGAAGTTTGTTGATGAGAAACAAGCAATCTACGGGGTTGAACATGGAGATTACTATGCAAGTATTACAATTCCAAAAGATTTCTCTGAAAAAATTGCGACGGTTATTAGTGATAATCCGCAAAAACCAGAACTAGATTATTTCGTAAACGAAAAAGTAAATGCGATTGCACCGAAAATTACAGCAAAAGGTGCATCAGGTATTACAGAAGAAATTAGTAAGAACTTTGTTAAAACAGCAAACGGAGAGATTTTTAAAATTTTCAATAGCCTTGGAATCGATTTAGAAACAAACTTGCCAAGTATTGAAAAAGTAAAAGATCTTGTATTTAAGTTAGAAGCGCAATTTCCAAAAATGAATAAACTTATGGATACAGCACTAGATGATGCAACTAGAGCGCAAGATATTGTAAAAGTAGCGCAAGAGGATCTGCCAGTTGTACAGAGCGTCATTAATGATGGGCAGGAAACTTTGAACAACTTAGATAAATTCTTTGCACGAAATGATGAGACATTACAGAATGCACCAGGAACAATAAAGAGAGATTTAACGGCTCTAAAAAGCGGAATGGATGGTGCAGCGGCTATAACAGATTTCTTAATGGGACCTGGGGCGAATTTGAATATTCCTGATATTTCTCAGTTACCTACGCTTCCGGACCTTCCAAAAATTAATGATGAAGGTTACAAAAATATAGCAAGAAACATTAATCAAACAGTGAATAGTGTTTTAAACTCAGCACGTACAGGTACTGCATATGCACAGAGTGTGATGGATGGGTTACAAAATGGAAGTATTGATCCTGAAATAGCAAAGAAAAATATCACTACTATTTCTAATAATCTCCAGACTCATATAGACAATCTTTCTTCAATCATTACCATGATGTCTACACTTCAGCAGAATGCAACAACTGATTTTGGTAAGAAGTTTTTCGGTGATAGAGTAGCACATTTAACAGCTATTCGAGAAGGACAGCAAGATTTGAACAATCGATTTAAACGTCTTAATGACTTAATTAGTTCAGGGCAAGAAGTAAAACAAGATGTGAGAGATGCAATTAATCAAAAATTAGACGCAACAAACGCTTTAATTGATCAAGCGGAAAAGGATTATAATGAAACGTTTGTAGCGGATTATAAAAAAGCAGTCAATACTTTGGAGCAGACTAGTGATAAAGTGAATGAAGAGTATAATAAGGTAAGACAGCAATATGAACAAACTAAATCTATCCTTCAAAAAGCAAAAGAAGACTTTGAAAATAAAGGGATTAATGGATTAGATTCAACAAAAGTAGCTTTAAATAGTTTAAACAGTCAATTCCAAGCAGCTTCAAATATGATTACTGATATGATACCTGTCTTAGAGAGTGCGAATAAAGTTTTTGCTGATGTCAATAGTGATAAAAACTTTAATAATCAAATTGCGAAGCTGAAAAAAGCACAAAGTCTTCTACAAAAAGGTATAAAATTAACTGATAAAGGAATTGAAGCGATTAATAAAGGACAACAACCTGCGAAAGATATTATTGAAAGTATTAATGAAGTATCCAAAAATACTTCAGCACAATTAGGTGATATTTTAGCAAGGTACGATTCCGAAATCGTTCCAAACTTCAATGCAGCAATTGCACGTACAAAAGAGATGTCAAAAAATACATCTAAAATTTTAAGTGATGCGAATAAAAAGCTTCCAGATGTGAAGAAGTTGCTAGAAGACTCCTCAAAAGGATTGGTAGAAGGCACAAAGAAACTGAAAGATATTAAAGCGCAGATGCCAGCTACTCAGCAAAAAATAAAGGAACTAGCAGATAAAATTCGTCAGTTTGAATCGGAAGAGGATATAAAAGATATTATTCGTTTATTGAAAAATGATGTTGAAAAGCAAAGTGATTTCTTTGCAAATCCTGTGAAATTAAAAGAAAATAAATTATTTGCAATGCCAAACTATGGCTCAGCAATGTCACCGTTTTATACAGTGCTTGCATTATGGGTAGGAGCATTGTTAATGGTTTCATTATTAACAGTAGAAGTGCATGAACCGGGGACGGAATATAAGAGTCATGAAATTTATTTTGGACGCTTCTTAACGTTTTTAACGATAGGGCTTGCACAAGCGTTTATTGTATCGATGGGAGATATGTTCTTACTTGGTACGTACGTAGTTGATAAATTCTGGTTTGTGGTATTCAGTTTATTTAGCAGTGCAGTCTTTGTTTGCATCGTATACTCTCTCGTTTCTGTTTTCGGAAACGTTGGGAAATCAATGGCAATCATTTTACTCGTACTACAAGTAGCTGGGTCGGGAGGAACGTTCCCAATTCAAATGTTACCGAAATTCTTCCAAGCAATGTATCCATTCTTGCCGTTCACATATGCGATTAGTGCAATTCGTGAAACAGTAGGTGGAATGCTTTGGGATATTGTCATTAGAGATTTACTTGTATTGAGTGTGTTCGTTGTAATCATGTTAATTCTTGCATTATTACTGAAAACACCAATTAATAAATCGAGTGAAAAGTTTGTTGAGAATGCAAAAGGAAGTAAAATTATTCACTAATTATAAAGGTTTCTACCGAATTTGGTAGGAACCTTTTGTTTGATTAATATGGCGTTTTAGAAATGATAAAGTAATCGAAAAATGTATAGCAGTTTTAAATTTTTTTGTTGAGTGTTTTACGATTATCACAGGGCAATATTGAGACCATATTCCAGCGTGGTGTTGTAAATAAGATTGGAAATCAAACGATTAGAAATATTTTTCTAGCTAATGCTACTTCATACTATAGATTCAGTCCCCATATCCTTTTTCTAAACTGACTTTCACTGTTTCACCTTAATCGAAAAAAGCATTGTCCATCAAAACTTTTGATGGACAATGCTTTTTTCATTTAATCAAATTTTAATTTCTTCAATGCTTCTGCTAATGCATTATTTAATGGCTCTGCTTCTTTTTGCTGCTGTTTCATATATTTTTGAACGAAACGTTTATCTGCTTTGTTACCAGATTCTTTTTTGCGGCGTTCTTGGAAGGTAGATAGCTTCTCACGGTAGCCGCATCTACATGCAAAGATTTGACCAGCCCCCTCACCACGTAGCTCTAATTTTTTCTTACATTGCGGGCAACGGGCATTTGTTATGCGGGATACATTTTTACGGTGACCGCATTCACGGTCTTGGCATACGAGCATTTTTCCTTTTTTGCCGTTTACCTCTAGCATTGGTTTACCGCAGTCTGGACAAGACTTCGTAGAAATGTTGTCATGTTTATATTTTTTATTACTCGATTTAATTTCAGTAACAATTTCTTTCGTATAGTTCTTCATTTCAGAAATGAAGACTTCTTTTTTTAGTTTGCCTTTTGCAATTGCCTCAAGTTTTTGTTCCCACTCACCAGTTAGTGTAGGTGATTTTAATTCTTCTGGTACTAAATCAAGTAATTGACGACCTTTTGAGGTAATATGAATATCTTTACCACGTTTTTCAATTAAGAAAGAGTTGAAAAGTTTGTCGATAATATCTGCACGTGTCGCTACAGTACCTAATCCACCAGTCGATTTTAACGTATCAGCAAGTTGTTTATTTTGCGTATCCATATATTTTGTAGGGTTCTCCATTGCTGAAAGTAAAGTTGCTTCATTAAATCGTGCAGGTGGTTTTGTTTGACCTGATGTTTGCGTAATTAACTTTATAGTTAATGTATCACCTTTTTCAATACGAGGTAGAAGTTGTTCTTTTACGTCATCAGTTACATCATCATCTTCAAAGTGGTTTTCATATACTTCTTTCCAACCAGCATGTAAAATTGTTTTTCCGCGCGCAATGAACGTTTCATTCCCAATTTTTGTGCGTAATGTTAGTTGTTCGTATTCAAATGCTGGGAATAAAACAGCTAAGAAACGTTTTACAACTAAATCATAAATTTTACGTTCTTTATCAGTGAACGCAGAGAAATTAACATATCCCTCTGTTGGAATAATTGCGTGATGATCACTTACTTTACTATTATCAACAAATGATTTATTAGATTTTATCGGCTTATTTAAAATCTTATGTGCTAAAGAGCGATAGTCTCCTACACCGCATGCTTTTAGACGCTCTGGAAGTGTTCCAACGATATCAGATGAAATGTAGCGTGAATCCGTACGAGGATACGTTAGCACTTTATGCTGTTCATACAATTTCTGCATAATGTTTAATGTTTCTTTTGCAGAGTAACCGAACTTTTTATTTGCATCACGTTGCAATTCAGTTAAATCATAAAGGCCAGGAGAGAATGATTTCTTCTGTTTTTTATCAATTTCCACAACAGTAGCATTTTGTTTATCTAAGCTTTTTACGATACCATCAATTTTTTCTTTATTAAAACTACGACTATTTCCTTTTGCATCTTGCCAAGTTAGTTTTAAATTATTCGTTGTTTGAGCTTCGATACCGTAGTATGTTTGAGCTTTAAAGTTTTTGATTTCATCTTCACGACTCGCAATAATAGCTACAGTTGGTGTTTGCACACGCCCACAGTTTAATTGAGCATTGAATTTTGTTGTTAATGCACGAGTAGCATTTAAGCCGATATACCAATCAGCTTCAGAACGAGCAACGGCTGAGGCGTATAAATTATCATAAGTTTTACCTGGTTTTAAATTACGAAAACCATCTTTAATTGCTTTGTCTGTTACAGAAGAAATCCATAAACGTTTAATGGGTTTCTTCACTTTTGCTTTTTCAATAATCCAACGGGCAACCAATTCTCCCTCTCTTCCTGCATCAGTAGCCACAATTATCTCATTAACATCATTTCGACTAAGTTGATGTTTCACAGCATGAAACTGTTTTCCCGTTTGTTTTATAACAACTAATTTCATACGTTCTGGAAGCATAGGAAGATCTTCAAGATTCCATGTTTTATACTTATTATCATAAGCCTCAGGGTCTGCAAGTGTCACTAAGTGTCCAAGAGCCCAAGTCACGATATATTTATCCCCTTCTAAAAATCCATTTCCTTTTTTTGTACACTTTAATACTTTTGCGATATCCCGTGCAACTGATGGTTTCTCAGCAATTACTACACTCTTTGCCATGTATTCAAACTCCTTTACTAACTATATACCGTATAATATACCACAGTTTTCAAGAAGAACAGTAAGGAACACCTTCTATTTGGTAGTTATAATTGACATAGCTTCTTTAAGAATCTCTACTTCTTGTCTTAATTTCTTATTTTCTTTATAAACCTTATGAAACTGCTTTGGAGTCACTATCATTTGCTGTTTGGAATAGAGCTTCATCTGTTTATCCCGCTATTTTCTCACTTCAAGAATGGGAGGGAAGCAAGGAAGATAAGGATGAGGGCTGCCCGTAGCAGCTTGATTGGTGGGGATAATCGGTAGAGTATGGGGGATTTCGATTGCTTACAACTTCACTGCATTATAAGTTATACGTTGACATCGCAAATGAAATTCATTATCATTAAAAAGAGGTTACCATAACGTTGCCGAAACGTCAGATGAATCCGATTGATACATCTAAAAAAGGTTGGATTATGACGAATAGTTCGCGGCAAGAAATGGAAGCGCTTGCTAGAATTATGATTTCTATCATTCTATAAATAGGTGAGGGGGATAAAATGATAGGATTATAATCTGTTTGAAATCAAGTGATGGCGACAGAACATAATCTGTACCATGAAAACATTATGAAAAAAAGATATTTATTTATCATGCTTATTGTTTTATCGGTTGCATCTATTTTTATTGGTGTAAAAGATGTGAGTCTAACAGATGTTTTGCATTGGAATCAAGAGAAAATGCAAATTGTATTTATCAGTAGATTACCACGTCTCATTAGTATTATTGTTGCTGGTGTCAGTTTAAGTATAAGTGGTTTAATTATGCAGCAACTGAGCAGAAATAAGTTTGTATCTCCAACAACTGCGGGAACGATGGATAGTGCAAAGTTGGGCGTTTTAGTCTCCTTAATGTTATTTACGACAGCAAGCCCGCTTGAAAAAATGTTTATCGCATTTATTTTTGCGCTAGCTGGTACATTTTTGTTTATGCAAATTTTAAAGCGAATTAAATTTAAAGATGCCATTTTTATTCCGCTTGTTGGAATTATGTTTGGAAACATTATTAGTTCCATTACAACATTTTTTGCTTATAAATATGATTTAATTCAAAATATTAATTCGTGGCTACAAGGTGACTTTTCAATGATTATGAAGGGGAGATATGAGATCTTATATTTCAGTATTCCGCTTGTAATCATCGCCTTTTTATATGCAAATCGTTTTACCGTTGCTGGAATGGGGGAAGATTTTGCAGCGAATTTAGGAATGAATTACAATCGAGTGCTAAATATTGGGCTTATTATCGTTTCTCTCATCTCTGCATTAGTTGTTTTAACTGTTGGGATGATTCCATTTTTAGGACTTATTATTCCAAATATCGTTTCAATTTATCGCGGAGATCATTTGAAAAATAGTTTACCTCATACTGCCTTGTTAGGAGCTGTTTTTGTACTAGCTTGCGATATACTTGGTAGGGTCGTAATTTATCCGTATGAAATTTCGATTGGTCTTACAGTAGGAGTGATCGGAAGCGGAATCTTCCTTTATTTATTAATGAGGAGAAACGCATATGCAACATAGAAAACAAAAGAATTATAAGTTGATGTTGGCAGTACTTGCCGTTGTATCCGTAATAGCCATTGGAATCTTTTTATTCATTAACTTAAATATGAACACACTAGATTATGCTTTACCAAGAAGAGCGAAGAAATTGTTAGCAATGATCATAACAGGTGGAGCTATTGCGTTTTCATCCATGATCTTCCAAACGATTAGTAATAACCGTATTTTAACACCGAGTGTGATTGGGTTAGATTCGCTTTACATGTTTATTCAAACTTTTGTTGTGTTTTTATTTGGGTCACAGCATTTTGCTATGATGAATACAAATGCGAACTTTCTTATATCCGTTAGTTTAATGGTGATTTTTTCACTGTTTCTTTATAAATTTTTATTTAAAAGAGAAGGAAATAATATTTATTTCTTACTCTTAATCGGATTAATATTCGGGACATTCTTTCAAAGTTTGTCTTCTTTTATGCAAGTGCTTATTGATCCGAATGAGTTTCAAATTGTGCAAGGAAAAATGTTTGCCAGTATTAACAACGTGAAAACAGAGTTACTTGCAGTATCCGTTATTGGGATTATAGTAGTGGTTGCTTACGTATATAAAGAGTTGAAACTATTAGACGTATTATCACTTGGAAGAGAAGAGGCAATTAACTTAGGCGTAGATTATGACAAAGTCGTAAAAAAACTTTTAATTGTTATCGCAATTTTAGTTTCTATTTCTACAGCGCTAGTTGGTCCAATTACATTTTTAGGATTACTTGTAGTAAACGTTGCGCGTGAATTCTTGTACACATATAAACACAAATATTTAATTATGGGTTCTATCTTTATTAGTATTATCGCTCTAGTAGGTGGACAATTGATTGTTGAAAGAGTATTTGAATTTAATACAACTTTAAGCGTCATTGTAAACTTTGTTGGGGGCGTATACTTCATTTATCTTCTATTGAAGGAGAGTAAATCATGGTAGAAGTAAGAAATATATCAAAACAATATGGAAGCAAAAATGTTGTTGAAGATGTTTCGATTAAAATTGCAAAAGGAAAAATCACATCTTTCATCGGTCCGAATGGGGCAGGAAAAAGTACAGTGCTTTCCATGATTAGCAGATTATTAAAAAAAGATGCTGGTGAAATTTATATAGAGGATAAAGAAATTAGTGAGTGGAATAGTAATGAGCTTGCAAAAAAAATTTCTATTTTAAAGCAAACGAATCACATTAATTTGCGTCTCACGATTCGCGAACTAGTCAGCTTTGGTAGATTCCCATATTCACAAGGAAACTTGACCAAGGAAGATGAGAAACATATTGAGGAAGCAATTCGTTATATGGAGCTTGAGGATATTCAGCATAAATATTTAGACCAACTAAGTGGTGGGCAAAGACAACGGGCGTATATCGCTATGGTGATTGCTCAAAATACGGAATATATTTTGCTAGATGAGCCACTTAACAATTTAGATATGAAGCATTCTGTACAAATTATGAAAGTACTGAGACGCTTAGTTGAAGAACTAGGGAAAACAGTTGTAATTGTAATTCATGATATTAATTTTGCTTCTTGTTATTCTGATCATATTGTTGCTTTGAAAGATGGAAAGGTCATGAAAGAAGGGCCAACAAATGAAATTATTAATCCAGCAGTCTTAAAGGGGATTTATGATATGGACATCCACATTGAAGAAATAGCTGGAAATAATATTTGTATTTATTTTTCATAAGAGGAAGTTATTTTTGATTGTGCAAATGCACGATCAATTAAAATAATTTAAAAAAACTTATAGAGGTGATTGAAATGAAAAAGTTAGCGATGCTACTATTAACTTTCATGCTTGCTATCATGGCTGTAGCATGTAGCAATAATGCTTCTACTGATAAAAAGACAGAAGCTAGTGAAAGTAAAGCGAAAGAAATTACAATCAAGCATAAGTTAGGGGAAACAAAAGTTAAAACAAACCCGAAAAAAGTTGTAGTATTTGACTTTGGTTCATTAGACACTTTAGATAAATTAGGCGTTGATGTGGCTGGTGTACCACAGAAAAATATCCCATCGTATCTTTCAAAATATAAAGATAAAAAATATACAAATGTTGGTGGCTTAAAAGAGCCAGATTTCGAAAAAATTAACGAAATGAATCCAGATTTAATTATCATTTCTGGAAGACAAGCTGATTCATACAAAGAATTTGAAAAAATTGCTCCAACAATTTATGTAGAGTTAAATACAAAAGATTACATGAAATCATTTAAAGAAAACGTTGAAACATTAGCAAAAATCTTCGGTAAAGAAGAACAAGCGAAAAAAGAAATTGCAGCAGTTGAAAAAGACGTAGCAGCATTAAATGAAAAAGCTAAGAAGAGCGATAAAAAAGGGTTAGTTATTTTAGCGAATGATGGTCAAGTAAGTGCATATGGGCCACAATCTCGCTTCGGTATTATCCATGATGTATTTGGGATAACTCCTGTTGACCCAAATATTAAAGCTGATACACATGGTAACAAAGTTTCATTCGAATATATTTTAGAGAAAAACCCAGGTTACTTATTTGTAGTAGATAGAGGTGCTGTTGTTGGCGGTAAATCTTCTGCAAAACAAGTAGTGGAAAACGAAATTGTTAGCAAAACAAATGCTGTGAAAGATGGCAATGTAGTTTATTTAGATCCAAACTACTGGTACCTATCTGGTGGCGGGCTTGAGTCTGTATCAGAAATGGTAAAAGAAGTATCTAAAGCTTTAAAATAATAAAATGAAAAACAGCGATAGGAGCGCATCCTATCGCTGTTTTTCTATGCATACTGATTCGGTATAAAGCAATATAAAGACGAATGCTCTCTTTTCACTTCACCTTTCATATAGAAAGGAAAGAACTTGTTATTTTACTAGAATAAGAGTAGACTTTGAAGTAGATGAATAAGAAAGCACATGGGAGTTTGCGGATGCAGACTGAGAGTACGGCTAATCTGTCGTTGACCATTAGAACCTGTTGGATAATGCCAGCGTAGGGAGAGTGTAAAAAACACATGTTCAGGCACTTTGCATACGCGAAGTGTCTTTTTGTGTATCTCCCATTACGGAAACGAGGAGGAGATGAAACAATGCATATAACAGAAATTGCTAAAGTGGTGGAACAAGTAAGAAAAACGAATCCACTTGTGCATAATATTACAAATGTAGTTGTAACGAACTTTACAGCAAATGGCTTGCTAGCGTTAGGGGCATCACCAGTCATGGCATATGCAAAAGAAGAAGTAGCAGAGATGGCTAGCATTGCAGGAGCACTCGTTTTAAATATGGGTACGCTCCGGCCAGATGAAGTTGAAGCAATGCTCATTGCTGGAAAAGCAGCGAATCAACAGCATGTCCCAGTATTATTTGATCCAGTTGGGGCAGGAGCAACTTTGTATCGAACAGAAGTGGCAAGACATATACCAAATGAAATAAAGTTAGCGATGATCCGCGGAAATGCAGCGGAAATTGCGAATGTTATTCATGAAAAATGGGAAATCAAAGGTGTGGATGCTGGAACTGGAAATGGTGATTCTGTAGCAATTGCAACAAAAGCAGCGAACAAACTAGGTACAGTCGCGGTAATTACAGGAAAAGAAGATATTGTCACAGATGGTAAGCGAACCGTTATAATTCGTAACGGTCATCCAATTTTAACAAAGGTGACAGGAACAGGTTGTTTATTAACTTCAGTAATGGGAGCATTTGTGGCAGTTGAACAAGATTATGTAAAAGCAGCGGTTGCTGCATTAACGTTTTATGGAGTAGCAGCGGAGATTGCTGCGAGTAAAACAGTAGATCAGGGACCAGGCAGTTTCCAAGTAGAATTCTTAAATCAATTAGCAAATGTTACCATAAGCGATATTGAACAATATGGAAAAGCAGAAGAAGTTCGTTAGGGAGATGAGAGAGATGGCACGCATTGAAACAGAAAAGATGTCTCAGTTATTACAAGTATATTTTATTATGGGGAGCAATAACTGTCACAAGGGTCCATTACAAGTAATGAAAGAAGCACTAGATGGTGGCATTACCCTTTTTCAATTTCGGGAAAAAGGAGAAGGAGCTCTAACTGGAGAGAAAAGAGTCCAATTTGCCAAACAGTTACAAGCGCTATGTAGGGAGTATCGAGTTCCTTTTATTGTGAATGATGATGTGGATTTAGCGCTTAAGCTGGATGCAGACGGTGTTCATGTTGGACAAGATGATGAAGGAATTGAAGTTGTCCGTGAAAAAATGGGCGATAAAATTGTTGGAGTGTCTGCTCATACAATAGAAGAAGCGCATTTTGCCATTGCAAATGGTGCGGATTATTTAGGAATAGGCCCTATTTTTCCAACAAACACAAAAAAAGATACAAAAGCAGTTCAAGGATTAAATGGATTACGTTATTTTCGGGAAAAAGGTATTAATATACCGATAGTTGGAATCGGTGGAATTACAATCGAAAATGCTTCTTCAGTAATAGAAGCAGGAGCAGATGGTGTTTCGGTTATTTCAGCCATTAGTTTGGCGAGTTCAGCCTTTGACAGTGCGAAAGCATTCGTGCATCAAGTGAAGAAGTAAAGATGGGGATTGAACAGTTGTTTTCTCATCTTACATGAGAAAACGATGGAGTTAATGGAAGTATTTAAAACATATAATGTGGAGTGCAAATGTATTGTAAGAGAAGGATTAGGGAACTTTTTTCCAGATGATTTTCCAAAGTTATTAGCAGAGGCAAGTCAATATATATTGGAGCCTAGTATAGAGTAGAAGAGTTTAGTTGGAGGATTGTATAAAACAAAGGTACTAGTTTAAACAAACGTTTGATTAAATGGAAAAAAAGCGCATGACTTATAGAATAAGTCATGCGCTTTTTTGTTAAAACATAATCGAAATAAGTAACATTCCGATACCGATAGAAGCAAAGGTTGCAATGAGACCAGGAATCATAAAACTATGATTTAGTACATATTTACCAATACGTGTTGTGCCTGTACGGTCAAAGTTAATTGCAGCAACGATTGTTCCGTAATTTGGAATGAAGAAGTAACCATTTACTGCAGGGAACATTGCAATAAGAAGTGCTGGTGAAATACCAAGCGATAAGCCAAGTGGCATAAGAGCACGTACAGTAGCTGCTTGGCTATACAATAAGATAGATAGAACAAATAGTGCAATAGCGAATAACCATGGTGCACTTGTTACTAAATGTTGAATAGATCCTTGAATGAAAGTTAAGTTACCATTAAAGAACGTGTCGCCCATCCAAGCGATACCAAAAATAGCAACAACAGCTGTAGCACCAGCCTTAAAAACGTTACCAGATACAATGCTTTCTACATTTGGTTTACATAAAATAATAATAAGAGCGGCAATTGTTAACATAACCATTTCAATTGCATTTGGCATCGATAGGTGAACGAATTTTCCATCGATTATCCAGCCTGGTCGCAGTGCTTCAAATGAACCAAGGAGAACAACGAAAACAGTTGCGAATAAGAAGAGGATAACAGATAATTTCGCTCCTTTTGTACCGACGAACTCTTTCTTTTCTTCTAATTTTGGAATCATACCTTCTTTTAATCGTTTTAAATACTCAGGGTCATCTTTTAACTCTTTTCCCATTTTACTTGCAACGAAAGCTGCTAGCATACAAGCAATAAAAGTAGATGGAATGCTTACCTTTAAAATATCAAATAAAGTAATTTTATAATCAGCTAGCATTGCTAGAAGTGCAACAGTTGCTGCTGAGATAGGACTAGCTGTAATGGCTTGTTGGGAAGCAATTACGGCGATTGACATCGGGCGTTCAGGGCGAACTCCTGATTCACGTGATACTTCTGCGATAACAGGAAGGACAGAATAGGCAACATGGCCTGTTCCGGCACATAATGTAAATAAATAAGTAACAATAGGTGCGAAAAATGTAATACGCTTTGGATTTTTTCGCAATGTTTTTTCCGCAAGATGGACAAGGTAGTCCATTCCTCCTGCTGCCTGTAGGGCACCAGCAGCTGTAATGACTGCTAAGATCATTAGCATAACGTCAATTGGAGGTGCTGTAGGTTGTAGGTGAAAGATAAATACAAGTATTGCCATACCAACTCCACCCATCACTCCTAAGCCAACTCCACCAAGGCGTGCGCCAATGAAAATACAGAGTAGTAGGGTAAGAAATTGTAACCAAAACATAATAAACTACCTCCAGAAATTTAATGGGTTGATATTTTTGAATAATTTAATTTAATTGAAAAACTAGAAAGAATCCAAGAAAACCCCTTATTTCTAAACATTTTTTATTATATAACATATAAAAAGGAACATTCATTCTTTTCGTGAAAGTATTTTGAAAAAATGATATATCGTTATTTTTTAATAAGTAGACATTTTGATTATGATGTTGTAACCTGTGAAAGGGAATATTTAATTCTCATAAAACCCCCATATTATTCAACTCATTGGGCGAGAAAGGCAAACTCGTGGAAACATAAGGCTGCAAAACTGTAGGGCTTAAGGTCAAGAGAAGGCGAAGCTAGTCAGTTACCGAATAGATTGGATTGGTTTTGACCAATTTTTGATATTGGTCTTTTTTTTATTTACGTACCTTTAAATGAGAAATAATATCAATTTAGGGGCTAAAACATTATATTATTTAACTATACAAAAAAATAAGGAGGAAGTACTTTTATGAGGAAATATTGGCATAAGTTATCGTTTTTACAGAAAAATGTATTGCTGACTGTCTTGGTCATTTTTACGCTTGTTGGAAGTATGGCGGTATTAAGTCTTAACATGTTCCAAGATAGCATGATGAATTTATTTGAAAAACAGTCAATTGAAACAGGAGATATTGTATTAAATGAACTGGATCAGAATTTGATTAGAGAGGTTGCAGAAGATCCTAAAACTCAAAGAGTGAAGAAAGAAAGAATTACAGAGCAGCTCGATAAAGTAGCAAAAGATTTGAAAAGTGTTGGGCAAGTATATATTACAGGTGCAAAAACAAATGAAAAAGATGCGCCACAAATTGTCGGATTGAATACGGAATTAGCTAAATCTGTAACTGTGAAACCAGGTGATTATTTCGATATGCCTGCTCATTGGATGAATGCATACCATAAGGTAATGGATAGAAAGAAAGCACAAATGACAGAAGTATATGAAGATCAGCTTGGTTCATGGGTAACAATATTAGAGCCAATTATGGATAAAGAAAAAAATATTATTGCAGTTGTAGCAGCGGATGTAGATGCATCGATTGTTCCGAGTACAAAACAACAATTTATCATACAAGGTTTAATCTTTATGAGTATATCATTAGTGCTTGCTATTGGAATTCAATTCTTTATTGTTCGTAGTTCTTTAGCACCATTACAAGAGTTGCGTGAAGGATTACGGAAAGTAGGAGATGGCGATTTAAATATTCAATTAAGGGAACGATCAGATGACATTGGAATTATTAATGCTTATTTCAACACGACAATACAAAAATTTAAAGCGATTATTGATAAAGTAAAGCAGACAGCAGAACAAGTTTCTTCTTCTTCACAAGAGTTATCTGCAAGTACAGAAGAAAACAATATGGCAGTTCAGGAGATTGCAAGTTCTATAGAAGGATTAAATGAAGGAGCACAGTCTCAAGAGGCTTCCGTACAAAAATGTTTGCAT
Organism: Bacillus cereus group sp. BfR-BA-01360; assembly: GCF_022663595.1. Taxonomy (NCBI): domain Bacteria; kingdom Bacillati; phylum Bacillota; class Bacilli; order Caryophanales; family Bacillaceae; genus Bacillus; species Bacillus cereus group sp. BfR-BA-01360. Next base: position 27,143 of record NZ_JAKUFV010000011.1, read on the forward strand.
ATTGTAAATGAGATGGGCAGTAGTCTTGAGGGAATTACGGGTGCTGCGAAGCATGTTACAAGTGCATCTGAAAGCATGGAGCAACATTCTTTAGAAGGAAATGAAGTTATCTCTCAAATTGTGAAACAAATGAATTTAATTCAAAGTGCGGTTCAAGATTTATCTTCTATTATCTATTCGTTAGAAAATCGTTCTAAACAAATTAGCGATATTGTAACAGTAATTACAGGCATCTCAAACCAGACAAACTTACTTGCTCTAAATGCCTCTATTGAAGCGTCGCGAGCTGGAGAAGCTGGTAGAGGATTTGCAGTGGTAGCAGATGAAGTGCGTAAATTAGCGGAGCAGACAGAGACATCAGCTAAAGATATTGCCAAATTGATTGGAGAAACACAAGCAGAAACAGAAGAAGCTGTAGTTTCGATGCAAAAAGGTTCAAAAGAAGTTGAATCAGGAATTGAGCTTGTTCATAGTAGCGGTGAGTTCTTTAACAAAATTTTAAAATCAGCGCAGTCTGTTACAAGTCAAGTGAAAGCAGTTTCAGGTACTTCAAGTGATGTTTTACAAAAAAGTCAAGGAATCGTGCAGGTTGTGAATCATTTATCTCAGATTGCTAAGACATATGCAGAAAGTAGTAATCACGTAGAAGAAAGTATGAAGGAGCAAGAGATGACTGTTCAAGAAATTGCTGAGCTAGCAACATCTTTAAGTTGGCTTGCTCAAGAGTTACAAGAATTGATTGGTGAATTTAAAAGCGAATAGAGCATAAACAAGGTGTAGATGGTAAGGGAAGTGAATGACATGGAAGCAGTATTAACAAATTCTTATAATGAAACAATCAAAGAGTCTCTAGAAAGAATAAACGGAAAAAGTAGAATTCCTATGGATTTCCGGAATCTAGAGGGAGAAGTAGATACAAAAACAATATTGTTTCCAATAACAATTAATATGGTTGATCTGTTAGGAGCAAGTATAATGTGGTTACATCATATTGCTAATGAGAAACATATAATTGTTTTGTATCATGAAAGGGAAAAACTATTTCCTATTGTGATTGAAATCTCTCCTTTCCTTTCTTATAAAAAGTTAAAAGAACAGATCGTTGAGCAAATAGGTCAAATTCAAGCGATGGATGAGACAGACATACAAGAATTACAAAAGCATGATAATCTATTTGGAATGGCACCTATTATTGTTGGTCAAACATACTATCATTCACAGGAGAATGATATATTACAGTTTGTCCTTAATGAAGAGAAGCAAGGTGTAGAAGTAATATTTAATGGTTTGATTTGGAAGGAAAAGACGATTGCTCGCTATATGAGGCAAATAGAGGGAGTATTCATACATGCCTTACAGAATAGAGATGAACACGTTGATAATTTCCAAATTATTACAGATGAAGAGATAGCACTCTATAATGAGATAAATAATACGAAAGCAACATATCCAGAAAAAAGCATTGTTGAGATGTTTTATAAAACGGTTAAGCAATTTCCGAATCGTATTGCATTATCTTCTAAAGAAGGTGCTTTAACGTATCAAGAATTGAATCAAAGAAGTAATCAAATAGCTCACATGTTAATACAAAATGGTGTGCAACCAGGAGATTATGTGGGGATTTTTATGAAACGCAGTATCGACACAGTGATAAGTATATTAGCTGTGTTGAAGGCTAATGCGGCATATGTTCCAATTGATCCAGATTATCCGGAGAGTAGAATTGAGTACATTATTCAAGATAGTAAAGCGAAAGTTATTTTAACAAAAGAAACAGAGATTACATCTAAAGGTATTCAAGCAATCTCAATCTATGATAGTGAGAATTATTTGGTTAATGATGTGAAGCTTCCTATCAATTGTGATGATATAGCATATATGATTTATACATCAGGATCGACAGGGAATCCAAAAGGAACAATGTTAGCTCATCGAGGTGTTGTCAATCTATGTACTTGGATGCAACGACAGTATAAATTAACAGAAGAGGATGTATTTGCACAGTTTCCTTCATTTAGCTTTGATGCTTCTGTATGGGAATTATTTGCTGCTTTATTTTGCGGAGGCACCTTATATGTATTATTAGAAGAAGAACGCTTATCGGTAGAAGCATTTGCAAATGCAATCCATAGAGTAAAAGCAACTTCTATTTTAGCGTTAGCAACAGTTTTTGTAAGACAAGTAGCAACCTATTTAGAAGATGAAGAGATATATAAGCTGAGTTCATTGAAACGGATTGCAATTGGAGGAGAGATGTTACCGATCGAGGTGATTAAATTATGGAGAGAAAGAATTGGAACAAATATTGAAATTCATAATGTATATGGACCGACAGAGTGTACAGTTGTAACAACAACTTATCCGATTCCGAGTCAGTTGGATGAGAACATTGTAAGTGTTCCAATTGGTAAGCCGTGTGCAAATTATCAAATTATGATATTGGATGAGAATATGAGGCTTTGTCCAATTGGTGTACCTGGCGAACTGCATATAGAATCAGTAGGACTAGCAAAAGGATATTTTAATAAACCGGAAAAAACAGTAGAAGCATTTGTTCCAAACCCATTCAACCCTATTGTTAATATATATAAAACTGGAGATATCGTTAGACTCTTAGAAGACGGGAATATTGAATTTTTACATAGAAAAGATGATCAAGTGAAAATTAGAGGACACCGTATTGAGTTAGGAGAAATTCAAAATCAAATTTCTCAAAATTATAATGTAAAAGAAAATATTGTGTTTGCTAAGAAAAGTAAAGAAGGAAGTCAATATTTGATTGCTTTTTATACAACTTTAACAAAAAAAGAGATGTCAGAACTCATTTACAAATTACAAGAGCAGTTACCAGATTATATGATTCCGTCTAAGTTAATTTATATTGATGAACTACCGCTTACACCAAATAAGAAAATAGATGTTAAGAAACTAGGGCAACTAGAAGAAGAGTATGAGCCGACTCGCCTACAAGAATATGTTGCACCATCTACTGAAGCAGAGAAGATTATCGCACAGGCTTGGACAGAAGTATTAGGAGTTTCCAAAATTGGTGTACATGATGATTTCTTTACCATTGGTGGGCATTCATTAAAAGTATTACGTATTTTAACATTGTTAAAAGAAGATTTTCCGCATTTAACAATTCAAGACTTCTTTAAGGAAAAGACAGTGTATAAGTTAGCGCGAATACAAAGGGAGTTAACCCTAGAAGAAAATGTATTTCATGAATATAAATGGATACATGAACCAGAGGCTATTCAGTATACGGAAGGAATAACTAATAACCGGATTTCCAATGTCTTTTTAACAGGAGCAACAGGTTATTTAGGATCACATATCCTATATGAATTATTGCAGCAAACCTCAGCTCATATTTATTGTTTAGTAAGACCTAAAAAAGATGTAGAGCAAAGAATTATGGAAACTTTAACAGGATATTTTCATGATATTCCAAATGAAGCTCTGGCACGTATAACAGCTATTCCTGGTGACCTTGGTGAAGAATACTTTGGACTTAGTAAGGAAGAGTTTATAGCGATACGTTCTAAAGTTGATACAGTCGTTCACTGCGGGGCAGACGTAAGACATTTTGGGGATGTAAAGCAATTTGAAAATGTAAATATTCAAGGGACAAAGCGCATGCTTGCATTAGCCGATGAAGGAGCAGCATTCCATTTTATTTCTACGATTAGTATTCCAATCGATTTAGCAGTAGAACAATGGGATATGTATAAAAAACGCGGTGATTTTGAGTATCATGTAGAGTTAGAGAATGTGTATTCCAATAGTAAACTACAGGCAGAAAATCTTGTTCGTGAAGCAATGAGTCGTGGCATGAGAGGGAATATTTATCGCGCTGGTAATTTAACATGCCATTCCGAAACGGGAGTATTTCAACAAAATATTGAAGGAAATGCATTTTATCGCCTCATTAAAACGATGTTATTAATTGGACAAGCACCAAACGTGAAGTGGAAAGTGGACTTTGCTCCAATTGATTTTGCAAGTAAATCAATTGTGGCGTATATGCAAGATCCTCAAATTATAGGTGAAACATTGCATATTTGTCATCCAGATCCGATTGATTTTGTACATTTTGTGCAGTTAATGATAGAATGCGGGCATCATTTAGAAATTGTTCCTCTTTCGCAATATGTAGATTCAGGGTTACAGTTAGCGAAAGAGGATGAGGAGATAGCAGAATTGATTGCTTCACAAGTAGCTGGCGATGGAGCGCAGCAGTCTGAATTTGTAATAGGTACAAAAAGAACAAATGAATGGATAAAGAAAAAGAAAATTGCAGTGCCAATAATTGACCAACAGTTTATTCAGAAGCTATTAGCACATGGAGAACAAGTGGGGTATTTTCCAAACGTAGAAAAATAACAGACAAGATGTACCATGCTTTTGTTTGTTCAATAAAATAAATCATGCTACAATGAAAACGAATTAAGGACCGGGGAGCCAAGTGGCTGAGAGGATGTAAAGGAACATCGACCCTCAACCTGATCTGGATAATGCCAGCGTAGGGAGTTGCTTAAGGGAATGTAGCATATGTTATTTTATAATAACTTGCATACAAGGCTTTCCTACGTCATAGTGGGAAAGCCTTTTCTTGTTTTTAACATATTATTTTGCAAAGGGGATTTTAGCATGTCACAACAAGTTACAATTTCATTTTCAGTGGTACCACAAGCAAAAACAAAAGATTTATATACGGTCGTGGATAAGGCAATTGAAGTTGTCCAACAATCAGGCGTTCGTTATGAAGTAGGTGCGATGGAAACAACGATGGAAGGAGATTTAAATGAACTTCTTGATATTATAAAACGTGCACAACAAGCTTGTGTAGATGCTGGAGCAGAAGAAGTGATTACCTCTATTAAAATCCACTATCGTCCAAGCACAGGTGTAACAATTGATGAAAAAGTATGGAAGTATCGTGATGAATATGAAAAAACAGAAGCGATCTAATTTCGCAATTACAACAGCTTGGCTGATTCTTCTCATTGCGATATGGGAAGGATCTGTTTCATTATTTCACATTGAACCATGGATACTGCCAAAACCTTCTACGATTATACAAGAATTAATTGGCATGAAAGAGCTATTACTTCCAAATATAACAAAGACGTTGCAAGAAGTGATAAGCGGTTTGTTTTTTGCAATTCTACTTGGAACAAGTATTGCTATTATGATGGATGTTATCCCGATTTTTCGCCTTCTTATGAATCCGTTACTTGTTATTTCACAAACTATTCCAATTGTTGTGCTTGCACCTCTATTTATCATTTGGTTTGGATATGGAATGCTACCAAAGGTGATGGTTGTTATTCTTGTTTGTTTCTTCCCAATTGCCCTTAGTATTTTAGAAGGATTTCAAACGGTAGATAAAAATATGCTCAAATTATTACAAACAATGCGTGCATCAAAATGGCAAATGTATCAAAAAGTAAAATTTCCTGCTGTGCTTCCATATTTTTTCTCAGGGTTAAAAATTGCTGTTACATATAGTGTGATGGGGGCAATTATTGGGGAATGGCTTGGTGCAAGTGAAGGATTAGGGGTTATGTTAACCCGTGCAACAAAGTCGTTTTTAACTGCTCGTGTATTTGGTATAGCGGCTATGATTGTAATCGTCACGTTATTTTTATATTTTATCGTAGAGTTTATGGCCAGAATAACAGCACCATGGATATATAGAAAGGAAGACAGAAAATGAAAAAGAGCTTAAAAGTCATGTTAGCAACACTGTTTGCAGTAAGTGTTGTCGGCTGTAATACAGCGAAGAAAGAAGAGAGCAGTGACAAAGAGAAAAAAGTAAAAGTTGTTTTAGATTGGTTTCCGAATACAAACCATACTGGTTTATATGTGGCAAAAACAAAAGATTATTATAAGAAACAAGGTTTAGATGTAGAAGTTATTCAGCCTGGTGATAATGTATCAGCAGAGCAAATGATTGCTTCTGGAAAAGCTGATTTTGGTGTGAGCTATCAAGAAAATGTTACATCGGCACGTGTGGAAGGGATTCCAGTTGTATCAATTGGAGCAATTATTCAACATAACACATCGGCATTTGCTTCTTTAAAAAAAGATAATATTACTTCACCAAAAGATTTTGAAGGAAAGCGTTATGGAGGATGGGGAGCACCAGCAGAGGAAGCAACTTTAAAAACCATTATGGATAAACATCAAGCCGACTTTAGTAAAGTAGAAAAAATTGTGCTTGGACAAACAGATTTCTTCAAATCAATTGGTCGTGATGCTGATTTTGAATGGATTTATTATGGCTGGGATGGAATTGAAGCGAAACGTCAAGGAAAAGAATTAAATACAATAATGGTAAAAGATTTAGATCCAGCACTAGACTTTTATAGCCCTGTTCTTATCACAAGTGAAAAGAACATAAAGCAAAATAAAGATGTTGTGAAAAAGTTTATGAGTGCAACAGCAGAAGGATATCATTTTGCAATTCAGGAGCCAAAACAAGCAGCTGATATTTTAATCAAGAATGTTCCAGATATTAATAAAGAGTTAGTGCAAGAAAGTCAAAAGTGGTTAAGTACAAAATATCAAGATGATGCAAAAGCGTGGGGAGTACAGAAGGAAGAAGTTTGGACAAATTACATGAATTTCTTATACGATAATAAGGTAATCAAAAAGAAAATTGATGTAAAAGATGCCTTTACAAATGAATTCCTTCCAAGTGAAACATGAGTGGATTACGAATAAAAGATGTTGTGAAAGCATTCGGTGGTAAAAATGTATTAGAGAATATTCATGCTTCTATACAAGAAGGTGAATTTGTATCCTTTGTAGGCCCGAGCGGTTGTGGGAAAAGTACATTGCTTAATATGATTGCCAGTGTGGAAGATACAACTAGCGGTGAGATTACGTATCATGATGAGCTTGTACAAACACAAGATTGTGTAAGTTATATGCCGCAGCAAGATTTATTGCTTCCGTGGCGTTCAGCTTTACAAAATATTGTGTTGCCATTAGAAATTGAGGGAAAGAAGTCTAAGAAAGAACGTTTAGCAGAGGGGATGGAAGCATTAAAACAATTTGGATTGTTTGAATATGCAGATCATTATCCCGACTCATTATCTGGAGGAATGAGGCAGCGGATTAGCTTTCTTCGTACGTATTTATGTGAGAAACCTATTATGTTACTTGATGAACCGTTCGGAAAATTAGATGCCTTTACAAAAATGGAAGTGCATCGCTGGCTGTTAGATTCTTGGCATCAAGAGAAACAAACAATTGTAATGGTAACGCACGACTTAGACGAAGCGATACTATTATCTGACCGTGTATTCATCTTATCGCAAAGACCAGCAACTATTGTAGGGGAAGTACACGTTCATTTACCCCGTCCGCGAACAATGGATATGTTAACATCTGTGGAATTAAAAGAAGATAAAACAGAAATTTTAAAGACATTAGCTCCGTATATGAAGAAATAAAGAAAGCCTCTGAATGTGAGATGTTCAGAGGCTTGTTATTTTTTAGAGAAATAGAAGTTCAGCAAAAGAAAAACATTCACATTTATAGTGAATGCCTTTTCCCTGTGATTAACATGATTTTGGAGAACTCTTACATGAGAATTATATGAAGAAGCACGCTTATGGTGCGCATATAAGCGTGCTTTTTCTATCATATTGTCTATTTTATAACTATTTATAGATGCCTTTCCCTAACAGGCTACTATCTTTGTTTATATGTACAGATAGCTTAAATTAGAACAACGATTGTCCCTATGACTACAGGATAATGTGGTGAATAAAGAAAAACAAGAGATTTAAAAGGAAATTCATGTAAACTTCAATCGAACTTCACATAAACTTCATATCCGAAACTTAATATAAGGATTATTTGTTTTTGTCTAAAAAGAAAGGTTCCCATACTAAATGAAAGGAATCTGGAAGAGGAATTATTATATAGAGTGAAACTTTAATCAGTGGGAGTTTTACTCCTCTAAAATAGCGGAATACAATAAGGTGAGAACGTATGAAGAAAGGATCTGTTTTGAAATAGATTTATAACGAGACAGGGACATGGTAAATATACGAATAACTTCAACTGATTAGAGTAAATAACAAACCGAGGAAAGGTATTATGAAAATAAGACTCCCCCATCAGGGATTCTTAGAAAGAGGGATGGGAGAGTTCAATAAATAGAAAGTAAGTTCAAACTAATTTGTTTGTATAACTGGATTTAACATATCTGCTACAGTTCCTGTTCCGACACCGCCAATTGTAACAGAGCCACCCGGAGGAATTTCACTATTCCAGCCAGCATTTGTTATGACATAATGATCCTTTTCTTTACGAATTAGTTTCGAATCCCAAAATTGCGTTAAATTTCCATTGTAATCGAATTCTAAATTCCAGTTTTTAATAGGTGTCGTTCCAGTATTTTTAATTGTAATAGAGAAATTATAACCATTGCCCCAATTGGAAGTAACTGCAAATATCACATTCTCAGCACCGTCTGGGGGCGAAGTATTGCTGTCATCTGTTTTAACAGTAATAGAAGAAGGCTGTGATTGGTTCCCAGCGGCATCTTTTGCAATGATAGAGAAAACATATTCTGTGTTTGGTGCTAAACTTTTAATTGTGATGTTATTTGTTGTTGTTGTCCATTTCTCCTTTTCAGAACGAACTTCATATTCGGTAACACCGACATTATCAGTAGATGCTGTCCAACTTAGTTGTACGAAGTTGGCATTTTTGTTGGTCACAACAATATTTTTTACAGTTGTTGGGGGTTCGTTATCCTTTTGCTGAATAGGTCCTCCTAATAGTTCCGTGACTAATGTATCAAGTAACTTTGGACCATTACAGTCATATTTTGAGCTCTTACGACAATCTCCACTTAATTCCCAAAACATTGCCCCGCCTAAATCTTTTGCTTTTATATAATCTGTTTTATGCTTCATAGATTCATTGTCGTCATAGCTAATAAATGTTCCTGTATTTTCGTTGTATAAGTATGGCACTTTAGCGGTGTCATTCCAGTAACGGACAAAACCATTTTTGTTTACATAGTTTGCTGCTAGGTCACCATAATCATATATCCCTGTAACACCGGTAGAATAATCATCCCAAGTACCTTTAGAGGCTAGTTTTCCATCGTTACCTGGTGTACATGGCTGATATTGTCCATTGTTATCTTTCCCACAACTTTTCCAACCGCGACCATAAAAAGGAACACCTAGTACAATTTTATCTGCTGGGACACCTTCATTTTTATAAATTTCTACTGCACCATCTACATAATATTTTGTATCAGCTGCTGGATCTTGAGGATCTTTATATAGTGCAGCATTATGATTGGAAGTAGCTTCCCATCCTCCATGAAAGTCATATGTCATAATATTAATCCAATCTACAATTTGGGAAATCTTTTTAAGCTCTGTATGGTCAGCGTAGCGCTGGCTTGCACCTGAAGCAATTGTTAATAAGTAGGATTTTCCATCTTCAGAGCTAGCTTTATCGAGTGCATTTCGAACATCTTGGAGAAGTAGTGTGAAATTTTGTTTATCTTCGGGACGGTAACTCTCTCCTGGAATTGTTTCAACGCCTGGGTATTCCCAATCTAAATCTACACCATCAAAACCATATTCTCGAATAAAGGCGACAGTAGATTCGGCAAATACTTTTCTCGTTTTTTCATCAGCAGCCATGTCTGAAAAGCGATTAGACCAAGTCCATCCCCCAACGGATATAAGCGTTTTTAAATGTGGATATTTTGCCTTTAATCGCTTTAATTCTCCAAAATTCCCGCAGCGAGCATATTTATCACAATCTTCCCATGTTGTTCCTGAACCAGGAAAGGATTTATTAACATCAGCCCATGGTTCGCCTAATACAAGCGTACCGTCTGGAACATCTTTATTTTGTAGTGGGACGCTAGATTCTTTACATGGCCAAGTTTGTTTATTTGGGTTATCTGGGTGTGTAGAAGGATTGCCGTGTCTGCCATTCCAACAAATATCAGCAAATGCATAGTTTAAATGAGTGAGCTTAGAAGCATCTATATCGGCAACTTGATAGTTGCGGCCATAGATCCCCCACGAAGGGAAATATCCAACGATTTTTTTGCTTGTTGATGACGAATCTGCTGATGCGAAATTTGGAGCTATAAAGTTTGTAAGAAAAAGAGGCAAGAAGAGTAGTAGAGACAGAAGCAAGAGTGAACATTTTTTAATCTTCATTATCATTTCTCCTTTCAAAATTGAAATAGGTGTAATGGCAAAATTGCCGATTAACGAAAACAAACAGACATCACGAGGTCTATACAAGTAACAGGGGGTAATTTCATCGTAGCAAACACCATATTGAGTGTAAACGTTTTATTGCTTGGAAAAAGGTTTTCTCAATATAAAGGAGTGCAGTAAGCGAAGTATGCATACAGTAGGAAGAATAAAACTTAAAAATAAAGGGATTTAGAGAATCATTTGAGAAAGAATTGTTTAGAGAAGAGGCGTTATGAAATGGAAATTCTTTGTATGTTCCTGTAACATAATAGGAAAAGGATGTAAGGAGGGGAGAGTGTGGATGTTTTCTTGCATATTGCTGAGGAAAAAATTCAGCAAGCAATTCATAATGGTGATCTTAATGATTTATCTGGGAAGGGAAAACCACTGCAATTAGAAGATCTTTCAATGGTACCTTCAGAACTTAGAATGAGTTATAAAATTTTGAAGAATGCGCATATGATTCCTCCGGAGATGGAGTTACAAAAGGAGATATTAAAAATAGAGGATTTGATTGCGTGTTGTTATGATGAGTCAGAAACGAAAAAGTTAAAAGCAGAGTTAACGGAAAAAACACTTCGCTTTCAACAGTTAATGGAAAAAAGAAAAATAAAAGGAAGTTCGGCTTTTCGTATGTATCAAAATCAAATCCTTCATAAATTACGGTAAGAGAGCAAGAAATGAAAATGTAGTGAGGTGTAATAGAAAGGAGGGATTGAAATGGGATTTGCAATCGCAGCATTGTTATTTTTCATTTTAATCGGAATGCTTGTAAAAACAGTTCGCTCAAATAATAAAAAAGTAAACCTACATAAAACAGGAAATGGGGACAATTCATCTACTCATATTTCACCTCCCCTCGCTTTATTTGCAGGATCTGATAGCGGGACTTCACATGATAGCGGTAGCTCCCATGATTGTGGAAGTTCTTTCGGAGGCGATGGCTGCTGCGGTGGTGGAGACTGTTAGAAATGGAGCTGTCAAGTTAAGAAAATGATATAAAAAGACAAACAATGACCATCCTTATTCAGTGTGAAATTAAAAATGAAAGGATGGTCATTGTTTGTCTGTAACTCCATTATCTCCTCAAAAAATACATTGGATACACTTTTTAGATACATTCAAACAAATTGTTTCTCCCAAGGACTTAAACGAAGTGGAGAAACTATGGTCAGGATTGGGGGATTTTTTATGATTAGGCAATTGTATCAAAAGGGCTGAACAATTAAAGCAGTATCTGAGGAAACAGGGTTTGATCCGAAAAACTATTCGGAAATATATTCAACATGATGAATTACCGTCCAAAAAGAAAGTAGAGAAAATGCCAAGTAAACTAAATTCATATAAATCATACGTCTTTCAAAGGATTAAAGAAGGTACCATTAATTGTGCAGTATTATATGATGAGATTGTATCAACGGGATACCAAGTAAAGCGTTACTCTGTACGGTTTCGATTCATAGGAAAATAAGTAAAGATAAAGATTATAATTTATATAAATAAATTATAGAAAAAAACAAAAATACCTTGTTCGATAATTATATATCACGTATAATGATGATTGTTATAAATTGGTAAATATGGGGAGGTGAGGATAATTAAAAAAGTAATTCTTTTTGCACCAGAAACTTTTAACTTGGCCGAAACTACTAGATCAATAGAAGTAGCCAAAAAATGTTCTGAATATTTTCAGTGCCTATTTATAGGCTATTCTAGAAAATATGCTTACCTTATTGAAAGGGCTAACTTTGAATTTATCCATCTTGAACCAGACTTAAGTGAAGATGATATCACTCAACTCATGAAAGTTGATCAGATGAAGGGCATAAAACATCCTTTTACATACGAACATCTCAAAAAACGAATTGAGAATGAGAAAAGAATTATAAATGCTTACCATCCGGCAGTTGTCGTTATCGGAACTACATTAAGTATGTTTATTTCAGCGAGAGCTTGTCAAACACCACTTGTATATATTAAACCGCTAGCATACACTAGAACTTTTTTATTAAAAGGACATCTAGAATTACCCTCCATAATTAATAAGCCTTTCTTACCTAAAAAATTCATCATGAATCTCTATAAAAAGGTTGCTTTAGGCATTACTTATAAACCAAAGTCTTTCTCTAGATTGGCAGAAGAAGAAGGTGTGCCCCTTCCAAAATACACCATAGATGCACTAGATGCAGATTACAATTTAATTACAACCATTCCTGAAATTAGTGGTGTGGAAGAGCTTCCGGCTAACTATAAATATATTGGTCCGGTTTATGCAAAACTAGATATTCCTATACCTTCATTTCTGAATAGTCTTCCCTCAAATCAACCTGTTATTTATTTTGCGATGGGAAGTTCCGGAAGTAAAGAAATTGTCATGAAATTCTTACATGTTTTAAAGAAACTTCCGGTGACAGTAATATGCCCTATGAAGAAAACACTGGCGTCTAGTGGCAATACTTTTTCTAGTAGCAAGAATATCATTCTATGTGATTTACTCCCTGCTCATAAATTGGGAAACATAATAGACTTATCTATTATTCATGGCGGAGAAGGTACAGTTCAAACAGCTTGTTTATCTGGAAAACCATTCCTTGGACTTGGACTGCAGGCAGAACAAAGAGTTAATATAAATGAATGTGTTCTCTTTGGCAATGCATTAGCACTTAAACGAAAAGATATAACAACTAAGAAGATTGGTGAACTAATAGAATTTTCGCTAAAAAATAAAGAGATGCATAACAAGGCGAAAAAGATGCAGGAACTTTTAGATAATATTGAGGGTCCAGTAAATGCTGCTAAATTTTTAATAGATCATTTTGCTACAACATAAAAGGATAATGGAGGTTTACCATGAATAAAGTGTTCGATAAAATTATTAGTCATTTGGCTGAAATAACAGGTTATGATCAAAGTGAAATTGCTTTAACTCATTCATTAGTGAATAACCTTGGTCTTGACTCATTGATGGTTATGGATTTTTATAGATTAGTAGTACATGACTTTCCTGAAATGAAAGAAGTCGATTTAGAAGCGGTTTTTCAACAAGAGGATACAACAGTAGAGAATATTATTAACTTGATATGTGAAAAATTAGAGATAGAAATGAGTCAAGAGACAACTTCATTGCTTGATGATTTTCCTGAAGTTAAAGAGTTTCATAAATATCTTGAAAGCAGAAAATACATTCCGTATTTCAGAGAAAACCATGGAATAGCATCAAATAGAATTATTATAGACGGAGAAGAGAAGATCAATTATTCCACTTACAATTACCTCGGTATTAATGGTTCAAATATTATTAACCAGTCTGTTATTGAGGCGATAAATCGTTTTGGGACAAGTGTTTCTGGTAGCAGATTACTTAGCGGAGAAATTGAAATTCATCAAAAGCTTGAAAGGAAAATTGCTGAATTCTTAAATGTAGAAGATGCTCTAATTCAGGTGGGGGGACACAGTACTAACGTTAATACTATTGGGAATATTGTCAATCAAGAAGATTTAATTCTGCATGATGCATTGGCTCATAATAGTATTATACAAGGAGCAATTCTTTCTAATGCTAAGCGAAAACCGTTTAAACATAATGATATGGATGAATGAAACGACAAGTGTTGTTAAACATTCCAATCTCTTCAACAAGTGATAGACGAGTATATGCAAGATTATAATTATGATCGTTATCAATGAACAATCACAAAATGGCTCTGTTACAATATCGGAACCATCTTTTAAGTGCTTGATTTTTAAAGGCCTTTTTATGAAACTGTCCATTTTATAGGGTACGGTTCATATCTTAGTATGTTTCTTTTTAAACAAACGTTTGATTAATTAAGATGAACTGCTATGAAATCGGTGAAACAAATGTTTATCCTGTATATTTACTAGATCATAAATAGAAACATAGAATCGATTCATTAGCTTTAAAAAAATATTTTTTTCTGAATTTAGGAAATATCACCTTGTAATGAAGATTTTATATTTGTTATCATTAGACTGAACGGTCGGTTTTTTGGAGGGGAATATGCGAAAAAGTGCAGAAGAAATAAAAAAAGAAATTGCATACAAAGCAGAAGAATTATTTTCGCAAAAAGGTTACGCTGCAACATCTATGGAAGAAATTTGCGAAATTACAGAGCGCAGTAAAGGAAGCATTTATTATCATTTCAAAAGTAAAGAAGAACTATTTTTATTTGTGGTCAAACAACATACGTATGATTGGATTGAGAAGTGGAATGTGAAAGAAAAGCAATATCATACGAGTACTGAAAAACTATATGGTCTTGCGGAATTTCATGTAGAAGATACACAACACCCGATTTTTAGTGCGGTAGAAGAGTTTTCTACAAGCCAAGTGGTGAGTAAAGAAGTACTAGATGAAATGCTTACTTTAGCAAGAGCATCATATGGTGTATTTGAAAAATTAATTGAGGAAGGAATCCAATCTGGGGAATTTCGTCAGGATAATATTCGTGATCTTATGTATATTGTAAATGGTTTATTGTCTGGGCTTGGTGTGCTTTATTATGAACTTGATCCTATAGAGATGAAACGAGTTTATAAAAAAGCAATTGATGTATTGTTACAAGGAATGGCAGCTGATTCTTAAATCAGTAGTCTTTCTCTTATAAAAATAGACCGAACGGTCGGTTTATAAGGAGGTTCAAATGAAAAATTTATTTAGTAATCGCGCTTTTTTATTAGTCACGATATCCGATATTTTGCAACAACTTGCTATTTGGATAAGAAATATGGCACTTTTATATTTTGTTATGGAAAGGACGAACAACGATCCTATCTCAGTTTCATTATTATCGGTTATGGAGTATGCACCTATTTTTATTTTTTCATTTGTCGGCGGTGCACTAGCTGATCGGTGGAATCCGAACCGAACAATGGTAGCTGGCGATATGTTAAGTGTATGTTCCATTATAGGTATTATTGTATTGTTAAAAATGGATTATTGGCAGGCCATATTTTTTGCAACGCTTGTCTCAGCGATTGTTGGACAATTTTCTCAGCCTTCATCATCAAAAATTTTTAAGCGTTATGTAGAAGAAAAATATGTTTCAAATGCGATTGCATTCAATCAAACGTTACAGTCATTGTTTCTCATTTTTGGTCCAGTTATAGGGTCTGTTGTTTATACACAATTAGGGGTGTTTACAGCGTTATATAGCTTAATTGGACTCTTTTTGTTATCTGCCCTGGCATTGTCCTTTTTACCAATATGGATTGAAAAAGAGGAAAAAGTAGAGCGTACATTAGGAAGCGATATAAAAGAAGGGTGGAAATTCGTTCTTCAAACGAAAAATGTAAGCATGATTACAGTTGCTTTTGCGATTATCGGTTTAGCGGTTGGATTAACGAATCCATTAGAAGTTTTTCTCGTTATTGAACGATTAGGATTAAATAAGGAAGCTGTTCAATATTTAGCAGTTGCCGATGGAATAGGAATGCTAATTGGAGGTGGTATTGCTGCTATATTTGCTTCCAAGGTACATCCGAAGAAAATGTTTGTGTTTGGTATGTTTGTATTAGCTCTATCATTTCTCGTAGAGGGAGTATCAACATCATTTTGGTTGACTAGCTTCATGAGGTTTGGAACGGGCATTTGTTTAGCTTGTGTTAATATTGTTGTTGGCACACTTATGATTCAGCTTGTACCAGAAAATATGGTTGGGCGTGTAAATGGTACCATTCTTCCAATTTTTATGGGAGCTATGCTAATGGGGAATGCATTTGCTGGAGGAGTGAAAGAAGTGACTTCAATCATCGTTGTCTTTTGTATAGCAATGCTACTTAGTTTAATGGCAATTTTACCTATTTTACGTATGAATATAGGTAGTGCGAAAGTGACAAATCAAATGGAAAGTACAAAGCAAAATGGTGTTAAAAGCTTTAAATAAAAAGGGGGGGATTTACACCCTTTTTATTTAGAACTTTTCGATAACTATATAGACAAAGGATATATTGATATTACAATGATAATTTGTAGACTAGGAGAAAGAATGGAAAAGTTAAATTTACAACTTGTATATGAAATACAATATTCGGAGCAGTAGCTAAAAAGTATAGAGATTGATATACTTCCGCTAAGTTAACATTAATTTACTTATTAGTACCACTCCTAGGTTCTTTAAAAAAGTTAGATGCAATGCAACAAACTATTCCAGTAATTAGAATACTATATTTCACCATTTTACTTGTATGCTCAAATAAATTAATTCCATTAAGCATTACAAGTCCCCAAAACACTTGAGTCGCTCCAAAACCTAATAATATTCTTCCTGTTTGAGAAAATTTTCTCACAGTCTCCCAGTTTCCTGATATATGTAAATTGCATCGTGAAAACTAAAAATGAATGATTAAAAATAAACTTTCTGCAAGTTTATGGGTTATTGGTATGCAATTGTATGAGTTAAGTCGCAGCTTGTTGAAGATTAGGAACGGATCAGCAGTAAGAGAAAAAATAAAGTTAGTGTAGTATGTTTGTAGTAGAAGTAAGTTTAGTGGTGCTTGTGTTTATATGATTGACGTGCAAATGCATTTGTTTCATTTTGCTTTTTACAGGCGCATCGTTCGTTTTAAACAAACGTTTGATTAGTTCGTTTGCACATAGCGTAGAATGAGTCATATTGTGAAATGGAGAAGAAACAGAAAGTGAAAAATAAAAGAAAGCTAGCATTCTGTTTTTATAGCTGCAAGATGAGTTTTCGTTATTAAACTTGCTGTTAAAATTGGAATGATTCATACGCTTCGAACGTGGTTCGAAAGTATATTTTCAAACTAAAAAATGCCACTTTCTATAAAATGGCACTTTTTTCATTATAATGTTTCTAATTTTGGCGTTGGTGGTGTAACGGAAGTAGTGTGTTCAGGTACGCGTGTTAGTATGAAGCCCCCTAGAATAAATAAAACCGTAATACTTAATACACCTGTATTTGTTTTTCCGGTTAATTGGGTTGTAACACCGACGAGTACGGGACCGATAATTGCAGCAAATTTACCAAAAATGTTATAAAATCCAAAGAACTCATTTGCGGCGTCTTTCGGTACTAATTTAGCAAAATAGGAACGGCTTAATGCTTGAATTCCTCCTTGAGAAGTTGCGACAAGCATAGCAAGAATCCAAAAGTCTAACGTTGTTTTTAGAAAATAAGCATATATGCAAATGCTAATATAGATGATGATGCCGACATATAACATTTTTCTTCCTGTAAACATTGCAGAGAGTTTTCCGTATAGTAAAGCGAATGGACAAGCTACAATTTGTGTGACAAATAAAATGATAAGGAGATTTGTTGCACTAATACCAAGATCTGTTCCATAAGCTGTCGACATAGTAATAATCGTATCCACTCCATCGATATAGAAAAAGTAAGCGAGTAGGAATATAAAGACGGTTCGATATTGTTTTATGTTTTTAAAAGTATTTGTTAAACGCTTAAAACTCATAACAATTGGTTTTGATTCTCTTTCAATATAGTGTCTTTGTTCTACATTCTTTAGCATGGGAATTGTAAATAGTCCCCACCAAAGAGCTGTAATCGCAAAAGAAATTTGACTCGCTATGCCTGCTGATAAGGGAATGATTCCTTTTTGTGATAACATAATAAGAGCAATACAACCGATAAAGGGGATGGTGCTTCCGATATAGCCTAGTGCAAATCCGCGCGTTGAAATTTGGTCCATTCGCTCTTCTGATGTAACATCGACTAAAAATGCATCATAAAAGATATTTGCACCAGCAAATCCGATTAAAGCGAACATATAACAAATGAGTAATAGATACCATTGTGAAGTAGGAACGATAGCTAGCATACTTGTAAATAGAATGCCCAGACTGAAAAAGAAGATGAAAAAGCGCTTCTTAAATCCTTTATAATCGGCAACGGTGCCAAGTATTGGCGCAAGTATAGAAATGAGGAGTGTAGAGATAGAGTTTGCATATCCCCAAAATGCTGTTGAAGTTGCACCGGATAAACCAGCTTCTTTTGCCGCAGATTTAAAGTAAATAGGAAAGAGTGCGGTTGTAATGACAAGTGAATATACTGAATTGGCCCAGTCATACAATATCCAGCTTTTTTCTTGCCTAGATATTTTTTTCATAAAGTGTTCCTCCTTAGTATGTTCTAATAGTAGTGTACAAAAACATAACAGATAAAAAGAGAAACAGAGATGAATTTTACATAATTTTTACATATACACATTTTTCTTTACAATTGTAGTAAATCCTCTATTACAGTTCCATCCGTTTTGCCAAGGTGTAATCCAAGTAAGCGTGCAATGGTAGGGCCCTCATCAATAAGTCGCATATATGGAATGACAACTCCTTGTCGAATTCCTTTTCCACCCGCTATAAAGATTGTTTCATAGTTTGGTTTTGTAGGAGAATAACCATGTGTACCGAATGTATACTTTTTATTAGAAATTACATCGTTCTTTGTAATTTCTTTTATAAAATCTCCGGTGTAACTTTCAGTGAAATAATAACCTTCCTGAGCTTCTAGCATAAAAAGACAATTGCCATCAGCGCCATATTCTTTTGCCGCTTCATCATGAAGAATAAATTCAATTCCATTTTGTTTATTTTGAAGAAGGGTCTCAAGAAGATGTTGAACAGTTTGAATCGTTTGTATATCATTTTTATCTTTTACATACACGTAAGCTGAACCGTCACAACTTTGACAATATGCTTTCCAATGTGTGAGTTTGCCCCTTTGATTAATAGAAATGAGTCCTTTTTGATGAAAGAGAACGTTTAATTGAATTGCTTTACTTTCATTTAGAGCACTGTGATCACCGAGTGCGATAATGGTACTTTCTTCGTATATCCCACTTGCTTGTAAAGCCTTTGTTATTTTTCCTAACCGCTCATCGTGCCGTTTGATAGCCGCCTCTGTTTCAGGAGAACGAAATCCGTGATAATGGCGTTGCGTGTCTAAATCTGTAAAATGGACAAACATCACATTAGGTTTTTTCGTTTGAATCGTATAAACAGCGGAAGCAAGAACGAAATCATCGAGTTCTGGTTGCGATAATCCTTTTCTAATATGACCAAAACGATGGTTAAGTTCGAGCTGATAAAGCAGACTGCCGCTAAATAATGAAACTAAAATTTGATTTTGCCATGGTCTATTTGGAAAGATTTCTGGTAGGTTATAGTCTATTTTCGCTCTTCCCGTAACGGGCCATAGAAGTGCTGCTGTCGTTAAATTTGCTTTTCGTGCTTCGTCATATAATGTTGTTCCTTTAATGGAACGCCGATACCAATGCCAATCTGGTGATTCTCGCCCTGGTTGAAGTAAAGTATTGCACACAACGCCATGTTTACTAGGATAGTTGCCAGTTACAATCGTAGCGTGGCTTGGGTATGTTAACGAAGGATAAATTGTTTCCACCTTTTTGGCGATTGCTCCTCGCTGCATAAGAGATTGAAAATGGGGAAGCTCTTGTAATATAGGAAAATCTAAGGCTGATAAACAATCGAAAGATAAAATGATGACATGATTCGTTACTGCTGTATTCATTATCGTGTACACCTCCTCAAGATTTCATTTGTTTTTATACTCCTATTAAAAGGAGATTACAAAGATGGTATGAACAAATTCAAATATTTACTTTCAGAAAAATCAAACATAAAATAAGGATACGAAAGTAAATGAAAGGAGGAATGAAATGGATGGATTTGAAGTCTTTTATATCATTGGAGCGATGACCATTGTTATCGTATTTACTGTTTCGTTTTTGTTAAAAAAATTGTTTCCAGCAAAATCATTTGATATTATATTTGCACTTGTCGTAATCCTTCTTTGCATAGCTTTTTTGTTAGTCACAATTTTCGTTATTGGTAGTTGGGAAGGACTGGGATATGGTATAGCATGTTTCTTTATATTATTGGGAACACTTATTGGTATGATTGCTCATCAATTTTTTAAGCTTTTTCGAAATACATCTGTATAGATTAAGTATAAACGTAGAAGAGAATGAAAAGAATATAAAAAATTAAGAAAATTAACTATTGTTTTAAAAAATAATTTATATTATGATGATAGGAAAATTTATCTTGTTATAACGATGAAAAAGGACTAGTACATATCTCATCTTTTTCTCAGAGAGGGAATCCATTGGCTGAAAGATTCTTAAAAAGGCGATATGGAACCTACCTTTGCGTTCTGCATATGCGGCGGGAAATTCCCGTTATCAAAAAAGAGAGCATGTACAACTTTTGTGCATGAATCAGGGTGGTAACGCCGGCAAAAGCTCGGTCCCTATTTCGGGACGCGGGCTTTTTTTATGTTTTAAAGGAGGGGAAAATATGAAAAAAGAACAAGTGCAAGCCATTACAAAGATGGAGGAAGATTTTGCTCAGTGGTATACCGATATTGTGAAGAAAGCAGAACTGGTTGATTATTCAAGTGTAAAAGGTTGTATGATTTTACGTCCATATGGATATGCATTATGGGAGAATATACAAAAAGTGCTGGATGAAAAATTAAAAGCATCCGGTCATGAAAATGTGTATATGCCAATGTTTATTCCAGAAAACTTACTTCAAAAAGAAAAGGATCATGTGGAAGGCTTTGCACCTGAAGTAGCATGGGTTACACATGGAGGAGATGAGAAGTTAGGGGAAAGACTTTGTGTGCGTCCAACATCTGAAACATTATTTTGTGAGCATTTTTCAAAAATTGTTCAGTCTTATAATGATTTACCTAAATTATATAATCAGTGGTGTTCAGTTGTCCGTTGGGAAAAAACGACGAGACCATTTCTTCGCACAACTGAATTTTTATGGCAAGAAGGTCATACAATTCATGAAACGGCAGAGGAATCGCAAAGGGAAACTTTAAATATTTTGAATGTATATGCTTCATTTTGTGAAGAGTATTTAGCAATTCCAGTCATTAAAGGGAAGAAAACGGAAAAGGAAAAATTTGCAGGAGCAAAAGCGACGTATACAATTGAAAGTTTAATGCACGATGGGAAAGCACTTCAAACAGGAACATCTCATAATTTTGGTACAAATTTCTCTGAAGCATTTGAGATTAAATATTTAGATCGGAATGGAAAATGGCAATATGTACATCAAACATCTTGGGGCGTATCCACAAGAATGATTGGGGGGCTTATTATGGTTCATAGTGATAATAATGGACTTGTTATACCGCCAAAAGTTGCACCAGTGCAGGTGATGATTGTGCCAATTGCTCAGCATAAAGAAGGGATATTGGAAAAAGTAGCAGAGTTAAAAGAGCGAATTCAACAAGTTGCACGTGTAAGAATAGATGCGAGTAGTAAAACACCAGGATGGAAGTTTAATGAGTATGAAATGAAAGGTGTGCCAATTCGTTTAGAAGTTGGTCCAAAAGATATCGAAAAAAATCAAGTAGTACTTGTTAGACGAGATACGAAGGAGAAAGAATGTGTATCAATGGATCAATTAGAAGAGCGGATTGTATTGGTACTTAATGAAATTCATAATTTCTTATTTCAGAAAGCAAAGGCATTTCGTAATGCAAACACATACAGCGTTACAAGTTTTGATGAAATGAAGCAAGTAGCTAATGCAAAGCAAGGGTTTATTAAAGCGATGTGGTGCGGCGACCTTACATGTGAAGAGAAATTAAAAGAAGAGGTAGGCGTGACATCGCGTTGCATACCATTTGAACAAGAGCAGTTAGCGGAAGAATGTGTATGCTGTAACAAAAAAGCGAACAATTTAGTCTATTGGGGAAAAGCATATTAATGTATGTGACTTAGTCTGGAAAAGGATCTTACGTGTAGAATGAAGATCCTTTTTTTATATGAATTTCGATTCGTTATAATTAAGTATAGAAAAGTAAGGGTACTGGGAGATGAAAGAAAATGAAACATTATATTGCAGTTGATATTGGTGGTACACAAATGAAATATGGAGTGGTGTCAGAAGAGGGAACCGTGCTAGTACATCATGCAGTTCCGACAGAAATCCATTTAGGTGGGGAGCAGATTGTTCAAAAAATGATTCATTTATCTCATCATTTAATGAAACTTCACGATATCTCTGGCATCGGCATTAGTACAGCTGGAATTGTCGATATTCATAAAGGAATCATAACAGGCGGAATAGATCATATACCAAATTATGCGGGCATTCCAATTATTGAGAGATTACAAAATATATTGAATGTCCCTGTATCTATAGAGAATGATGTAAATTGTGCAGCATTAGGAGAAAAATGGAAGGGAGTCGGACAGCAAAGAGCAAACTTTATTATGCTTACGCTAGGTACAGGAATTGGTGGTGCAATTATCATTGGTGAGAAATTGTATCGTGGTCATTCATTTAGTGCGGGCGAATGGGGGAATATGCGAATAGAAGGGGAAAAATTTGAAGAAGTTGCATCTATTTCAGGATTAATTCGCCTTGTAAAGCAATATAAAAGTGGCGGTCAGTGGGATGGGAAAAGAATCTTTGAACTATACGATAAGAAGGATAAAGAAGCAACGCAAGCTGTTCAAAAATTCTTTCAGCATTTAGCGATTGGAATTAGTAACCTTGCTTACATTTTTAACCCAGAAGCAATCATTATTGGGGGAGGGATTACCGCAAGAGGGAACGTCTTTTTAGAAGAAGTGAAAAAAGAAGTAAAAGAATACTTGAATAGAGAGAGTTATGAAAACTGTGAGATTGAGCTTGCGCAACATGGTAATCATGCTGGAATGATTGGAGCAATTTACCATTTATTACATCCATCTAAATAAATAATACAAATGTTTTCATAATAATTGAAAATTTATTCTTTTTTTCAATCGACAAGAAATGCTACAATATAAGAGAAGAATACAATATTTTCCCTTTTCGGGAGAATATCTTGTAGAAAGGAAGAAACTTCATGCCTATTATTTTAGAAAAAGGACAGAAGATTGATTTAACGAAGGGACAACCAAAAGTAGCAAAACTACAGGTTGGTTTAGGATGGGATCCTGTGGGACAATCAGGTGGATTTCTCTCTTCCTTATTTGGCAGTAAACCAAACATCGATTGTGATGCATCAGTAGTTATGCTAGAAAACGATCGTTTTGTGAATAAGAATGATCTCGTTTATTTTGGGAATAAGCTTTCTGCTTGTGGGAGTATTATTCATTCAGGTGATAATTTAACAGGTGAAGGAGAAGGCGATGACGAAACAATTTTCGTAGAATTGCATAAAGTTCCAAGTCGTATTAATCGTTTAGTGTTTGTTGTAAACATTTATGATTGTGTGAATCGTCGTCAAGACTTTGGAATGATTCAGAATGCGTATATTCGTATTCAAAATCCGCAAACGCGTGAAGAATTAGCACGTTACAATTTATCTGAAAATTACGGTGGGAAAACGACATTAATTGCAGGTGAAATGTATCGATACGGAAATGAGTGGAAGTTCTCTGCGGTTGGGGAAGGCACACAAGATAAAAATTTAAGTGAGATTGTATCTCGTTATCAGTAATTGAGTTTAAGGAGGAAGAATAAATGGCATCTATTTCATTAAAAAAAGGACAAAAGGTTGATTTAACAAAAACAAATCCAGGATTATCTAAAGTACTTGTAGGTCTTGGATGGGACACAAATCGTTATGATGGACAACATGATTTTGATTTAGATGTTAGCGTTTTTCTAGTAGGGGCAAATGGAAAAGTTTCCGGAGCGGAAGACTTTGTATTCTATAACAATCCAAAGGGCGCAAATGGTTCCGTACAACATTTAGGAGATAATCGTACAGGCGAAGGAGACGGCGATGATGAAGTAATTAAAGTAGATTTAAAGAATGTTCCTGCAAGTATTGAGCGCATTTGCTTTACAATTACTATTTATGAAGGAGAAGGTCGCAACCAAAACTTTGGACAAGTATCTAACTCTTTCGTACGCATTATAGATGAAGAAAAGAACGCTGAATTAATCCGCTATGACTTAGGAGAAGATTTCTCGATTGAGACAGCGGTTGTTGTTGGCGAGTTATATCGTCATGCTGGCGAATGGAAGTTTAATGCGATAGGAAGTGGATTCCAAGGTGGATTAGGTGCATTATGTAATAACTTTGGATTAGATGTAGAGTAATTAGGTTCATATATATAGAATGACAATAGAGGTGAAGATAGATGGCGATCCAGTTGCAAAAGGGACAGAAAATCGATTTGAGTAAGACAAGCCCTGGTCTAAAAAAAGCAATAATCGGCCTTGGGTGGGATATTAAGGCGTATGATGGTGGATCTGATTATGATTTAGATGCATCAGCCTTTTTACTAGATGCACATGGAAAATGTACGAAAGAAACAGATTTTATTTTCTATAACAACTTGCAGTCTCCTTGTGGATCTGTTTTACATACAGGTGACAACCGTACAGGTGAAGGAGAAGGCGATGATGAGCAACTTATTGTAGACTTAACAAAAGTTCCAGAGGATGTTCAAAAAATAGCTTTTACAGTTACAATTTATGATGCGGAAAGTCGGAATCAAAACTTTGGACAAGTCGCAAATGCGTTTGTTCGTTTAGTAAATGAAGAAACAAATGAAGAAATTTTACGTTTTGATTTAGGAGAAGATTTTTCCATTGAAACAGCAGTTGTTTTTTGTGAATTATATCGTCATAATGGACAATGGAAGTTTAATGCGGTAGGAAGTGGATTCCAAGGGGGATTAGGTGCGCTTGTAAGAGCGTATGGCTTGGATGCATAAGAAGGAAACGAACTTCGTTTCCTTCTTTTTGCCCTTTCTATAAATCTAGCAAAGAATAGGGGATAATGGTAAGATGAGCGTTTTACAAGGAATCCTTGATACGTATGCCCAATTTTTTGATTTGGACATGTGGATTAGAGTATTACAAGATCCAGTGTCTTGGGGCTTAATTGGTACACTTGTTGTACTTGAAGGATTATTATCTGCTGATAATGCACTTGTGTTAGCTGTAATGGTAAAACACTTGCCGGAAAAGAAGCGTAAAAAAGCATTATTTTATGGTTTAATTGGTGCATATGTGTTCCGATTTATTGCAATTGGAATCGGGATGTTCTTAATTAAATTATGGTGGGTGAAAGTACTTGGAGCCCTTTACCTTGCATGGCTTTCTATCAAGTACTTTATTGACAAACGCAAAGGTGAGAGTGAAGAAGAAGAAGCTCATGGTATGAACCAAAATAGCGTTCTCTTTAGAATATTTGGTGTATTCTGGGGAACAGTTGTCATGGTTGAGCTTATGGATATTGCATTTTCAGTAGATAGCGTTCTTGCAGCTTTTGGTGTATCCAATGAAGTTTGGATTCTATTATTAGGTGGAATGCTGGGTATTTTAATGATGCGTGGTATTGCAGGCGTATTTTTAAGATTATTAGAACGTGTTTCTGAACTTGAATCGACAGCGTATATTTTAATTTTAATTATTGCAGCGAAGATGTTACTATCTGTGATTCATATTGAAGTACCGCACTGGTTATTCTTTATGATTTTAGTGATCGCATTTAGTGCAACATTTATTTTGCATTATATGCGAAAAGGACAAGCCAGAGAGGAAGTTGCGGCTACGAAGGAAGACGATAAATAATTGAC
This sequence comes from Bacillus cereus group sp. BfR-BA-01360, assembly GCF_022663595.1. Classification (NCBI taxonomy): domain Bacteria; kingdom Bacillati; phylum Bacillota; class Bacilli; order Caryophanales; family Bacillaceae; genus Bacillus; species Bacillus cereus group sp. BfR-BA-01360. The sequence continues at coordinate 52,975 of NZ_JAKUFV010000011.1, forward strand.
TTGGGTTTGCTCGTTATACGAGCGCCCATTTTTTATAATTAAAAATGGTATAATAAAGAAATAAATGAATCTTTTTTAACAGCAAATGTTTTTGGAGGTGAACCTTCGTGTTTTCGCGTTTTACACTTCATCCACACCCTTTAAAAGAAGAAGCTCATTTACAGCTATTCGAAACAATTTTAGAAAAACGTCCGCAATATGAGTTAACAGAAAATGAAATGAGATTTAGCTATATAGCCTGTCGTATTCTTGGAGTTCCTAATGATGTCGATGAGTATTTTAATGAATTATATGATTATAGTGAAACAAAAGGAATTCATGTATTGTATGAACAAAATTTAGATAAAGTCATTGATTCTGAAAAACTTCGTCAGATTCAAGAGATATTTGCTGTGCATCAAGAAGCGCCAAATGGTCTTACTGTGAATCGGCTTGTTGCACACTTATCGGGGAAACAATTGTTACCAAAAGTAGAGAATCCAGATTTACAGTACTATATACATAGTACTTTTATTTCTATATTGAAATTATATGAGAAGCAACATAATCAATCATTAAAAACAGAAGGATTTCGTCGCTTCTTAATTGATATAATCAAATTAAGTGAGAATTATATAGCTAAGTGGTTCTCTACAATTCACTATAAAAAACAAATGCCACGTATTATTTGGTATGGTGATGCAAAAGAGAGCCGCATCTACTTTTTATATTTTCTTATTATGCTTGGATGTGACGTTTTATATTATCATCCAGAAGGAAAAGATGTTTTGGAAAGTATTGATGAAGAGGGGCGAACTTTTGTATTCTCTCACCCAGGACGCATTTCATTGGAGCCATTTCCAGACCGCCGCCGTGAGCGCGTTGCAACAGTGGCATATCAAGCATCGAAGGAAATTGAACAAGTGCTTCATCATGATAATTCACTCTTATATAAACCGTGGCAATTCCGCATGTATACACCCGTAGCACGTACACTCAAGACAACATACGATGAACTTTTCATTCTTACAAAAGAAAAGGCATTTGTCCGCCCGACATTTTTTGTAGAGAATAAACATATTTATATTCCTTCTCTATTTGCGAAAATATCAGGGGTTTCCAAAAGTGAAAAAGAATATTTTCAGCGATTAAAAGCTGTTACATCGTTTGATAATAGTCTATTAATTAATAGATTTCCATTTACAAAAGAACAAAAAGCTAACTTTCAATTTCATTATCGAGATGCATTAGATCGAGCCGGGAAATTACATCCAGATCAAATTATGAATAGTCATTGGTGGCCACATAAGCGCCTGCCTGAAGGACTGCAACATGGTATCGCAGAAGCTATTATTCATACATGCGAAAGCGATCTATTTAAACCAATTGGAAAAGAAACAAAACAAGATGTTGCATTATATGTTTTTGCGCAACTTTCTCAAATTCCACCTCATATTTTAGAACTTCTTGAGAAATTCGATTATTCACAAGAGGTGCCAAAAATTGTTATATTTAACAATGAGAAGAGTGGGGAATTAACACGTTCTGACGCAGCGTTATTGTTATTTTTAAACCAAATTGGGATTGATGTACTACACTTCAATCCAACAGGAAGAAATGATATTGAGCCCTATATTGCAGAAGCAGCATTTGATTCCCATTGGCTTGAGGAAGTGAATTTCAATCTTGAATTTCATGGTGCATCAGCTTATAAGAATTTATCTCAAACAATTAAAGGGCTATTTCGTCCATTTTTATAAGGAAAAGGAGAAATGTATATGAAGAATCCAGTTATACTTGATTCTAAAACAGAATTAACGGAACAAACGGCACAAGATGTGCGCATGCAACTTAGACAGGATCCAGAAGTTCAACGAATTTATAATGCCATTGATATTAAAGATCAGCTGGAATTAATTGAGCTTGGTAAAGAGCCTTCAATGGAAATTTCTCGCTTTGCCGATCAAATTTTACATACAATGTCATTAGCGAAGGTCGAAGATTCCGGTGATTTACTGAAACAACTTGGTAAAATTATGGATAAATTTGATAGTAAAGATTTTGCGGAAGAAAAAGGTGGATTTTTCTCTCGTATGTTTAAAAAAGCAGATAAATTGATTGAACAAATCTTTAGTAAATATCAAACAATGGGGCGCGAAATTGACAAAGTATATGTGGAAATTACGAAATATCAAGATGAAATGAAAAAATCAATCGGTACGCTAGACGGTTTATATGATCAAAATTTAAAGTACTATTTAGACTTAGAGAAGTACGTGGTCGCAGGCGAAATGTTGTTAGAACGTTTAAATACAGAATTAATTCCTATGTATAAAGAACGGGTGCAAAATAACGACCAATTAGCAGGAATCGAGTTAGAATCTCTTAGAAACTCTGTTGAAATTTTAGAGCAGCGTATCGATGATTTGGAAAAAGCTCGTATGGTTGCATTGTTAACAGCACCACAAATTCGGATGATTCAACGTGGTAATAATAAATTAATTGGGAAAATCAATACAGCCTTCATTACTACAATCCCAATCTTCAAAAATGGAATTATTCAAGCTGTAAATGCAAAGCGTCAAAAACTAGTTGCGGATTCAATGGCCGAATTGGATCGTCGTACAAATGAGCTTCTTAAGAAAAATGCCCAAAATATTGCAACACAAAGTGTAGAGGTTGCGAGGTTATCTGGGTCTTCGAGTATTAAAATGGAGACGTTAGAAGAAACTTGGAATATTATTTCAAGGGGCATGCAAGAAACACGGCAAATTGAAGAACAAAATAAGCGGGAACGTGAAGAAGGGCGTAAGCGTATGGCTGAGCTTACAGAGAATATTAAAAAAGAATTGCGAGGATAAACAAAAAGCGATGAGAAACTTAACTCATCGCTTTTTCACTTTTCTTGAATAATTTTATTACTTCGTTAACGATAAGAGGAATCATGCTTAGAAAAAGTACAAATCCCCAATCTTTTAATGTTAAAGGGTGTACGCCAAATAGATTTGCAAGAGGTGAAATAGAGATGATACACACTTGCATAGCGACACCGATTAGCAGTGAGAAAACTAAATATTTATTTGTAAAGAGTCCAATTGAAAAAATAGATTTCGTACGTGATCGCAAGTTAAATGAATGAACAAGTTGAGAAAAACTTAATACAACAAAAGCCATTGTTTGTGCATGCAATAAAGCATCTTCATGAATATAAGCTGGAAAAAGATTTGTATCACCTGTATAGAGCTTTGTACCAACAATAAAGGCGATTAAAGTCATCATTCCAATTACCATACCATTTAGAACAAGAAAAGGGATGCTTCCGCTAAATAAACTTTCTTTTGCTCTGCGAGGTTTCTCTTTCATTACTTCAAGGTCTTCAGGATCAACACCGAGCGATAAAGCAGGAAGTGTATCAGTGATTAAATTGACCCAAAGAATATGAATAGGACGCAGCGGTATCGCCCATCCAAGTAATATAGCTAAAAAAAGTGCAATAATTTCCCCGAAGTTACAAGAAAGAAGAAAAAGAATTGCTTTTTTTATGTTGCAATAAATGTTTCGGCCTTCTTCAACGGCTTTCACAATGGAAGAAAAAATATCGTCTGTTAATACCATATCAGCTGCGCCTTTAGCAACATCTGTTCCTGTGATTCCCATTGCCACCCTTTAAAGAAGGAGCGTCATTTACACCGTCACCAGTCATAGAGACGATATTTCCTTTTGCACGCAGAGCTTTAACAATTTTTACTTTATGTTCTGGAGAGACGCGGGCAAAAGCATGTAAATGAGGTATTTTATTATAAGCACCTTCAGTAAAAAAACATGTAGTGATATGCGTGAGGAAATAATCTACGATGAGGTTCTATCTTCATTGTATCGTACTTTGGCTTTGGGGGATGCGGAATAAAGTGATTTCATGAATTTGTTGGAATTCTATAAAATAAGCTGTGAAGAAATATTCTTCACAGCTTGTCTTCGCTATTTTTTCATTAATGTACCTAATTCTTCTGTAATAGCTTGCATTTCACTAATACTGAATGTTTCACGTTTCATAACATGATCGTAAATGTCGCGTAAATCTTCGTACATATCTTCGTCAAAGTTCGCAGCTTTCATGGCACCTGCATTGACCATACGTAATTTTTCTTTAATGGCTTCTACCATATGTTCAACATTTTCTTGTGACTTTACGGATAAATCCACCGAAGTGTCCCCCTTTAAAATAACATAAGATTATCTTAACATTTTTTATCATTTTCGTTAATGAAACTTTTCAATCCTATTAAATTAGTAGGAATTTCCTTTATAATTAATCATTGGTTGTTTATACTATATGTATATAAGAAAGCAACAAGAAGGGAAGAACAAATGTGATTCAAGTATTGTTTGTTTGTCTTGGAAACATTTGTCGGTCACCTATGGCAGAGGCGATTTTTAGAAAACTTGTTAGAAACGAAGGGTTAGAAAATGAGATTCAAATTGATTCTGCTGGGACAGGAGATTGGCATATTGGACAGCCGCCTCATAAAGGAACGCAAAAAATTTTAACAGAAAATGAAGTCTCTTTTGAAGGAATTAAAGCACGTCAAATAGAAAAAGAAGACTTAACAAAGTTTGATTATATTATTGCCATGGACAATAGGAATATAGTGGATTTAGAAAAAATCGGTAAATGTGGAGGCTATATTGGTAGACTGTCCGATTTTGTTCCAGATAGTGGCTGGACAGATGTTCCTGACCCTTATTTTACAGGGAACTTTCAAGAAGTATACGACCTTGTAACAGAAGGGTGCGCAAAGTTATTAACATTCATTCGCAATGAGCAAGGAATATGAGTAAGTTTAGAAAGACATACTTTCTAACATAAGAAAAAGAAAGGGTGAAGGAATATGGCAAAAAAGAATAATATAGCTCGAAATATTGCAATTGGGGTAGCAGCAGGTGTAGCAATTTCTATGTTAAAAAAAGAAAATCGTGAAAAGGTAAAACAAACAGCAGAAAAAGCAAAAACAAAGATGATTGAAATTGGTGAGAATGCGAAAATAAAAGAAAAAATGCAAACTGTTACAGATAAAGGGCGCGAGCTTGCTGATTTTAATGTAGTAAAAGCTAAAGTAGCAGAAATAAAGAAGTTAACGCCGACTGTTGTGGATACAATAAAGGAAACGAAAGAAATCTTTACTAAGAAAAAAATCCATTCAGAAGAGAAGCCGGAAACAATTGAAATTCAGGCTGCTCCTGTAAAAGCTAAAGAGTTAAAAGCGGAAGAAGAGCCAGTGGTAGCTCAAGACGGTGGTATGAAAGAAGCACGTGAGTTACTTATGAAGGACTCTCAGACAGAGGAAAAGAAAACAGAAGCATATGTGGAATTAAAAGAGAATAAAGAAGAGAAGAAAAGTGTTTAAGGACAAATGAAAAAAATTCTAGAAAAAGCAAGAGGAAATCGTGTCTATTCGTTTGGAAAAGATTTATATGATCGAACGATGCGAGATGATGTAGCGGGCTTAGCAGCACAGCTCGCTTATTTCTTCTTGCTTGCTATTTTTCCTGGGCTTGTTTTTGTAATCACGCTTCTTGGATTTATTGACCTTCAAACAGAGAATGTGCTCAACTTATTGGAGCCTTATGTGCCTGAAGAGGCAATGAACTTAATTGAAGTAAATGTAGATCAAGTAATAAATAATCAAAATGGTGGATTACTATCATTTGGTTTATTATCAATGCTATGGTTTGCTTCAAATGGTGTAAATGCAGTGATGAATGCATTTAATCGTGCTTATGATGTAAAGGAAACGCGCTCTTTCATTGTAACAAGAGCTTTGTCTATTGTATTTACACTGGCGATGATTTTTATGATCGTTTTCGCCTTAATTGTGCCTGTTTTTGGACAAGTAATTGGAGCCGCTGTGTTTAAAGTGCTCGGTTTATCAGAAAGTTTTTCTTTCGTATGGAGTATTATACGATTAGTAGCGAGCTTTTTAGTTTTATTCGCTTTATTTAGCTTCTTATATACATTTGCACCTGATCGCAAATTAAAAAGAAGAGAAGTTATATCCGGAGCATTATTTGCAACAGTTGGATGGATTGTCGTATCGTACTCATTTGCCTATTATGTAGACAAGTTTGCAAATTATGCCAATACATATGGTGGCCTTGGTGGTATTATCATTTTGATGTTGTGGTTCTATTTGACTGCTTGGGTCATTTTACTAGGTGGAGAAATTAATGGATTACTTTACTTTTACCGTACTAATGACAATAATTCCCGGAATGAAAAGTAGCCCCTTGTTCCATAATAAAAAGGAATAGGGGGGATTATGATGAGTAATAATAAAAAGAATCATAATAACAAAAATAATGGGAAACAAAAAAGTAGTTCACATCCGAAGCATAAAACGAGCGGTAGTGCGAATGGACAGAATGGTTACCATTAAAATAAACGGGTTCTCTCAGAGGACCCGTTTATTTATTGCCTTTTAATAATCGTAAGCCATTAAGGATGACGAGAATGGTACTTCCTTCATGCCCGATTACGCCGAATGGAAGAGCTAAAAGTTGTAAAAAGTTAGAGCAAATAAGCATAGCAATGACGGTTAAAGAAAAGATAACGTTTTGTTTTACAATACGATTCATTCGTTTTGATAACCGGATGGCTTGAGCGAGACGAGATAATTCATTTTTCATGAGAACTACGTCGGCAGTTTCTAAAGCGACATCTGTTCCTTCTCCCATTGCCACTCCAATGCTGGCAGTCGCTAATGCAGGAGCATCATTAATGCCATCTCCAACCATTGCTACGGTTCCATATTTTTCTTTTAGTTGTTTCACTGTTTCTACTTTCGTTTCCGGTAAACAGGATGCGTAATACTCTTTTATATTACTTTCTGTTGCGATCGCCTTAGCTGTTTGTTCATGATCTCCAGTAATCATAATGGCTTCCACACCAATGCTTTGTAAATCACGAATAGCTGCAATTGTTTCTTGTCGAAGCGTATCTTTTAAAGCAATAAGTCCAAGAATGCATTCATCATCACGAATATAGACAACCGTTTTACCTTCTTGTTCCAGTATAGTAGAAATACCGTTATGGAATGTTTTTGTATCTTCACCTATAAAATCTGCTTTTCCGATTTTATAAGCTTTGTTTGCCACTATTCCTTTTAATCCAAATCCAGTGACATCTTCTACATTTTCTGGTTTGTAGAGTGTAATGTCATATGTTTGTTTAGCATATTTAACAATTGCTTCTGCTAAAGGATGGGTAGAATGACTTTCAATTGCTGCTATGATAGAAATCAATTCTTTTTTTGCTATTCCTTCGCGCACATATATGTCGGTGACGATTGGCTTACCTTGTGTTAATGTTCCTGTTTTGTCAAAAGCAATTGCTTTAACAGAAGCAAGGCGTTCTAAATGAATACCACCTTTAAACAAAATACCGTTTCTTGCACCATTAGAGATTGCTGATAAAGTTGCTGGTGTAATAGCAGCAACAAGCGCACAAGGAGAGGCAACGACAAGTAAAATCATTGCACGATAAAATGTTTCATTCCAGCTCCAATCTAATAAAAAGTGAGGAACAAACATCATAAGAGCAACAACAAACAATACGCCTTTTACATATGTTCCTTCAAATTTTTCAATAAATAGTTGTGACGGTGATTTTTCACTTTGTGCATTTTGAACGAGGCGGATGATTTTTTGGAACAATGTTTGATCGCTACGTTTTGTAATATTTACTTCAATTGCACCACGTAAATTGACAGTTCCCGCAAATACTTCATCACCCAATTTTTTTTCATTTGGAATTGGTTCACCAGTAATCGCTGCCTCATCAATATTGGTCTCACCTTTATGGATGATGCCATCAGCAGGAACGCGCTCACCCGGCTTAATTAAGATCGTATCATTCACTTGTAATTGTTCCACAGGAATGCGTTCTTCGTTGCCATTTGAAATGCGCAAGGCTTCCTCAGGTTGTAAGTCCAAAAGTGCTGAAATTTCTTTGTGACTTTTGTTTAACGTGTAAGATTCCAAAGCACCACTTAAGGCAAATATAAATATGAGGATAGCGCCCTCTGTCCAGTATCCAATAATAGCAGCGCCGATAGCAGCAAAGAGCATTAACATTTCTACATTTAATTCCTTCTCAGCAATCGTATCTTCAATGCCTTCCTTTGCTTTGGCATACCCTCCAATTATATAGGCTAAAATGTAAAAGGTTACGCCAACTGTTGCCATTTCATTTTTTGTGAATAACCAGCCAGTTAAAATGAAAATACCTGATAGGATTGCAAAGATGAGTTCATAATGGTCTTGCAATGTTTTCAACCAAGATAAGGGAGATACATTTTTTGTTGGTGGTAATGTTTTTACTTCTGAGTTCATCCTTATTCACTCCTTCTAAATTCTTATTGAGAAAAAGAATCAAAATCGAAATCCTTATAAAACGACGAAAGCTGCCATCCATACGGATAGCAGCACTTTTTACAGAAATTAATTTTAATAGTTATTATGTTGTAATTGCTATATATTATATCACATGTTTTCTTTTTATGATACGTTTTTACTTATACAAAACATTGAAAAACTTGTGTTTTTTCTTTTTCTTTGATATATATGAATATTGTTTGTAAAAAGATCGGGAAGGAAGACAACAAGTGAAGACAGAGAAATTTTTTACTCATCCGATCGGTGTATGTATCGCTGCTATAGCGGCGACATTTTTATGGGGAAGCGCCTTTCCCTTTATTAAATTAAGTTATGCCGAACTCGGAATTCAGCCGCATGAAGTAGGAGAGCAAATTTTATTTGCTGGTTATCGCTTTTTCTTATCAGGAGTAATCCTTTTATTCTTTTTTAAAGCGTTAGGAAAGGATCTGTACTTCAAAAAAGAAACAACAAAGCAAGTAGTACAAATCGGGTTATTTCAAACGTTTTTGCAATATGTATGTTTTTATATCGGCATAAGTTACAGTTCTGGTATTGAAGGCGCCATTATTTCAGGAACATCTTCGTTTTTTCAAATTTTAATTGCGCATTTCTTGTATAAAGATGATGCGCTCAATATAAGAAAAATAATTGGTGTTTCCATTGGTTTTTGCGGTGTAATTTTAGTGAATGTACCAAGTGATGGAAGTTTTACATTCCATTTTGGAATCGGGAGTGTATTACTTCTTGGAGCAGCGATGATGTATTCATATGGGAATATACTTGCTAAAGAAGGTAGTAAAACATTAGATGTTGGATATATGACAGCATATCAAATGATTTTCGGATCCATTGGGTTATTGTGTATTGGTATATTTCAAGTTGGATTTATGCCGTTTATATTTACTACTAAGGCCTTTTTTATGTTCCTTTATTTATCATTCTTATCGGCAGCAGGCTTTTGTATATGGAATACAGTTATGAAATATAACAAAGTAGGAAAAGTGTCGATGTATATGTTCTTTATCCCTATGTTTGGCGTATTGTTATCTAGTATGATGTTAGGAGAAGCAATCCATTCGTTTGTATTATATGGGCTAGCTTGTGTTGCAGCAGGGATTATTGTCGTAAATCGTACACCTAAGGAACAAGAGATAAAGAAAGAAAAGAAAGTAGCGTAGAAAAGTCATGAGGAGAGTCGATACTAAAATGTTATAAAAATTCCTTGTTATTGTAGCAGAAGAAAAAAATAATATATGATCGATTCGAAATGAGATATTGACTAATCGACAAATCTCGTCCCCTCACCGCTACGAAAACATAGAGAAAGAGCTCGTTCAAAAGCGATAATTTTGAACGGGTTCTTTTCTATTTGACGAAAAAACAGGAAAAAAGATATTATATCACGAAAAAAGATAAAGAGAACGCTATTTTTATGTAGAAGAGAGTATTGGATGAGACAATTAGAAGATTTTGTCCTTATGTTATGTAAAAGCAAAATGAGAAAATGAGCACATGTTCATGATTGGAGTTTATACGTTGGAAAATGAAAGAATATGTGTCATTCATTGAGGAGAACGTATTATGAATGAAATTTATCTTTTATTAACTGGACAAATTATTTTTTTTGTTATTGGTGCGATTTATGCCATTGTGCAAACAAATCAAGTGCAGGAGAATAGACCGCTACCATTAGCTGTTCGCTTAGTACTTAGTTTTTCCTTAACTGTGAGTGCGATATGGATGTTACTGCAAGATCCTTCTATTGAATATCGTCGATGGATTGCAATTGGGATGACCTTGTCTACAGTAGGTGATTTATTTATGGCTGGGCTTATTCCGTTTGGTCATCGATTAATAGGGGGAATGATTACTTTTGCAATTGCGCATTGTTTTTATGTAACAGCATTTTTGCAAGCAGGTATTTCATGGATTGGTTTTGGAATAGGGCTATTTGTATATGGTTTCTTGTTAGTCTTTGGGTGGTTCTTTTTTATTCGGAATCCAAATCAAGATAGGTTATTTACTCTTGGAGCACTTATTTATGGAGTATGGGTGGGAGGTATGGCTTGTTTTGCATTCGCATTAGATGATACAGCTCATACTATGTGGTGGTTACCGGCGCTTGGTGGATTTTTATTTGTGATTTCTGATTTTATTATTGGAGTTACAGAGATAGGTGCAAGAAAGATAAAATATGACCCACTTTTTGTGTGGTTAACATATGTTGCTGCACAAATGTGTATTATTTATGCGGGAATATAAAGAAGAAGGACTGCGAGTGAAGTAGTCCTTTTTGTAGCGAGATACCGAATTATAAGGAATATAGAAACAAATATGGATGGGGGAGAAAGGGGAAGGAGATGGAAAAGAAAAAACATTTTCGTGAATTGTTTGAAGTATTTGCGATTGCATGTTTACTAGCTTTTTTAGCAAAAGTGTTTTTATTTTTTCCGACCACTGTAAATGGGGCATCAATGAGACCGGCTTTGGAAGATGGTGATAAGGTCATTATTAATAAATTAGCAAAGAGATTTGAAAGCTATGATAGGGAAGATATTATTGTAGTGAAGACAGATAATTTTTATGTGAAGAGAGTGATTGGATTACCGGGAGATGTAATTGAGATGAAAAATGATCAATTATATATTAATCATCAAGTGCATAGTGAACCGTATTTAGAGAAAAATCGAAAACATGCTAAGCAACTCCTTGTTCATTTAACAGAAGACTTTGGGCCAATTACTGTACCAAAAAATAAAATCTTTGTTATGGGAGATAATCGTTTAATTAGTAGAGACAGTCGGAATGGTTTAGGGTTTATTGATAAGAAGCAAGTATTAGGGACACTGGTTGCTATTTATTATCCTTTTCATCATATGAAAATTATATAGAAATGATGGAAAGAATCCCCCAAACAATTCTGAAGAATTGCTTGGGGGCATATTTAAGTAGTTGGAACTTCATGATGTCCCTTTTTATTTAACATAAATTTATATTGGAATAGCTGTAATTTAAATAGAGATAACGGATCATGATAAGTTTCTGGGTTTGTTCTTAATTTTGTTAAATTATGTTCATCCTCTTCAATTTCTCGATGAGCTGCTTCTACAGTTTGTTTTAAAATGCTAAGAGGATCTTTAAAGAACATCATAATGTCGCGTTCTAATGCACTTTCGAACAATTCAAATTGCAGGAAGAATTGTGTAGAAATAGTTGTAGCCACATCTGTATAATCTTCCGTTTCAATATATTGTTTATATTTATTAGAGAGAAGAGGTTGATTTTTATTTCCAAACAGTTTTCCAGCACTCTTTAAGAAAAATTGTGTTGGTGTAAAACGTAGTAATATGTTGACATTATCGACTTTGATTCGGTGCGTCATTCTTACAACATCCCTGCGCCAATCATCTAGAAGTTTGAAATCACATGGTAATTGCATGCGTTCTTCTTCGTATAGTTTATTAAAGGTTGTACTCATTTCATCTAAGTAAGATTGACCTTGAATAAACTCATTATGAGCTGTTTCAATCCATTCTTGAATCGATTTTGTAAATTTAGGTAGTAGCACTTGTTGTAAATGTTTTTGAATTCGTTCATTCATTGCATCATTTATTTCCTCATGAACCGATTTAAAATCACTATCTTCTTGAACGAGATCAGAACAACTTTGTAACAACTCTGGAATTTGAGCATGTATATCATGTATAATTTCTTCTTTTGTTAATCGGTACGAATCTGTAATCGAACGGATGGTATCTGCTTGGATTGTAGTGAGATTATTCAGAAAACCATTTAATTTTACTAAAATATGCTTATTCCAACGAATTGATTTTTCTAATGTATTTTCTAGCTCGACACGTTCGTTTATGAGATATGTAATGGTCTTATGAATAAACCATAACAGTTTTTCTATGCGTTCTTGAGTTATATCTCTCTTAGCGATATTTGCAAGAATAGAATCAGTTACATCGCTTAATTCCTGACTATTTTCTTGTAGCGGTGAATAAGGAAAGATTTGTGCCGATGGGAAGTACGCATGTATCTTATTTTCAATTTCATTAATCATTTGCTGTGCTGTCTCTGCATGAATATTTGAATCTAGTTTATTTCGTATAAATTGAATTTGTAAATTAGGCATTTGCTCTTGCATATATACCAATGTATCGAGTTCTTCATCCGATAATGGTGAAGATGTATTGATAATATAAATAAGACTATCGGTTGCTTGCAAATATTCAAGAGCCGTATCCTTCATATGTAACGCTTGTTTAAAGTTAGGTGTAACAATGAATGAGAATTTATTTTTTCTTAAAAATCTACATGGTAGTTTGAACTCGACACAGTTCTTTCTCGTTTCTTCTTGAGAAGGTGTCATCATCATATTTTGAAATGTATTCACGTCCGAAACACTTCGAATTGTTAAATCTGTAAATTCGTTTATTTCCGTTTGAACATTGTCTTTAAAAATGATAGGAGCCGACTGGTAATCCCCTAATATGTCTTCCCCTAGTATTGAATTCATAAATAACGATGTATCGAGGTTGCTCGTTCCGGCTATCAGAAATTGTTTTACTTGTAAATTAGAAAGACCGCGAACAAGTAATGTGAATTGATGTGGTAAATCTACATCATTGTTTTCTGCCCATGTAGCAATTGTTTCAAATAGCGTAGAAATATCATCTATATTCATTTCTTCATTAGCCTCTAAATGAGACAGAATAGCTTTAGCACTTTTTACAAGAAGTGAATCTAAAGTTTTAGGAGCGACTTCATCCCAAGCTAATACCGCAGCGGAAACAAATAAAGAATTTTCCTTTTTGGTAATACTGAACCAATTTGTTAATAAATTTGGAATGCTTCCTTGTAATTCATGCATGAAGTGCTGGCCTGTAATTAACTTACAATATGTTTCTTGATAAAGGATAGAAATTTCATTCCAGTCCTCGGAAGGACCTACTTCTAAATGGCAGAATAAATGATTCACTGTTTGGATCCATGTTAAATAGTTTGGTTCTTCTCGGTAGCTATTCCACAGTGCTGAAATGAGTTCTTTAAATTGTGCTTGATCAACTGTATATAAGGTTTTTAATGCTTCATAAAAATATTCTGGTTTCATATTTTTTGTGAAACCTAGATTGATATAATGAATCAAAATATCAAACCAATGTAAAGATTTGGTTCGAATCCCTTCATGTATTGCAAGTTCAATTGCGTTGTTCCAATCTTCTTGTTTTTCATAGAAGGAGCGAGCGATTGTAGTAATATTAGGATAATCAGGCTGGAATGAAACAGCTTCATTAATCGTTTTAAAAGCCAAACCTAATCGATTTTGTTCAAGATAAAGAGAAAAGAGTTGTAAAGCAACTTCCATTGTAAGTGTTATATTTTCCGTTTTAATAGAAGTATAAATTTCTTCTGCTGTGGAAAGGAAACCTAATTCAAAATAAGCATCACCTATATTTTTCTTTGCCCAGAAAGAAAGTTCATTATTTACTTTTTCCCATTTAAAAATAGCAGCTTCAAAGTCTTTATGATGAAAATAAACTTCACCTTGTGCAAAGCGAATATTTGATATGTTGGCAAATTCGTTTTGGGATTCATTTATGTATGCTTCTCCAAGAATTTTTTGGGCATCAGTGGAGGTTTGTTCTGTTAAAAATGTTTCATAATATATCTTTTGAATGAATTGTTTTTCTGTGGTCATGTTATTTCCCCCTATATAAATTAGAAAAATGATTTGTTATGTAAAAAGGGTGCATTTTCATTTAATGGATAGAATTTGCATTTTATCGACCAAAATATATTTTTTCAGTTATATCATTTTTCTGAATAGTGAAACCGATGCTAACAGTAACTTTCTTTCTATTGTAACAAAAAAAATCGTTTATGAATTTTTATTTTTTAATGACTTTACAAAATGAGATGTATATGAAAAATGAAAGAATAGGAGTAGAGTTCATTATAAAAAACATGTATAGTGAATATGTATACCATGTTTGCTACAAAATGAGAAAGGGCATAATATGGAATAACGATTGTACATGGGATGTGTCATCCGAATGGAACAACATATTGCTGAATTAATCACACAATACGGATATTTTGGGATTATTATCGCTTTAGCTGGTGGAATTGTCGGGCTGCCGATACCAGATGAATTTCTCTTAACCTTTATTGGGTATAACATTTCAAAGGGTGTTATGTCAGGACCGGCAGCGTTTTTAAGTGGGATGGCAGGTGCGATGCTTGGAATTACATTAAGTTATTTATTAGGTTTAAAGCTCGGCTTACCTGTATTGAAAAAATATGGTCCTAAGATTCGAATTAAGGAAAAACAAATTGAAAAAACACATATTTTGTTTGAAAAATATGGTCCATTTCTTTTACTGGTAGGATACTTTATTCCAGGAGTGCGTCATTTAACAGCGTATTTTGCTGGAGTGTCCAATCTAACTGTATGGCGCTTTTGTTTATATGCATATAGTGGTGCGCTTATTTGGATTAGTGTTTTTATCGGACTTGGTTGGAAATTGGGAGAGAAGTGGCGTTTTGTTGAATATAGCTTACATCATTATGGAATTTGGATATTAATTATTTCAGGACTAATAACAATTGCAGTTTGGTTTTATTTAAAAAGAAGAAGAAACCGCTCATGATAAGCGGTTCTTTAGCTAAAAGCGATGAATAAGACACCAGTTGTAATACATATAACACCGATTCCGGTCATGAGATTTATTTTTTCACCTAGAATGATCATCGCTAGGAGAATTGAGATGACTACACTCAATTTGTCAACAGGACCTACTTGCGAAACTTTCCCTGTTTTTAAGGCAAGAAAATAGAATAGCCATGATGAAGCACCTGCAATACCACTTAATGTGATGAATAGCAGTGCTTTTTTATTAAGGAGAACATCTCCAATGTTTTGGAATTTTCCTTGTACGATAATAACTCCGATCATAAATAATGCCATAATGATTGAGCGGATGGTTGTTGCGACATTTGCATCAATGCCATCTAAACCGATTTTCCCGAATATAGATACGAGAGCTGCAGCAATTGCTGATAATAGTGCGAATAATAACCATGAACTCATAGTAAAACTCCTCCCATCTTTTAGTATTATACATGAAAATCATTCTCATATATAATAAGATAGGAAAAGAAAAACCCACTTTATTACTTTTAAGGTGGGTTTTTCTTCGTATTATTCTACAATTTCTTCGTACAAAAAGTACGTTACATTATAAATGTGCTCTACTTCCTCATCTGTCATAAACAGCAGGTCTGTACGTTCGATTCCTTTTTTCTTTTCAATAAATTCAATCATATTTTTCCGTTCTTCTCTTTTCATATTTTGTTCTCCTCCTAAACTGTTTTAATACAGCTTATTTAAGTTAATATTTATTATATAACAGAATCTTTAGAAAGTTCCAGCTTTTTTATCTTTTTTTACCATAAGTTTTCGACAAAACAAGCTTTTTTTAAATGGAATTGTGATGAAATAGAACCAGTTAGGAGAATACTAATAAATAGTGAGGATATATGATGGAAGGGTGAACAGGATGTTTAATAAAATTTTTCTTATATTGACAATTGTTGGGGTACCGCTTTCAATTTTAGGAAAAACAATGCACTGGCCACAAACAATTATGTTTGCTGTCTATTGTTTAACAATTGTTGCTTTAGCTGCTTTTATGGGAAGGGCAACTGAAAGTTTAGCAATTGTATCAGGTCCAAGAATTGGAGGGCTATTGAATGCAACTTTTGGAAATGCAGTAGAACTTATTATTTCTATTTTTGCTTTACGAGCAGGACTGATAGAAGTTGTATTAGCCTCATTAACAGGGTCTGTTCTTGGAAATTTATTATTAGTAGGAGGTCTTTCTTTTTTTGTGGGGGGACTGAAATATAAAAGACAAAGTTTCAATGTGTATGATGCAAGGCATAATTCAGCATTATTAATATTTGCAGTCGTTGTTGCTTTCGTTATTCCAGAAGTCTTTTCAATGAAAATGGACATTGAAAAGACACATCAATTAAGTATTGGCGTTTCCATTATTATGATCATTATGTATTTAGCAGCTCTGTTTTTTAAATTGGTTACACATCGCGGTGTATATCAGCATAGCAGTGATGATGCAAAACATGAAGAAGAACCGGAATGGTCAAAAGGAAAAGCATTGCTTATTTTAGCAATTTCAACAGTGGCAGTTGCTTACGTTTCAGAAGCACTTGTGCATACATTTGAAACAGTCGCAAAATCTTTTGGGTGGTCAGAATTATTTATTGGGGTTATTATCGTTGCCATTGTTGGGAATGCTGCTGAACATGCTTCGGCGATTATTATGGCATATAAAAATAAGGTAGATATCGCTGTTGAAATAGCGATTGGTTCTACTTTACAGATTGCCATGTTTGTTGCTCCTGTACTCGTGCTACTTTCAATGTTCTTCACGATAAAAATGCCATTAGTATTTACAGTGCCAGAACTCATCTCTATGATTACAGCTGTATTTTTAACCATTGCAATTTCCAATGATGGGGATACAAACTGGTTTGAAGGAGGCACTTTATTAGCTGCTTATTTTATTATGGGAATTGGTTTTTACTTGTTGTGAAGAAAGGCGGATAACAATGAGGAAGAGAGAAAAGAATAAATAAAGTAAATCATTTTGATGCTGTTAATTAGGAAGGAGTCAGACAGGTGAAAAGAGTGTACAGTATATGGCTTTTAACAATAGCCACACTAATATTATTATTTCCTTGTAATAGTCTTGCCAAGACGACGTTGCAAGTTAAGATGCCATCATCTGTTTTAAATATTTCAAAAGATAATACGTATTCAAATGAAACACAAGATTTACCACGTTTGCAACCAAGTAAGCTTGCGCAAGAATTGTTAAAAACATCAAGTATTAAAATTGAAAATCCAGATTTAATTCGGATGTTAAATGAAACTTCAATTTCAAATGCACCACTTGCAATCGGATATAAAGCAAAAATTTATTTAGGACAGTGGCCATTACATTATGAATCAACAGATACAACAATGAATTGGGAATATAAACAAGTAAATCGTAACGTGTATGATAATAGAGGAGTAGAGGCGGTGCATCCGCTTCGCTATAAGCAGGAGATTCAAAAAACGATAGAAGGAAATCTAACATCGCCTATTAAAGATGCGGCAGATGTGAAAGCTATGATGTTGTTAAAGGCTTCTGAAAAAGTTCAATTGCCTCTTTCTTTTAAAACCACAATTGGATATGGAACTCATCATGAACGAGTGTACAAAATTAGTCCGAAACAAATGGGATATTTATATGCGTATGTGCCAGCGGTAAATGAAAAAGGAAAAGTTACGTTTGGTGAGGTATATCTTGTTTTGAAGGGCAATCAAAAGAGATTGGTTGTTAAAAATGTAACATCACAAGGAATTGGAGCCGCTATTCCAATTCAAGATTATTTATCCTTTAAATTCATCCCATCACCACATCCGCAATAGAAAAAACGTCAGCTATAGGAAGCTGACGTTTTTCTTACAATGTAATCTTCGCTTTTTTTGTTAAGAAATCTTCATTTTGATAGTAACTATTTTTGACAAGAATATTTGGACCAAGGCATTTTACAGCTGGACAATGGCAGCTTAATGATTTTGCTGTTTTGGAACTGTACCATTTGTCGTATGCTTCTTGTAATGTATTTGTTTGTACATTGCCGAGAACGGGAATATCGCCAAAATCAGTAACGATAATATTGCCATCAAAGATATTTACATTTAAGCGGGAGCGCCCATCTGGATCATTACGAACAGTTACATTTTTGCTCTCATGCAGTTTTTTTAGAGTAGCTAAATCACGTTCATCATCGCTACATGCATAAAATGGTAGCGTTCCGAATAACATCCATACGTTTTCATCCCGAATAGCTAATAGATGTTCAATTGCGCTTCGGATTTCAGCTTTTGTTAGAATTTCAAGATTGCTAGCAAAGTCACTTGGATACATTGGATGTATTTCATGACGCTTACATCCCATTTCTCCAACAATTTGACGATGAATGTTTTCAATATGTGGTAATGTACGTTTATTTAACATTGTTTCTGCGGAAACGATAACACCGGCATCTGATAAAGCTTTACTATTTGTAATCATGCGCTCAAACAGTTTTGCACGTTGTTCATAAGTAGGTTTGCGGGCCATCATTGCAAAACCACCTTCAACGAAATCATCAATCGTTCCCCAGTTATGTGAAATATGCAACACATCTAAATAAGGAATAATTTGTTCGTAACGGGCTAAATCTATAGTTAGGTTTGAATTAATTTGAGTGCGAACGCCTCGTTCATGGGCATATTTTAAGAGTGGTGTTACATAGTTGTCGACGGATTTTTTTGACATCATAGGTTCTCCACCAGTGATGCTTAGAGAACGTAAATGAGGCACCTCATCTAATCGTTTTAATAAAAGCTCCATTGGAAGCGGATTTGGATCTTTAGGTTGCAGTGTGTACCCAACAGCGCAATGTTCACAGCGCATATTGCATAACGTTGTCGTTGTAAACTCAACGTTTGTTAATAGTAATTTGCCGTACTCTTCAAGGTCCATATACGCTTCCCATGGATCGTAAGAAGGAGTAATCGGCTTCATTGTTTGTGATATACTCATATGAAATACTCCTTTGACTATTGGAATAACAATTTGTCCATTCTCTATAATAGAAGAATATAGACATTTTATAAAGTGAAACTTTTCATAACAAAAAATTGTAGAGTTACTTAAGACGTGTTAAAAAATAAGAAATTTTTTTATATTTTTATTTGTATAGAATAATATTATGTACAAAAATTGATAAAAAGGCATGTTCATGTCAATCATTTTTGCGGTATAATGAAAACAACTCGAATAAAAAGGAGAGTGCTTTCGTGGGAAAAGCAATTCATGATAAAGATTCGCAATTAGTATATTTAAAAGAACGTTTAAATATGTTCATTGAAGTAATCGATTCAATTGAACCAGAAGAAGTGGAATTAGAAGATGTAGATCGTCTTCTTGCAATGTTAGATGAATTAGAACTAAAATGTGAGCAATTTAAAAAAGATTAATAATATATGAAAGTGACCACCAATGATATGTTGGAGGTCATTTTTTCTTTTATAGAAGTTCAAGTTGGTGAAGGCTCATAATCAGTGGGGAGTGAAGTCCCTCTTACTGATTAAAGTTGTACTTTATCATTTTAGAAACCAGAGAGAATTTGTTTTATCAAATAGAATGAATATAAAAAAAAGGGTATAATCAAGTTGTGAAAAATTTCATTTTACTTTCAGATGATAGACATACAAACAAGGAAGGATAGAATGAAGTTTTCATCTAACGACGTTTTGGTAGCGTTCACAATTGAGGGGGAAGTAACAATGGAAAAGCTTCAAGAAAGCATGTATCAACTTATTGTTGAAACGTCGACGAATTTACCAAAGGATGTTCGTCGTGCAATTCAACAAGCAAAGGAACGAGAGAATGCAGGGACTCGTTCCGCGATGGCACTTGGCACAATTACAAAGAATATTAAAATGGCAGATGACAACATTTCGCCAATTTGCCAAGATACAGGGATGCCAACATTTAAAATCTATACACCAGTTGGTGTGAATCAATTAAAAATGAAAGAAGCTATCTATAGTGCGCTTGAGCAGGCGACCAAGGATGGAAAATTACGTCCGAACTCTGTCGATTCCCTTTTTGGAGACAACAGTGGAAACAACTTAGGGCCCGGAACACCTGTTATCAAATTTGAACAGTGGGAAAAAGATTATATCGATGCTCGTTTAATTTTAAAAGGGGGCGGCTGTGAAAATAAAAATATTCAATATAGCTTGCCTTGCGAACTAGAAGGGCTTGGACGAGCAGGACGTGATTTAGAAGGGATTCGTAAATGTCTTCTTCATGCGGTATATCAAGCACAAGGACAAGGATGTAGTGCAGGTGTAATTGGTGTCGGTATCGGGGGAGACCGCACGTCGGGATATGAATTAGCTAAAAATCAATTATTCCGTCCATTAGATGATGTGAATCCAATTCCAGAATTGCAGAAATTAGAAGAATATGTATTAGAGAATGCTAATAAACTTGGGATTGGTACAATGGGATTTGGTGGAGAAACGACTTTACTTGGTTGTAAAATTGGAGTATACAATCGTTTGCCAGCGAGCTTCTATGTGTCTGTAGCGTATAATTGTTGGGCATATCGCCGTCTTGGTGTAACACTTCACCCAGAAACAGGTGAAATTATCGAGTGGTTATATCAAGAAGGAGAAGATACGCTTCAACAAGAGGCTGTACAAGAAAAACAAGAACAACGTGAAATCGTATTACAAGCCCCAATTACAGAAGAACAAATTCGTGAACTGCGCGTTGGGGATGTTGTAACAATTAACGGTATGATGTACACAGGTCGTGATGCGATTCATAAACATTTAATGGATCATGACTGCCCTGTAGATTTAAATGGTCAAATCATTTATCATTGTGGGCCAGTTGTAGTGAAAGATGAAAATGAGAACTGGAAAATTAAAGCGGCAGGCCCAACAACAAGTATCCGTGAAGAACCATATCAAGGAGATATTATGAAGAAATTCGGTATCCGTGCAGTCATTGGTAAAGGTGGTATGGGTGCAAAGACATTAGCTGCACTGAAAGAACATGGCGGTGTCTATTTAAATGCAATTGGCGGTGCTGCGCAGTATTATGCCGAATGTATTAAAGAAGTAAAAGATGTAGATTTTCTACAGTTTGGTATTCCAGAAGCAATGTGGCATTTACGCATTGATGGTTTTAAAGCAGTTGTAACAATGGATTCTCATGGTAATAGCTTGCATGCTGACGTGGATAAAACATCACTTGAAAAGTTGGAGGAGTTCAAAGAACCGGTATTTAAATAAAGAAAGAAAAAAATGCATCTCGAGTTACTGGAGATGCATTTTTTGGTATATGTAGAAAAATATGCTCAGCATGAAAGGAAGATTAAAAACAGAAACTACCGATACGATGACATATGGAAAGGAGAGTATGTATGAAGTTTAGATATTTATATATAGGTCTCATTTTAATGATTATAATGGCATTTGTACCGAAGTTTGCTTTTGCTTATACGAATGAGGCGAATCATTGGGGAATCCCGCGAGCTAAAAGCGAGACTCCGCCGGATGCGGGGAAAAAGTTTATGGATTTACTTCGTAATAATGGTGGCTTTTATTTAGGCGATACGACTAAAAAAGATATATATTTAACATTTGATAATGGCTATGAAAATGGATATACTGAAAAAATTTTAGATGTATTAAAAGAAAAGAAAGTACCAGCGACATTTTTTGTAACAGGACATTATGTGAAAGGGCAAAAAGATTTATTAAAGCGAATGGTAAATGAAGGACATATTATTGGTAACCATTCACAAACACATCCGGATCTTACAACCGTCAATGATGCAAAGTTAAAAGAAGAGCTACAAAGTGTAACAGATGAAATTAAAAAAGTAACAAAGCAAAAGGAAGTAAAATATTTACGTCCTCCGCGCGGTATTTTCAGTGAACGCACATTGGCGCTTGCAAAAGAAATGGGGTATTACAATGTATTTTGGTCACTTGCTTTTATTGATTGGAAAGTAGACGAGCAAAGAGGATGGCAATATGCATATGATAATGTGATGAATATGGTTCATCCAGGTGCGATTATTTTATTACATGCCGTATCAAAAGATAATGCAGAAGCCCTTGCGAAAATCATTGATGATTTACGAGAGAAAGGGTATCATTTTAAAAGTCTAGATGATTTAGTAAAACGCAATCAACCGTAAGCATGTATGCTTGCGGTTTTCTCATGCTATAATGATGTGTAAAAAGGATGGGGAAACGTATGTGGAGTGAACATGTTACGTTAAAGAGTCCGTACCATTTTGAAGAAGTATTAAGACGCTTATCTTTTGATCCATTACATCGTGTTCAATTAGATGAGAAAATCGTGTATGTTCCACTGTTTATAAATGGAGAACAAATTGTTGTTCGCATACAAGGGCTAGGAACAATCGAGAAACCACAATTTTGGATTTCGAGCGAGACAGGTCAGCGCGAACAAGTTATGGAACGGATTTATACTATCTTCCAGTGGAATGAATCTTTGCAAAAGATACAAGACCATTTTCAAAACACATCACTACATCCACTTTTTGAAACATATGCGTATACACCGCTTATTTTAGAATTTGATTATTTTGCTTGTCTGCTTCGATGTATCATTCACCAACAAGTTAATTTAAAGTTTGCTACTGTTCTTACGGAACAATTTGTAAAGACATATGGAACAGAGAAGAATGACGTTTTCTTTTTTCCAACGCCAGAAAGAGTAGCAAAGATTTCAATAGAAGAACTTAGAGGACAAAAGTTTAGTCAACGAAAAGCGGAGTATATGATCGGATTAGCAAAACAGATTGTGGAAGGTAAGCTTAATTTGTCAAAGTTAGAAAAACAAACAGAGGAAGAAGTTTCTGCACAATTGTTACCAGTACGAGGAATTGGAGCATGGACAGTGCAAAATTTTTTATTATTTGGACTTGGGCGTCGAAATATGTTTCCCAAAACAGATATCGGAATTCAGCGTGCACTACAAAGATTATTTCAATTAGACAATAAGCCAGATGATGCACTTTTAGAACAAATAAAACAAGAGTGTGAACCATACTGTAGTTATGCAGCGTTATATTTATGGAAAAGTATAGAGTAGAGGTGTAATAATCGTGCAAAAGCAACATGAAAGCAAATTGCAAGTTGGCCAAACGTTTCCAGTGACCATTAAGCGTCTTGGGATTAACGGAGAGGGCGTTGGTTATTTTAAGAGACAAGTTGTCTTTATTCCAGGAGCATTACCAGGTGAAGAAGTGGTTGCAGAGACAACGAAAATTCAGCGCGGTTTTGCGGAAGCAAAAGTGAAAAACATTCGTAAAGTTTCCCCACATCGCGTGAAAGCTCCGTGTCCAGTATATGATAAATGCGGTGGTTGTCAGCTCCAGCATTTAGATTATGAGGAGCAATTAAATCAGAAGCGTGATATCGTTGTACAAGCATTTCAAAAGTATATGAAGAATAGTTTGGAAGAGAAGATTCGCCCGACGCTTGGTATGAAAGACCCATGGCACTATCGTAATAAAAGTCAATTACAAGTAGGAAGAAAAGACGAAAAAGTTATTACAGGATTATATGAGCAAAATTCACATCGTCTAATTGATATTGCGCATTGTATGATTCAACATAAAGCAACAAACGAAGCGACGAAAGTCGTTAGACGTATTTTAGAGAAGCTAAACATTTCTATTTATAATGAGCGGAAAGGGAAAGGGCTTATCCGTACAATTGTTACACGTGTAGCAGTCCAAACAGGAGAAGTGCAAATTACGTTAATTACGGCAAAAGACGAATTTCCAAATAAAGAGCAGTTTATTGCAGAAGTACAAAAACAAATGCCAGCTGTGAAATCTATTATGCAAAATGTAAATGGACGTAAAACATCTGTTATTTTTGGGGATAAGACGTTCCACTTAGCTGGGAAAGAAGTCATTCAAGAAACGCTCGGCGATTTATCATTTGAATTATCAGCGCGTGCCTTTTTCCAATTGAATCCAGAGCAGACTGTTGTTCTTTACAATGAAGCGAAAAAAGCAGCAGCATTAACAGGAAAAGAAAAAATTGTAGATGCGTATTGTGGCGTTGGTACGATCGGACTGTGGCTTGCAAACGATGCAGCGGAAGTGCGCGGTATGGATGTCATTCCAGAAGCAATTGCAGATGCACGAAAAAATGCAAAACGCCACGGATTTACAAATATGAAATATGAAGCAGGGAAAGCTGAACAATGGTTACCGAAATGGGTAAAAGAAGGCTGGCACCCAGATGTAATCGTGGTGGATCCACCACGTACAGGTTGTGATGATAAATTGCTTGAAACCATTTTAAAAGTACAACCAAAAACAGTTGTATACGTTTCTTGTAATCCATCTTCACTAGCACGCGATGTAAAAACATTAATGAAGAGCTATGAAGTGGAATATGTACAGCCAGTGGACATGTTCCCGCATACAGCACATGTGGAGAATGTGGTTAGGCTTGTTAGAAAATAAGGAGAATAAAATGAACAACTACAAACTCACAATTCAATATGACGGCGGACGCTTTAAAGGCTGGCAGCGTCTTGGTAATAACGATAATACAATCCAGGGAAAAATTGAAAGTGTACTGTCAGAAATGATTGGACAAGAAATTGAAATTATCGGCTGTAGCAGAACAGATGCTGGGGTACACGCTCTAAACCAAGTAGCGAACTTTAAGGTCGATGAAAAATTAGTGGAAACGAAAGTGAAAAAATATTTAAATCAATACTTACCAAACGATATTAGCATCACGGATGTGGAGCAGGTTCCTGAACGTTTTCACGCTCGCTACAACTCAAAGACAAAAACATATTTATATAAAATTTGGAATGAGGAACATACGAATCCATTTATGCGTAAATACAGTATGCATGTTCCTAAAAAGTTAAATGTTGAAAACATGAAACAAGCAGCTCGCTATTTCATTGGTTCGCATGATTTTACTGCTTTTTCAAATGCGAAATCAAAAAAGAAATCAATGGTTCGGGAAATATACGTACTCGATGTTTTTGAAAGCGAAGGGTTTATTCAAATTCGAGTGAGCGGAAATGGTTTTCTTCACAATATGGTAAGAAAAATTGTTGGAGCATTAATTGAAGTCGGATTAGGACAGCTTGATGCTGAAGCAATTCCGCAAATTTTAGAAGCAAAACAAAGGAATCAGATTAATTGCCTTGCGGATGCGAATGGATTGTATTTAGAAAAGGTTGATTTTTAAATGGTGAAAGAGACTGTAAAATTGCAAACAGTCTCTTTTTTTGCAGGCTTGTTTATAGAGGTAAGGTGACGAATTTTGTTGTCTGGTCGATATAGCATGGAAAAACTGTCTCCAAACTGTCATGTTTTATGATAGTTTGGCACAGGTTCCATTATATTCTCTACAGCTCTTTCCGCAAATGAGCTAGCTTTTCTTTGACTAATTCAACTGCGATTGCATCATCTAAATAACCAATAGGAAATATATAATCTGGGATAATGTCTGTTGATAAAACAAAATACAATAAAGCACTTCCGATTACAGCACGTTCTGTTTCAGAAATCGTATCTTTGCAAAATTGTTGATACATTTCTGTTAGTTGCTCAATAAAGGGGCCTGTGCTATCAATTTGCTTTAATTTTGTTGAGAAGCTTTCATGAATACGCATTTGCCCTTCTGTCGTTTGCGCATACCGTTCATAGTTTTCCAATTCTTGTTTGACGCGTATTGTTGTGTAATCATAATCAAAAAGGTTCGATGACTGTAGGGTATCTTGAATCGTATCAATGGAGTTATACATATCGATTTTTTCTTTTTTGATAGGGGAAGAAGCTGAATGCAGTGCATCATATAACAGTTGTGGTGGGACTTTTAAACATTCAGCGAACTTTTGTAAGTGTTTTTGCTTTGCTTGTTGTTTACCACTTATAATTCGTGAAATCGTTGATGGATCAATATTTGTGAGTGTTCCTAATTGACGCATAGATAGATTACGTTCTTTTAATAATTTCCTTAGTAATGCGCCAAGCTTATCATTCGGATTTTCCGTAGACATAGTTTAGCACTCCTTCTTGTTTCGAAAGTGTTGAACAAATGTTGAGTTTTTATTATCAGTATATGAACCTGACAGGCACAATTGCTCAATATTTGCATAATATGCATGGAAAATAGCAATGAAGGAGTGAATGTTGATGAGTTCGGCAGGATTATTTTCTATTTTATTAATAGGGATTGCTTCTAATTTAGATAATGCGGGTGTAGGAATTGCATACGGGATTCGTAATATTCGTATTTCTTGGTTTAACAACTTCATTATCGCTTTTTTCGGATTTCTTTTTACTTTGTTAGCTGGTTTATTTGGGAATTGGATTTCATTATTTATTTCAGATTTTATGGCAAATTTAATTGGAGCGCTTGTTCTTGGAAGCATTGGAATCTTTGTTTTATGCCAGCCCTTATTAAATAAATCAGCAGAAGGATTAGAGAAAGAGAGGAGTATGATAGGCATATTACGTAATCCAGAGAATGCTGATTTTGATGGCTCAAAAACGATTTGTTTTTCTGAAGCACTTGTGTTAGGTGTTGCATTGTCAATTAATAATATTGCCGGAGGATTTGATGCGGGAGTAACTAATTTAAATCTTTGGTGGACGGCTATTATTTCAGGAGCATTTAGTTTTATTTGTATTAGCGCTTTTTCTTATATCGGAAAAAGATTTTTTGCAGAATACTTAGGAAAATGGGCGACAATCATTGCTGGGATTTTATTGATTTTAATCGGAATTGATCAATTAATGTAAACAGGATACAGAAAAATAAAATTCGAGTATTTCCTTGGGAATACACCAAAGTACTGCATATATCGACACCTTTTTCTTCATACTAATATTGATTTCATAACTAGAAAGGGGGATGGATATGGGACGTGGCAAAGCATTTGACCATAAGAAAAAAGGGCATGATCATCAGCCGCCTAAAGGAGCATTCATTCATAAGGATGTAAATGAGCATACGTTAGAAGAGGAAGAATTACCTGTTAATATTGAAACGTATAAAAATAGTTTAAAGAAACATTAAAGCACCTATATAGGTGCTTTTTTAGCGGATATCTTCGATTAATTGTTGGGATTCTTCATACATTTCGTATTCACTAAGAACTTGAATACAGCGCCATTTCAACTCTTCAACACTTTGTTCAAGCTCTTCTGGAAGGACATGAAGAATGTCCTCAAGGCTCATTCCGAAATGAATGAGTTCTAATACTTGATCATCAATATTACGATCCATTAATAACTCGAGGACGTCTAAATTAAATATGTATCGATGTGCTTCATCTAGGGAAACAACTTTTAGCTTTAAGCTTTCTACAATACTAAGTATAAAGAGAAGGATTGTTTTTTCCAAAACAGGCTGCTTAGCCATTTGGAATATCAATTTCATTTTTACACCTCCACCAAGTATAGCACTAGGTTGTACTATATTATTCAGAAGTGAGTGAAATATGCATAATAAAAAGAGGGTACCTTATTTTACTAGAAATAAGGTACCTCTTTTGAACATTGTCATTAAAAAATACTCCAGCCTTCTTGAGCTGATAGCAGTTCTAATATTTTAAATCCAGCGATGCTATTTCCGTTTTCATCTAATGCTGGCCCGAAAATGCCAATGCCCATTTCTCCTTTGACACAGCCGAAAATGCCGCCAGCAACACCGCTTTTTGCGGGGATTCCAACACGGATGGCAAACTCTCCAGATTCATTATACATACCGCAAGTTACCATAAATGTTTTACAAATTTTCGTAATATGTTTTGGGATAATTTGTTTTTGTTTATAGGGATCATAGCCATCCATTGCAAAAATTAAACCGATGCGTGCTAAATCAATACAATTCACTTCAATTGCACATTGGCGTGTATATAAATCCATTAGTTCTTCAATATCGTTATCGATAATACCATTTTGCTTCATGTAGTAACAGAGCGAACGATTTAAATAAGCCGTTTCTAGCTCGGAAGTAGCAACTTTTGCAGAATAATGAATAGTAGGATTATCCGTGATTTCACGTACGAAATTGAGAATTCGTTCTATTTTTTCTTCGTTATTCGCTCCTTTCAGCATACTTGTGATTGCTAGTGCACCTGCATTAATCATTGGATTAAGGGGTTTAGAAGGGCTTGTTGTTTCTAATTTAATAATGGAATTGAATGGATCCCCCGTTGGCTCCATTCCAACTTTAGAAAATACATATTCTTCACCGCGGTCTAACAGGGCAAGAGCAAGTGTAATTACTTTTGAAATACTTTGAAGGGTAAAAAGCATTTGGGAGCTCCCAGCATGAACATACTCGGTTTCTTTATGGTAAATTGCAATTCCTAAATCGTCTGGATTTGCATTTCCTAATTCGGGGATATAAGTAGCAAGTTTCCCTTTTTTTGTATATGGTTTGACTTGTTCTAACAACTGTTTTAAGTTGTTTGTTTCAACACACTGCATAATACCAACGCTCCTATTTTGAATGAACTAAGTTTACTATTCCCGTGTGTGGTGGGAAATAAATAATACCATGAAAAGGTGGAATGATAAAATAAAACTTTCATACAATCAGTTATCTTTTCTCTTGCTATTTATGGATTGTGCAGCTCTAAAGTAAAGAAATAAGCTAAGAATAGGGATATTTGTAAAAGTTAGGTGGTTTAAATTGCTTTTTGTAGAATCATTTGGAAGATATAATATGTCCATAAAATTTTCAAAATAAAGCTACACATCTATACAACTGTATGTTATGATGGTTTCAAAAGATAAAGCGTTTTCTTAAATATGTATATAATGGTAACGATTTCAGAAATTGGATAGGGGGAATCATAATGTTACAGTTTTTACAACGTATTGGTAAAGCATTAATGCTTCCAATTGCAGTACTGCCAGCAGCAGGATTATTGCTTCGTTTAGGGCAACCAGATGTATTTGATATACCTGTTATGGCACAAGCCGGTGCAGCTATTTTTGATAACTTAGCACTTATTTTTGCAATTGGCGTTGCAATCGGTTTGTCAGTTGATGGTAGTGGTGCTGCAGGTCTTGCAGGTGCGATTGGTTATCTAGTTATGAAGAATACAACTGATACTTTAAGTGTTAGTTATTCGACAGCAGAACTAAATGATAAATTAAAAAGTGTTCAAGACTTATTGGGGTCAGTTGATCCAAGTAAGTTAGCGGATACAATGACAAAAGTTTCAAAAGCAGCAGCGTTAACACCTAAAATAAATATGGCGATCCTTGGTGGGATTATTGCCGGGATTGTTGCTGGGTTATTATATAACAAATTCCATAAGATCAAATTGCCAGAATGGTTAGGTTTCTTTGCAGGAAAACGCTTTGTTCCAATTATTACATCCGTCGTTATGCTTCTTTTAGGATTAGTATTTGGTCAAATTTGGCCAACAATTCAAAGTGGCATTGATGCAGTAGCTCATGGTATTGTCAACTTAGGTGCAATTGGATCTGGTTTATTCGGTTTATTGAACCGTTTATTGATTCCAATTGGCTTGCACCATGTAATGAACACATACTTCTGGTTTGTGCTTGGTGACTTTACAAATGCAGCAGGCGATATTGTTCATGGTGATATTGCTCGTTTCTTTGCGAAAGATCCATCAGCAGGTATGTTTATGACTGGTTTCTTCCCAGTTATGATGTTTGGTTTACCAGCAGCATGTTTCGCAATGATTGCAGCTGCGAAACCAGAAAAACGTAAAATGGTTACAGGAATGTTAGCGGGTCTTGCACTAACTTCATTTTTAACTGGTATTACAGAACCAATTGAATTCTCGTTCATGTTCTTATCTCCAGTATTATATGGTATCCATGCTGTATTAACAGGTATTTCACTATTTGTAACAACATCACTTGGCATTCATGATGGTTTTTCATTTAGTGCTGGTGCCATTGATTATTTCTTAAACTTTGGTATTGCAACAAAACCATTATTATTAGCAGGAATTGGCTTAATTTATGCAGCTATTTACTTTGTTGTATTCTACTTCTTAATTAAGAAATTTAACTTGAAAACTCCAGGGCGTGAAGATGATGAGGAATTAGCAACAGATGATGAAGCGCCAGTTGCAGGTTCGATTGGAGAAGCATATGTAACTGCACTCGGCGGAAAAGACAACTTAACAGTGATTGATAACTGTGCGACTCGTCTCCGTCTACAAGTAAAAGATGCAAACTTAGTAAATGAATCAGCGTTAAAACGTGCTGGTGCGAGAGGTGTTATGAAATTAAGTAACACAAGTGTGCAAGTTATCGTTGGAACAAACGTTGAATCAGTTGCTGAAGATATGAAAAAACACGTATAAATTGAAGAGAAAAGAGGATATCCGAAAAGATGGATAAAATTCATCTTTTAGAGGATATCCTCTTTCTTATATGTGAATCTTACTTTTGAAAAATTTCTTTTTCTTTTTTGTACATATCAGTTGGTAATCAGCGTAGTGCATGATACAGTAAGTATGGTATGAAATGGATTTTCCATTCCTTTTGAAAAAATGGGACTAATTTTTTCAAAAAATGAATAAAATGAGGGGAAAACAGCAGTTATGGAACAGGAAAAGGATAGTGTGAATCCGAAAGTTCGGAGACCAATGGTGTACATAAGAGGAATCGTGATTCTCAGTCTAGTATTTTTAATTGTATATTTTGGATATACAAAAATAATGTCACATAGTAAAAAAGAGAATATGTTAAAAGTTGCAACGAAGGTGAACAAGAAAGAAGAAGCATCGAAGAAAACGGAGCAACAACCAAAGCAACAAGAACAAACAGTGAAAGCGGCAGAACAGCCTGTTGAAGGGCCTCCGCAAGATATTAACGAAAATGCTGAGTTAGATCAGTATTTGCAAAGTAAAGGGTTTAGTGGAACGGCAGTCGTTGTAAAGAATGGCAAAGTACTTTTGAATAAAGGATATGGCCTAGCGAATCAAGAGAAAAAAATACCAAATAATTCAGAAACGACATTTTATATTGGTTCAATTTCAAAAGCATTTGTAGCAACGGCGATTATGCAGTTAAAGGATCAAAACAAACTGCAAACAGAAGATATAGTCACGAAATATATTCCTGGTTTTCCACACGGTGAGGGACTGAAGCTATCACATCTATTGACGCATACGTCAGGAATTCCAGAATATGAGGCAGGTAGCGAAGATATTTCTCACGAGGAATTGTTGAAAAGAATTGGAGAACAAAAACGTTTAGCAAATCCGGGGGGGAAATGGGAGTATTCTGACTCTAATTATTCTATCCTTGCTTATATTGTTGAAAAAGTGAGTGGACAACCGTTAGAAGAATATATTAAGCAACATATTTTCGATGTAATTGGAATGAAAAACTCAGGATTTGGAAGAGCGTTAGAGCAAACAAGATATCCTTCCACCGGATATAAGATTGTGAATAATAATATGACAACACCTGCTATTCCAAGTATGTCACAATTATATGGATGCGGTGATATATATACAAGTGCGTATGATTTATATTTATTTAATGAAGGACTATTTTCTGGAAAACTCATTTCAGAAGAGAGTTATAATGAAATGTTCACACCTGTGAGAAAAAATTATGGATTTGGATGGTATGTGAATCCAGGCAGTTATTCGAATCACGGTGTTATGCCTGGCTGGAATTGCTTAAATGGCTTTAGCAAAAGCGGAAATATACATGTTGTTTTATTATCAAACATTCAAAATAATATTAAATCATTTGGCAAAGTAAATAATGATATGTATACAATGCTGCAGCATATTGAAGTGTAAGAGGCTATCTTTGAGATAGTCTCTGTTTGTTTAGAGAGGTATTTCTTTGTATATTCAGAAGGATTATATGGATATGGGGATTCATAAGCATCATGAAAGTAATAAAAAAAGCAGATGAGACATCACCTGCTTTTTTCTATGTAATGAGTTTATCCTTCTATTTTAGGGCAGTCCGATTGGTGAGAGCTCATCAGTCGGGAATGAAGAAAGTTTTCGCTGATTAAAGCTGCACTTTATGTACGAAACTACTAATTTTTTAGGAAATGTATGACTTACCTATCACAAAATCAGTAATACTTGTATACATTAAGATGTACAGATGTATTATCCATATTATTTTATATAAATGAAAAAAGTTAAGAATGCGTCTATTGAATAAACACTGAAGAAAACTAGTAAACAGTTTGAATAGACCATTAAATTATTTTTTAATAATATTTTTAAAAACTTCGCGACGCTCATTTCATAAATGGCGAGGTAAATATGGAAAAAGAGAAAGGAGAAGAAAAAATGAATGATAGTAGGAAGATAACTGTCATTGGATTGGGCTATGTTGGTCTTCCTTTAGCGATACATTTTGCGGAAAGAGGATATAACGTAGTCGGATTAGATAAAGAGAAACGAAAAATAGAACGAATTGAAAAAGGAGATAGCTATATACCAGATGTTTCCTCGAATGTTTTAAAAGATTTGGTTCAAAACAAACAGTTGGTAGTTTATACGCCTCATACAGGGATAGAAGAATTTCAAAATAGTGAGTATGTGATTGTTACGGTACCAACGCCAATTAATAAACAAAAAGAACCTGATTTAAGTGCTCTTATTGCAGCCTCTCATTATATAAAACAAAACCTTCAAGCAGGACAAACCTTCATTTTTGAAAGTTCCACATATCCGGGTACATTGGAAGAAGTCATCATTCCGATTATTGCTCAATCAGGTAAAGAAGTTGGAAAAGATTATTATATTGGATACTCACCAGAGCGAATTGATCCAGCGAATCAGCAATATACAGTACAAACCATTCCAAAAGTCATTAGTGGTCAAACAGAAAGATGTAAGCAACAAGTCCAAAAATTGTATAGCACGATATTTGACACAGTCGTTCCAGTTAGTTCCCCAAAAGTAGCAGAGATGTGTAAGTTATTTGAAAATATTCAGCGTTTAGTTAATATTTCCTTAGTAAATGAGTTAAATATACTTTGTGAAAAGTTGGGGATTGATTTTCGGGAGGCTCTTGAAGCTGCGGCGACAAAACCATTTGGTTTTACACCATATTGGCCGGGACCAGGAATAGGAGGACATTGTATTCCAGTTGATCCTTTATATTTTCAGTGGAAAGCAAGACAGCTAGGGCGATCAAGTCAATTAATCGAAGTAGCTCATATGATTAATGAAAAGATGCCGCAACAAATTGTAACGCAGGTGAAAGAATTAAGTGCTCCCCCAGGAACTGTCTTTCTGATTGGTATTGCGTATAAGAAAGATGTAAATGATTTACGAGAATCTCCAGCATTACCAATTATCGAGCTGTTAGTAAACGAGGGATATAAAGTACAATATCACGATCCATATATTTCATCTGCGAAAATTGGAGATAAAATATATGATTCTATCCCACTTAAGAAGAAAACATTAGAAAAAGCAGATTGCATACTAATTGTAACAGATCATTCCAATATAGATTGGAATATATGTAAAGGAATGAAGCATGTAATAGATACACGAGGTGTACTAAAGAAGGTGAGTGCATGAAGAAACGTTGTTTGATTACAGGTGGAGCAGGATTTATTGGATCACATTTAGCGGAAGAACTCGTGAAACGAGGTCATCCAGTTACGATTGTTGATAATTTTTATAAAGGAAAAAGTAAATATCATGAAGAGTTAACAGGAAATATTCCGATTATTCCAATTAGTATTCTTGATAAAAATTCAATGCATGAATTGGTAAATCAGCATGATGTTGTCTTTCATTTAGCTGCTATTTTAGGTGTAAAGACTACAATGGAAAAAAGCATTGAATTAATTGAAACGAATTTTGATGGAACAAGAAATATTTTACAAGCAGCATTAAAGGGGAAGAAGAAAGTGATTTTTGCCTCCACTTCTGAAGTGTATGGAAAAGGAACGCCACCCTTTTCGGAAGAGGATGATCGGTTATATGGGGCAACATCTAAAATTCGTTGGAGTTATGCAATTTGTAAAACATTAGAAGAGACATTGTGTTTAGGATATGCGCTACAAGGATTACCAGTAACAATTGTCCGTTATTTTAATATTTATGGCCCTAGAGCAAAAGATGGTCCATATGCTGGGGTGATTCCGCGATTTATTCGTGCAGCACTTCAAGGTGATGATCTTCTTGTATATGGAGATGGAAAGCAAACGCGTTGTTTTACGTATGTAAGTGATGCGGTAGAAGCGACAATTGCCGCAATGGATGAAAAAGTAAATGGAGAAATTATTAATATAGGATCTGAAGACGAAAAAAGCATTCAAGAAGTAGCGCAAGATATTCATCAATTGACGCATTCATCTTCCAAAATTGTTCATGTGCCATTTGAAAAGGTGTATCCACATGGGTTTGAAGAAATTCCGAATCGAAAGCCTGATGTTACAAAGCTAAAAGAAATGTGCCAATTCCATCCTAATGTTTCATGGGAGCAAGGATTAAAAGAGACGATTCAGTGGTTTCGTGAAATAGAGAATGATTAAAAGATGATTCGTGATGATATCTGTTTGTCATCAGACCTAAAGTTTAAAATTATAAAAAAGAAGTGTACCGATTTGGTACACTTCGTCTATTCTGTCATAAAAATAATATAACAGAATAAAAGATAAGGGTATTACAGTTTATAAGGGGGTATGACTTTTTATACTGCAAAATAGCATTCGTTTATAAGGATACTAAAAAATATAATTAAGGAAAGAGCCAATTTTAAAGAGTATTAAACTAATATTAACACTATCTATATATTTGTTTGCTCAACGTTTCACAAATGTGTCACAACTATCTCGTTCGTTTTTTAAAAAAAGTAGTATTCTAAATGTGTAAGCTGTTATATAAAAAATCTTAGTCCTGTACTAATCAAAAATGGAGGAGATTAGGATGACTCAAGTATTAGAGACTGTAAAAAATGCATGGGAAAAATTTAAAGGTGAAAAATGGAAAGTTGAGATTGATGTTCGCGATTTCATTCTAAATAATGTAAACGTTTACAACGGGGACGAATCCTTCTTAGCAGGAGCAACAGAAGCAACGAAAAAACTTTGGGATCAAGTAATGGATCTAACTAAACAAGAACGTGAAAATGGTGGCGTTCTTGATATGGACACAAAAATTGTTTCTTCTATTACATCACATGGTCCAGGGTATTTAAATAAGGAGCTTGAAAAAGTAGTAGGTGTTCAAACAGATCAGCCATTTAAACGTTCTTTACAACCATTTGGTGGTATTCGTATGGCAGAGCAATCTTGTGAAGCATATGGATTTAAAGTGGATGAGGAATTAAGTCGTATCTTTAGAGATTGGCGCAAAACTCATAACCAAGGTGTATTTGATGCTTACACTCCAGAAATGAGAGCAGCTCGTAAATCAGGTGTTATTACTGGTCTTCCAGACGCATATGGACGCGGACGTATTATTGGTGATTATCGCCGCGTAGCACTATATGGGGTAGATCGTTTAATTGAAGCGAAAGAAGAGGATTTAAACCTAACAGGAAGTGTAATGAGTGAAGAGGTTATCCGTTTACGTGAAGAAGTATCTGAACAAATTCGTGCACTTCAAGAATTAAAAGAAATGGCAGCTTCTCACGGTTTTGATATTTCAAAACCAGCGACAAATGCACGAGAAGCATTCCAATGGTTATACTTTGCTTATCTTGCAGCAATTAAAGAACAAAACGGGGCTGCAATGAGTCTTGGACGTACTTCAACATTCTTAGATATTTATGTTGAAAGAGATTTAGAAAATGGCACTTTAACTGAAGAGGAAGCCCAAGAGATTGTTGACCATTTCATTATGAAGTTACGTCTTGTAAAATTTGCAAGAACTCCTGATTATAATGAATTATTCTCTGGTGATCCAACTTGGGTAACTGAATCTATCGGTGGTATTGCACTTGACGGTCGTCCATTAGTAACAAAAAACTCATTCCGTTTCTTGCATACATTGGACAATTTAGGACCTGCGCCAGAGCCAAACTTAACAGTTCTTTGGTCTAAGCAATTACCACAGAAATTTAAAAACTACTGTGCAAAAATGTCTATTAAAACATCTGCAATCCAATATGAAAATGACGACATTATGCGTCCAGAATATGGCGATGACTATGGTATTGCTTGCTGTGTATCCGCAATGAAAATTGGTAAACAAATGCAATTCTTCGGAGCTCGTGCAAACTTAGCGAAGGCTTTATTATACGCTATTAATGGTGGGAAAGACGAAAAATCAAAAGTGCAAGTAGGGCCAGAATTTGCACCAATTACTTCCGACGTACTAGATTATGATGAAGTTATGCATAAATTTGATATGACAATGGAATGGTTAGCGGGTCTTTACTTAAATACATTAAATGTAATTCATTACATGCACGACAAATATAGCTATGAACGTATCGAAATGGCACTTCATGATACAGAAGTTCTTCGCACAATGGCAACAGGGATCGCTGGTCTATCTGTCGTAGCTGACTCTTTAAGTGCAATTAAATATGCAAAAGTAAAACCAATTCGCGATGAAAATGGTATCGCGGTTGACTTTGAAATTGAAGGTGACTTCCCGAAATATGGTAACAATGATGACCGCGTTGATGAAATTGCAGTAAATCTTGTGAAAACATTTATGAACAAACTTCGTAAACATAAAACATACCGTAATTCTGTTCATACAATGTCAATCTTAACAATTACATCTAATGTGGTATATGGTAAGAAAACTGGTAATACTCCAGATGGACGCCGTGCTGGAGAACCATTCGCACCAGGGGCAAATCCAATGCATGGACGTGATACAAAAGGTGCACTAGCATCGCTATTATCTGTTGCGAAATTACCATACGAAGATGCGCAAGATGGTATTTCTAATACATTCTCCATCATTCCGAAAGCGCTTGGTAAAGAAGAAGAGGTACAAGTTAGTAACTTAGTATCTATGTTAGATGGATATGCAGTAAAAGAAGGACATCACTTAAATATTAACGTATTTAATCGTGAAACATTATTGGATGCAATGGAACATCCTGAAAAATATCCACAATTAACAATTCGTGTATCTGGTTATGCTGTTAACTTTATTAAATTAACTCGTGAACAACAAATTGATGTAATTAATCGTACAATGCATGAAAGCATGTAAAGAAAAATTTCCCCCTATCTCTTAATAAGGGCACGGGGGAAATTGTTTCAATAAAGGAGGAAGTAACATGGTAAAAGGAAGAATTCATTCTGTAGAGTCTTGTGGTACTGTTGATGGCCCAGGAATTCGTTATGTCATATTTACACAAGGGTGTTTATTACGTTGCCAATATTGTCATAATGCTGATACATGGGAGATTGGTAAAGGAAAAGAAATAACAGTTGATGAAATTATGCAGGATGTTACATGTTACCTTCCCTTTATTGAGGCTTCAGAAGGCGGTATTACAGTTAGTGGTGGAGAACCATTATTACAATTAGATTTCCTAATTGAATTATTCAAAAAATGTAAGGAAGTTGGAATTCATACAACAATCGATTCTTCGGGAGGGTGTTACTCAGAAGAACCAGAATTCCAAAGAAAATTAGATCTCTTAATGGATTACACAGATTTGGTTTTACTGGACTTAAAACATATTGATTCCAAAAAGCATCGAAAATTAACAGGAAAACCAAATGAACATATTTTACAATTTGCTCGTTATTTATCAGATAAAAAGAAATCCATTTGGGTAAGACATGTATTAGTTCCTGGCGTTACAGATAGCGAGAAAGATTTACAAAGATTATCTCAGTTTATTCAAAGTTTGTCTAATGTACAAAAGATTGAAGTGCTACCATATCACAAACTTGGTGTATATAAGTGGGAAACACTTGGACATAAGTATCCCCTTCAAGGTGTTGAACCTCCAACAGAACAAAGTGTTTTACATGCAAAAGAAATTTTAAAAGCGGTCTAATCCATAGTTTGGATTAGACTTTTCTTTTTCCTCTAATAAACGCTAGAGTATATATAGATAAAGGAGTATACTGAAAGTAGAATATCCATATTTTTGTAAAGGGATTAGAAGAGAAATTTACATAATTGTAAAGGGAAATCTAAATAGTAAAAAGAATTAAGATGTATTAAGGCGCGTATTATGGAATGTAGAACACCTTCAAATTATTGCGAAAGCTCTTATAGGAAAGTATAATGTAAAGATATGAGCATAAATAGGATTAAGGGGTCAATCTTATATGCCTTGCATATCCACGACAGGTACATAGCTAACATGAAAGTGTTAGGGTCCAAATATGTAATTTTTTAGGAAAATGTTTTTCCTATTGTCGTATATGCAATACGGAGAAGCGAAAAAGCTAGGAGTGGATTTGTTTGATAAAAAACCCCAAGGTTTTAATATTAACAGCACATTATGGCAATGGTCATGTGCAAGTAGCAAAAACATTAGAACAAGCATTTCGTCAAAAAGGAATCGAAGATGTGATTGTTTGTGATTTATTTGGAGAGTCACATCCAGTTATAACGGATATTACAAAATATCTATATTTAAAAAGCTATACGATAGGTAAAGAGTTATATCGTTTGTTTTATTATGGTGTAGAGAAAATTTACGATAAAAAAATTGCATCGTGGTATGCCAATTTTGGGAGAAAGCGTCTGAAAGCACTTTTGCATACAGAGAAACCAGATATAGTCATTAATACGTTTCCGATTATTGCTGTGCCAGAGCTGAAAAAACAAACGGGTTTTTCAATTCCTGTTTATAATGTATTAACAGACTTCTGTTTGCATAAAATATGGATTCATCGTGAAGTAGATCGTTATTTTGTTGCAACAGATCATGTAAAACAAGTAATGATTGAAATCGGTGTACCCGCAGAGCGCATTGTAGAAACTGGGATTCCGATTCGTAAAAATTTCGAGTTAACCATGAATTCAGAACTTATATATAATAAATATCAGTTATCTCGTGAGAAAAAGATTTTACTTATTGTAGCAGGAGCTCATGGTGTATTAGGGAACGTGAAAGATTTGTGCGCGTCATTTATGTCTGTTCCTAATCTACAAGTAGCTGTTGTTTGTGGGAAAAATGATGCTCTAAAGCAAGAATTATTGAAGCTACAGGAACAAAATTCTGAAGCATTAAAAGTATTTGGCTATATAGAGAATATTGACGAATTATTCCGTGTTACTTCTTGTATGATTACAAAGCCGGGAGGCATTACATTAAGTGAAGCGGCTGCTTTACAAGTACCTGTCATTTTATACAAACCTGTACCGGGGCAAGAAAACGAAAATGCAATTTACTTTGAGAGCAAGGGAGCTGCAGTTGTAATACGTGAAGATGCTGAGATTTTTGAGAAAACAAAAGCTTTATTAGAGGATGATAGGAAGCTTTTACAAATGAAAGAAGCAATGGGAAGCATTTATCGTCCAGAACCAGCTGCTCATATTGTAGATGTAATTTTAGAAGAGAATCATGCACAGACGAATCATGTGCCAATGAAATCACCAGCTCTAGCCCAGTCTTTCACGTAATAAGAACCCCTCTTTTCTATTTGAAAGAGGGGTTCTTAATTATGTTATCCACAAAAAGAATGCGATTTCAATATCAAGTTTAATCAGAATATTAACAATGATATCCACATGATCCACAATTTTCAGAAAAAATATCCACAAATTAAATGGTTTCTGTGTGAGTAATTTCTATATTTGCTTCCATCACCGCTTAATTGATTCTGCTATTTTAGGGCAGTAAAACTCCCACCTCAAGATTTAGAGAGAAGCAAGAAAGATAGGGGGGAGTCTTACTGCTCGCGTAACATCCTGATTGGTGAGGGCTCATAATTAGTGGAAGATGAAGAAAACCCCATTGATTAAAGTTTCGCTTTATTCACAATTCTATTCATTCTGTGGATAAAGTTTTCCACAAAAAAAGCTTCCTGTTAAATCAGGAAACTTTTCTTATTATTAAACGCCTTTTGGACGATAACCGGCTACACGATCAGCTCTTTTAAATTCTCTTTGATAAAGAACCTCTTGTGTACTAGATAATGTATTTCTTGCTTTTTCACGCTTTTTCTTATCCATTATCATTCACCTCGTATCATAAAGTTATTATCTATCGTTTCCAATGATAAGAGGTGATATACATCATAAATGAGTATGAATCTATGCTTCTTTTAAATGATGTGCATCTTGGAATGTAGCATCACGCATTGTAGATAATGTATATTGATCTTTCGAGATTTCATATAAATTATATACTTCCTCTTGTGTATTAATTTGATCATAAACAGCTTTTCTTGTTTCATTTGCTAAGCTCACATATTCTAGTTTTTCAGCTGCCTTAATAGAGCGAATATTTTCTTTGCGAATGCGCATAAAAATTGTTTCAATATCCAGTTCATAGAAGAGCTCGCTGAAAAATGCATCTTTAGCAAGTTTGTTATATCCTTTACCATGATATGGCTTTCCGAGCCAAGTACCAAGAAATCCAGCTTTTTCTTGAATATCAAATAGAGTAATTGTACCGATAGGATTTCCCCATTCATCTAAAATCGTTCGTGAAATTAATTCCCCACGCTCTTCCGCTTCAATTGTTTGCTTTGTTAAAAATAGAAATTCTTCATATGAAGAAGCCTTTTGACGCACAAAAGGGAAGACAGCTGGATCCACCATTAATTCATATAGAACGTGGCTGTCGTGTAAGTCGCGTTTTTTTAACATACTAATTCCTCCTCACGCGAGGGTAGCATGACGAAAAAAACATCCCACCCTCGAAATTTTTATATCAAACTTTAAAAAATTTCGGGGTGGGAATCGAACCCACTAGAACCAGTCTATAATGCTGGTGGCGCACCATTTGCCTTCCCCATTCATCAATTTGAAAAACAATCACGACACAAATTGATTATGGTTTCATTCAATTTATATTCGTATCATACTGTATCTAGCCAAAAAAAGAAACTAGTTTTTTTTATTTTTTTTGTAAATAATTTTCCCATCAATCATAGTCAGAACAGGTTTAGCTAAATAATGAAATGGATGGTGTGTCCATAAAACAAGATCGGCATCTTTTCCAGACTCAATGCTCCCAATTTTATTTTCTAAACGTAAGTTTCGTGCTGGTAAAATCGTGATGCCTTCTAAGGCTGTTTTCTCATCTAACCCTTCTCTAACAGCAAGGGCTGCGCAAATATTCAAATATTGAATGGGGGTATAAGGGTGATCAGTTGTGATGGAAACCTCCACTCCTTTTTGAGCGAGAATGTGATATGTGTCCCAAGATTTATTTTTGAGTTCAATTTTTGAACGACGTGTAAGTGTTGGGCCGACAGAAACTTTTAAATGATGTTGTCCAAGTTCATCAGCAATGAAATGTCCTTCTGTGCAATGTTCGATGCGCAAGTCGAGGTGAAATTCATTCGCAAAACGAAGAGCAGAACGAATATCATCCGCGCGATGTGCATGAATGCGTACGGGGATTTCCCGGCGCAATGCTTTTAAAATAGGGAGCATCCGAAAATCAGCATCATTGTCGTAATGCTGTGCTTCATAGAAAGATTCGCGCAGCAATCCCATAATACCCATGCGGGTAATGGATTCTTTTGTACCATTACTATGAATACGCTTTGGATTTTCCCCAAAAGCAATTTTTAATCCTGCTGGCTCTTGTATAACCATATGATCAATGCAAGTGCCAGCCGTTTTAATCACGCATGTAGTGCCACCAATAATATTTTGACTCCCAGGCATGACATGAACGGTTGTAATGCCGCCCTTTACAGCATCGTGAAATGCGATATCAAAGGGATGTATGCCATCTAAAGAACGGATATGTGGAGTTGATACTTCGGAGGTTTCATTGGCATCATTTCCAGCCCAACCAGTTCCTTCGTCATATAATCCAAGATGAGTATGAACGTCGATAAATCCGGGTAAAAGGTGAAGTGCTCTTGCATCGATGACGGTCATATCTTCGGTTGCCTCAATATATGGTTTCACTTCGCCGATTTTGTCTTCTACGACTAATACATCCCCTTGCAACTTTGGAGATGTAATTGGGTATACAATGGCTTGCTTGAATAGTATTTTCATAGGGACCTCATTTCCATTATCTTTACTATGTTAGAAGTACTATATTGTAT
The DNA here is from genome assembly GCF_022663595.1 of Bacillus cereus group sp. BfR-BA-01360. Lineage (NCBI taxonomy): Bacteria > Bacillati > Bacillota > Bacilli > Caryophanales > Bacillaceae > Bacillus > Bacillus cereus group sp. BfR-BA-01360. Next base: position 95,225 of record NZ_JAKUFV010000011.1, read on the forward strand.
GCGATAGGATTGAATGTCAGAATGAAGGTTCTTTATTTTTTAAGCATGAGAACATAAGCAGTATGTCTTTGGAATTTTAAAAGGGTGCTAGTTGTATTCCAATAAAACCAGTACTTTCAGGAAGTATGATTTTAAAAGGAATCCTTTCTTATATATATTCATCAAGAATAAAATTGCGACATAACTATGTTAAAATAGTAGCGAGGTGAAAAATATGGCTGTCATTACGAAAATAGAAGTACAAAAGAGAACAAAAGAAAGATTTAATATTTATATTGATAAGGGACAAGGCGAGGAATACGGATTTAGTGTAAATCAAGCTGTTTTAATTAAGCATGGGTTGCAAAAAGGTTTAGAAATTGATGAAGTAGAAATTGCTAATATTTTATACAATGAGGAAGTGCAAAAAGCATATTTGCAAGCTATTTCTTATTTATCTTATCAAATGAGAACGAAACAGGAAGTAGAAGAATATTTACGAAAAAAAGAAGTGGGACAAGCCATCATCTCTGAAGTGATTTCAAAATTATTACATGATCGCTATATTAATGATAAAGAGTACGCTGTTTTGTATGTGCGAACGCAAAGTAATGTAAACCAAAAGGGGCCGTCTGTTATAAGAAAAGAACTTTTAAGAAAAGGTGTTCAAGAAGTTATTATTACCCATAGTTTACAAGAATACCCAAAAGAGAAGCAAGTTGATAATGCATTTATGTTGGTAGAAAAAAAGAAAAGATCTTATCAAAAGCATTCCTTTTTACAAATAAAACAAAAGTTAGAGGATATGCTCATTCGTAAAGGATTTTCGCGTGATGTGATTCAAATTTGTTTAGAAGAATTGAAAGAAGAAAAAGATGATTCCAAACAACAAGAAGCGCTATACTATCATGGGAACAAATATTATGAGAAGTATAAGAAATATGATGGTTGGACGTTTGAAAATAAGATGAAGCAAGCATTATATCGAAAAGGATTTTCGATTGATGAAATAGAGGGATTTTTACAAATGAAATGTGAAGAGGGATGAGGGAATAGAATGAATATGCCTAAGAGATACAGTGAAATGACAACACATGAACTAAGAGAAGAAATTGGAATGTTAAAAGAGCGGGCTGTAAAGGCGGAGCAACTTGGTATTGTAAATGAATTCGACGTGTTAATGAGAAAAATAGCAATGGCTCGTGCTTATATGACAGATATGAGCAAGTTTCAAATTGGCGAAACGTATGAATTAGTAGAAGAACCAGGTGTATTCTTTACAATTACGTATTTCAATGGGGTATTTGCTTGGGGGCATAAACAAAATGACAGTGAAGAAATGGGTATTCCTATTTCATTACTGAAGAAGAAATAAAGGTATCAAGAATGAAACTGCTTTTTTCGCATAATGTTAAAAGCTAATTTGATTAGACAGAATGAACCAGCCAAATCAGAAGCCGCATGATGAAAGGAGCGAGTGAAGCATATACGATATCAAAATGTGTAGACTTAAACGTCTCGAAGAAAAAACATACTGTTTTTATGGTGGGATGCAGTCTATCAATAGTAAGATAAAAACCAGAGAGGAAAAAATCTCTCTGGTTTTCATCTTTGGTAGGCGTTAAAGGAGATAGGAGATTTTAAAATTGACGTTTTTTACATTCATTCGCCAATATAATGAGAGACTGGGTTTGTTGCGTTTGTCCATTCACTTGCGCTTTTGCATGTTTTGGACGTGTCCACGTATGGTTAAATAATTCAGAACGACTATCTAAGTGATCGCGGTAGCTCATCTTTATCACCTCGTGTAGGAAGTTAAATGGATGTCATGTACACTATTCCTCTTCCTGCTGATTTGCAGCACGCATACGTTCCTGTGGGTGCGTGTTAATTGTGCCGTTAGGTCTTTTGGAAGCAAAACGTGCTTTTGCCTTCGGTTGACCATCTATTTTGCTGTTGTTTTTTGACTCAGACCAAAATTCGGCTTGTCTACCCAAGAAGAACGCCCCCTCATTATCATTTGATACTTGTTAAGAAGTATCATTAATAGAATGTGCAAAGTAGAAGAAAATATCCTCTAGAAATTGAGGAAAGAAATAAAAGGAGAATGTAATATGAATGATATTTATGAAACATTAACAAAAGAACTACTAGCGAAAAATAATTTTTTATCTTATGCGCAAGCTCGTGCATGGGTTGAGCTATTATGGGAAGATTTTCAAGCAACATATGCAAAATCTGGTCGCTATCAAGGAGCAAAAATGACGGAGCAAGTGGTGAGAGCATGGATTGAGAATCATGGTGGAAGACTTCATGAAATACGTACAAATAATCCTAAATATAGTCATTTCATTAATCAAGAAGAGCATATAAAGCATTAAAAGAAGCGACCGCTCTTGGTCACTTCTTTTAATGTGGAAGTAATTCTAATTTTTTACGAAGTTTTTCCTCGCTGAAAATCCACCCTGTATAGGAACGAATAATATTTAAATTGTGATCTAATTGAACGATTGCAACAAACGGATAGTAATCTTTGCTTCTGTAACGTAAATCAATAAAGCGTACTTCATAGTAGTTATTGTAGTCAAAAATATCCCAGCGATAGACAGGAGAGAAAGATAAAAAAGCAGCAATATTCTCATCTTGTTTCGCAGCATGCATAATATCATTTTCTGGAAATGGAACTCGATCAAATTTATCATATACCATAATATTGCCGCGGTGCCAACGAGCAACATAGTAATGCTCTGTTGTGACAACAGCTAAATGATAATGATAAAAACGATAAGAAGGAGAGATAATCACTTTTTCCACATTTTTAAAACGTTTGTACACAACGTTTTTCACATTTTGTCGCATGATAATTCGACCTATATAATAGACGGCCATTAATAAATACGCAGCTAAAGCAGTATAACCTTTATGAGCACCAACAAGCATACAGGCAATTGCTAAGATATGGATAAAGAAAATAATGGCATCAAATGTATTAATGACACCAAGCGCGATCCATTTTTTGGTGAAAGGGCGTAATGCTTGGGTACCATAAGCGTTAAAAATATCAACAAATACATGAAGAAAGACAGCAATAAATGACCAAAGTAACAGGTGAAGATAGGGAACTTCTGCAAAGAAGGCGAAGGAAATTCCACTTATAAGAAATGACCAAAGAATAACGGCAGGAATGGAATGGGTAATTCCGCGATGATTTCGTATATATTTTGCATTATTACGTAGCTTTAAAACAGTATCTATATCAGGGATATTGGAACCTGCAATTGTTGCAAACATCACGGCTTGAGGTCCAAAATCACTTTGAGCTATAGTTGGATCTAAAGTTGCTAAACCACCTAATGTGACCCCCATAACAAGATGAGTGGCTGTGTCCATAAACACACACCTCCATTTTTTTATTAATGTAACTCTTTTTATTCAACACCTCAAGTCATTTGCCTTCTATTTCCTGCATTATCTTACTTAAATTTTTTCCTAAAATCTTTATAATAGTACGTATATGCAAAAAATAAGGGGGACACGGTTTGACACTTGAAATATTAGATGATTTTAATATAAAGCAATTTCAAGAAGATTTAATTGATTGGTTTGAAAAAGAGCAAAGGGACTTACCATGGCGCAAAAATAAAGATCCATATCGTGTTTGGGTGTCTGAAATTATGTTACAACAAACACGAGTGGAAGCTGTAAAACCATATTACGCAAAATTCATGGGAAAGTTCCCGACGCTAGAAGCATTAGCAGATGCTGAAGATGAAGAAGTGTTAAAAGCGTGGGAAGGCCTTGGGTATTACTCACGAGCAAGAAATTTACACGCGGCTGTAAAGGAAGTTAAAGAAGTATACGGCGGGGAAGTTCCAAGTGATGTGAAAAAAATTGAAAAATTAAAAGGGATTGGCCCGTATACAAAAGGTGCTATTTTAAGTATTGCATATGGAATACCTGAACCGGCAGTTGATGGAAACGTTATGCGTGTATTATCTCGCATTTTATCCGTTTGGGAAGATATTGCAAAGCCGAAAACAAGAAAAATATTCGAAGATATTGTACGTGAAATCATTTCGATAGAAAACCCATCATACTTTAATCAAGGGCTAATGGAGCTAGGAGCATTAATTTGTATCCCGAAAAACCCAGCTTGTTTACTTTGTCCTGTACGAGAGCATTGCCGTGGATACGCTGAAGGTGTTCAAAAAGAGTTACCGGTTAAAAGTAAAGCGAAAGCTCCTAAAATGGTACCGCTTGTTGCTGGTGTACTTCAAACAGAAGATGGTCGCTATGTGATTCATAAACGTCCAAGCGAAGGATTGCTTGCAAATATGTGGGAATTTCCAAATGTTGAAATTCGTGCAGGGATTCGGAATCAAAAACAACAACTTATTGATTATGTGAAAGAACAATTCAATCTTTCTGTATCAGTTAATGAATATGCGATGAATGTACAGCATACCTTTACACATCGGACATGGGATATATTTGTATTTTATGGAAAAGTAACAGGAGAAATTGTAGAAACAGATACTTTGAAGGTTGTAACGAAAGAAGCCTTTGAACAGTTACCTTTTTCAAAAGCACATCGCACCATTTATGAAGAATGCGTGGAAAGACTCCAACCTTGATGGTTGGAGTTTTTTCAACATAAACATAACAATAAATTACAAATATTTCATATTGTCTTAACAAATGACAAATAAAATAGAATTTGTAGTGCAAAGGAAAGGGAGATCGACGATGTTAAAAAAACAATTTGTTCGGCAATTGTGGCGGCCTTTTTCATTCAAACGTTAACTGCACCGCTGCAAGTTTCTTTGGCTGAAGAAGAGGAACAGCAAGTTTTTATTTGTATCCGGTAATCGTAGCCCCATTGGAGAGAAAATTTTTAATGAAGTCGTAAAGCCAAATAAAAATGTGTTAGCAGTATTATGTGGACATTATCATGATAGCGAGACATTAATTGATGAAATGGATGATGATGGGGATGGAATTGCAGATCGTAAAGTATATCAAATGTTAGCAGATTATCAAGATGGACCAGAAGGTGGCCAAGGATATATGCGCCTTTTACAGTTTGATACAACTGCAAATAAAATGTATGTAAAAACATATTCTCTATATTTAAATGAATATAATTTCTACAAACCCGAAGAATATCCGGGGAAAGATGAATTTACATTAGATATGGATTTAAAACCTGCGATTAAACAAGTTGCAACAGATTATGTAGAAGCAAACGTCTACACAGATGAAGTGATTGGCAAAGATAATTTTGTGGCAAATTGGCGTAATGCAAAAGTGACACTGAAAGACTTAGAGGAAAATACAACATATCATTGGTATATCAAAGTCGAAGACCGATATGGTGGCCGAGTAACTTCTCCAATTTGGTCTTTTACAACTGGTAAGAAAGGATGAAGGTGGAACGTGTTCCCAAGTTAGGGAACACGTTTTTTAGTCATAAGAAACACGAGTACCATGAGTCCCATCGGCCTCGCTTTTATGAAAACCACCGCGAGCTTCAATCTCTTTTATAATTTCTTTATATATTGTTTGGCCTTCTACATTTAAATACGGCATGATTTGTTGTAAAGAATGATGAAAATAAGCTAATTCTTCTTCTTTCCATTCTTTTTTTGAAATCATTGTTAGTTCCGCCATATCACGTCCAACGTACATACTTACACCTCCATCATAGGTAGTTTGAATGATCGTGAATAGATATATACACTCGTGAAAAAATAAATAGGGGGATATCTTTTATATGATTGGGGACATTATTAGTTGTGGAGGTGAGAAAGATGAACAAAAAACAACAAGGGTATAACAAAGCAACTTCTGGCGCTAGCATTCAAAGCACAAATGCTAGTTATGGTACAGAGTTTGCAACTGAAACAGATGTGCAAGCAGTGAAAAAGCAAAACGCACAATCAGAGGCGAAAAAGGCACAAGCTTCTGGTACTCAAAGTGCAAATGCAAGCTATGGTACAGAGTTTGCAACTGAAACGGATGTACAAGCAGTGAAAAAGCAAAACGCACAATCAGCTGCAAAAAAATCACAATCTTCTAGTACAAATCAGTAACAAAGGAAAAACACTTCTCTTTTTAAGGGAAGTGTTTTCTTTGTACTGAAATAAAGGAATGAGTCATACAGTAGATAGCGACATAACTTCTAATAAGTCAACAAATGTAGTCAAAGGAGAACGATACATCAAATGAGAAAAAATATGTAGTAGACGATGTATCTTGTATAAATTTAGGATGCATAAATAAAGGGGGTAGCTGATGAATTCATTTGATAAGTTGGTAGGAGAGCAGTTGCAAATAATGGACGAACTTTTAAAACTACAAGCGCATTTAGAGAGATACCAACAAATTGAAAGGAATGAGCAAGAGAAGTATGATCAAAAGGACTTATATTTTATTCGTCAAGAAATATCCAAAACCGAGTTAGCATTAAAGTTGTTACATGAAAAATTTGAGAAGCAGACAAATGAGGTCATTCATTCTTTTAAAAGGGAAAGGATCATTTCTAATTAAGGATTAGAAACATGTTCATCATATAGTTACGTGCCCTTCCGTAATGAATTGAAGAAGGGTTTTTTTGTATCTTATGCAGGAGACTGATTTTTTAGGCGAGTGCTAACGGCTTAGTTTTAAAATTTCGACAAAAAAGTTATAATAGAAAAAAAGTAAATGCGGTTCAATAGAAGTTTTAACAACTTAAGAGGGGCATTTGCAATGAAAGAAGGGAGCACGCATGGGATTTCCCAAAGAAGGAGAAAAAGTACAAATACATAGTTATAAACATAATGGCTCCATTCATAGAATGTGGGAAGAGACGACCATTTTAAAAGGAACACAAAGTTTAGTGATTGGTGCGAATGATCGGACACTTGTTACGGAATCAGATGGACGAACATGGATTACTCGTGAACCAGCAATTTGTTATTTTCATGCAAATTATTGGTTTAATGTAATTGGGATGTTGCGAGAAGATGGTGTATACTACTATTGTAATTTAAGTTCCCCATTTGCATATGATCTTGAAGCGTTAAAGTATATTGATTATGATTTGGATATTAAAGTATATCCAGATATGACATATACTCTTTTAGATGAGGATGAGTATGAGAAACATAGCAAAATGATGAAGTATCCACCTGTCATTGATACAATTTTAAAGAGGAACGTAGAATATTTAAGAAAGTGGATTCATCAGCGAAAAGGACCGTTTGCACCGGACTTTGTAGATATGTGGTATGAGCGCTATTTAATGTATAGAGATTAAAACAAACCTGCAGGGAATACCCTAGCAGGTTTGTCCTATTGAGGGGGAAGTTATATGCAAGGAATAAAAAGGTATTTACAGTTTGTAAAACCATATAGATGGCTTATTGTAATTACCATCATTATTGGCGTAATTAAATTTGGTATTCCGCTTATTATGCCATGGTTATTAAAGTATATTATTGATGATGTTATTCAAGGCGGGGGATCACTTCAAGAAAAAACATCGCAATTAATAACAGCAGTTGGGATTACTTTTTTCATTTTTGCAGTGTTAAGGCCGCCAATTGAATATTATCGTCAATATTTTGCACAACGTATTGGTAATACAGTGCTTTATGATTTACGGAAACATATTTTTGATCATCTGCAACGATTAAGTTTAAGGTATTATTCAAATACGAAAACAGGTGAAGTCATTTCACGTGTAATTCATGATGTAGAGCAGACGAAAGACTTTGTTATTACGGGATTGATGAACGTTTGGCTTGATATGGCTACCATTTTAATTGCTGTGGTAGTGATGTTTTCTATGAATATAAAATTGACGCTCGTCGCGTTATTTATTTTGCCAATCTATGCAGTTGCAGTAAAATATTTTTTCAGTCGTCTTCGGAAATTAACGAGAGTGCGTTCGCAAGCACTTGCAACGATGCAAGGTTATTTACATGAGCGGATTCAAGGTATGCAAGTGACACGTAGTTTCGCGCTTGAAGAATATGAACAGAGACAGTTTGAAAAAAGAAATAATAATTTTTTAACAAAAGCATTGAATCATACAAGTTGGACTGCTAAAACATTCTCAGCGGTGAATACATTAACAGATTTAGGTCCATTGCTCGTTATTGTATTTGCAGCATATGAGGTTATTCATGGGAAACTCACTCTCGGGACGATGGTTGCTTTTGTTGGCTATATGGATAGTTTATATAGTCCGCTGCGACGTCTTGTGAATTCTTCTACAACATTGACACAATCATTTGCTTCTATGGATCGTGTTTTCGAATTATTAGATGAAAAATATGATATTGTAAATGTCGATCATGCAATTCAAACGAAAAAATTAGATGGAAAAGTTGTATTTGATGATGTTTCGTTTCGTTATAATGAAAAAGAAGCAGACGTATTACGTCATCTTTCATTTACCATTGCTCCTGGGGAAAAAGTAGCGCTTGTTGGAGCAAGTGGAGGAGGAAAATCATCCATCGCGAGTTTAATTCCGCGTTTTTATGATGTATCTAGCGGTGCTGTTTATATAGATGATGTAAACGTAAAAGAGTATGAAATGAGAAATTTACGCAGCCACATCGGGATTGTACTGCAAGATAATTTATTATTTAGTGATACAATTCGAGCAAATATTTTATATGGAAATCCAAATGCTACGGATGAAGAGGTAATTGCAGCTGCAAGAGCTGCGCAGATTCATGATTTTATTCTTGCTTTACCAGATGGGTATTATACGATAGTTGGGGAACGAGGAGTAAAATTATCTGGCGGACAAAGGCAGCGTATTGCGATTGCTCGTGTGTTCTTAAAAAATCCATCCTTGCTTATATTAGATGAAGCAACTTCAGCTTTGGATTTAGAAAATGAAAGATATATTCAAGAGGCTCTTCAAACATTAGCTGCTGATCGTACAACAATTATCATTGCTCATAGACTCGCAACAATTACGCATGTTGATACAATCGTTTATATTGAAAATGGAGAAATCAAGGAAAAAGGTTCTCATGAGCAACTCATGGAGAAGCGTGGATTGTATTATAATTTGTATCAACTTCAGCATATAGAAGAAACAACCCCTTTACGCTAATGGGGTTGTTTCTTATTCATCGGCTTGTTTTTCACTAATTTGTAACTCATTTTCTGGTTTGTGATAGGTGTAAAAACTGTCTACCAGTAAGTCCAAATGCTCCACTTCCTCACTATAATTAATAATGGAGGAAATAAGAGGAAAGAGATGCAGCCATATTTTATAAGATTCTTCATCATCTTTATTTTGATAATCCATAAAAATATCAATCAATTCTTGTTTACCTGTTTCAACTTCATCTAACATTTCTACCGATTGTTGCTTTTTCGCTTTGCCGATAAATTTTAATAAAACTTGCTCGTGGTAATTTGTTAAGGAATCCAGTTCATTTTGAATGGATTCTTGGAATGACTCTGGCATATGGCGCAGCTCATTCTCAGTGCGATGAAGTGATTTTAACGTACTTAAAGCACGGCTCGTCGTTGCAAGCATTTGTCTAAATAAAACAAGCTTACGAATTTTTGCAAATCGTATTTTCTTTGTATAGCTTCGTTCTTCTTTATAAAGCAAGTAATAATGATTGAGCTTAATCATCTTTTCTTTCATGCGATCAATATCAGTTTTTAATGTTGTGAAATCTGAGGCTTGCCTACTATTCATGCGAATCCATTTTACAATTTCTTCTGTATTATCAACAATACGATAATATAGTTTCGTTTCGTATTTTGGCGGCATGAATATTAAATTCACAAGTGAAGCAGCAATAATTCCGGTCATAATCGTTGCAAAGCGTAGTAATGCAAAATCAAAGAAATTTTCCCCTTGATATTCCATAATAGCAATGACTGTAACTAAAGCGATTGATATTGTTTTTTCTAAACGTAATTGTAATGTAAGAGCGATAACTAGTATACAAGTTAATCCAATAATAAATGGATTATTTCCAAAAGCAAAAGCGAATGCGATGGCAAAGACCGCACCAATTATATTTGCTTGAATTTGCTCGAGTGCTGTCAAGTATGAGCGGTATACAGATGGTTGTACAGCAAAAATGGCTGAAATCCCTGCAAATACTGGACTTGGCAGATGGAGCAAAGTACTAGCAAACAGTGCTAATGTAATGGCAATACCCGTTTTTAAAATGCGAGCACCAAGTTTCATACCCTTATTGATGTCCTTTCTTCTTGTCATAGTGAATGTACAACATGATACTATACATTCATTACAATATGTTAGCAAGTGATATTTTAGTGACATTTCAAATCAAATTCATGTAAAAAGACTAGTGAAGGATTTTTCATTGTTCTCTTTTTTTGAATCCATCATGCTTAGTGAAAAAACCCGCTGAATGTCAGCAGGTTTCAATTTGTTATTATAGATTACTATGCGTGATTGACTTAGTCAATTCTTATAAGGATAAAATTATTCAGTTGAAACAGATGGATCTGCTTGTTCTTTTTTCGGGATGATTTCATAAAAATGTTTTTGTATATCATCTAGTAACGGTGTTAAGAGAGCAACTTCTTCAAATTGCTCATGTTCATTTAATACTCGAATATAGTCTGTTAATAATTGGGTAACGTCTAATTTGCCATGATTGCTAAGCGGTTGTAATGTGACATTTGCCCCTTTGGCAATTCGTCTTTTTAAAGCGTGCTCTGTTAAACCGAGTTCTGGTTGATGACGTAAATAGACAATTCCACCTGTCATGCCAGCACAAATCCATGGACCAGGATCTCCTAAAACAAGAGCGCGACCATTTGTCATATATTCAAAGGCGAATCCTTTTATACTTGCATAGGAACCTAAGTTGCCGTTTTCCTTCGAGCGAAGTGGTTTGGTAATTCTGCCGCCAATAACCATGTCTGCTCCTGAAAGACGAATTCCTGCACGTGCATCAGCATTCCCTTGGACATATAAGGCCCCTTTTTGAGCACCATATCCAAAGCACTTTCCGACAGAGCCGTTGTAATATACACCATCTTTTCCTTTTGATTTTGTAATATAAATGCCACCGCCAAATGATGTTTTTCCGATACCATCTTGAGCACCACCATTGACGTGAATAAATAAATTCTCACTATTATAAGCTCCTAGGCCGTTACCTGGAATAGATCCATTTGTATACTTGAGAATGAGCGGTTCAAGAGGATTATTTTCATACAGCTTACTACGAACGCGATAACAGGATTCTAAGCCTCCCATTACGCGTTGATTCACACTAACACCCACTAATTCTTTAGAACGGACCGCATTCATTACAATAGGTTGTTCGTTTTGTATAGACTGGATTGAAGTGGAAGATGAGATATTTAATGTGTGTAATAAACTGTGTAAATCTAATAAATCTATACCGCGAGTTTGCTCTAATAAATCTGAACGTCCAACAATTTCTTGTAAATTCGTATAACCAAGTATTCCTGTTAATCGTTTCAGTTCCTCTCCAAAAGCAGTAAATAAGTTTAGTAATCCTTCTACAGCATGTTCGAATTGACGCGGGATAAAGCGGCGGAGACCGTGCTCTTTTGCTTGTGCTTCTGACTCAATTTGTGTTGCAATTCCTACATGACATGTATCTAAATGACAGCCGCGACAAGTTGTGCAGCCAATTGCAATCATGGATAAAGTACCAAAACCGATGCGATTGGCACCTAAAAGCATAATTTTAAGCGCATCATTAACACTGCGAATACCACCATCTGCCCATATTTCTACTTGATGTCTCATATTTGCTTCAAGAAGGGCGTTATGAGCAGCTTTTACTCCGATTTCTACAGGAAGGCCGACATGTTGCAGGGCATGAATACGTGCAGCTCCGGTTCCGCCATCGAATCCACTTATATTAATAAAATTAGCCCCGGCTTTGGCAATCCCAACGGCAATCGTTCCAATATTAGGAACAACAGGAACTTTCACAGCCACTTTTGCAAATTGATTCGCTGTTTTAATTTCAGTAATCATTTGAGCTAAGTCTTCAATGGAGTAAATATCATGATTGTTAGAAGGCGAAATAAGGTCTGAGCCAATTGTTGCGTTTCGTGCTTCAGCGATTTTTAAAGTTACTTTTGAACCTGGTAAATGCCCGCCTTCACCAGGTTTTGCTCCCTGCCCGATTTTGATTTCAATTAAATTGGATGAGTTAAGTAGTTCGGCATTTACACCAAAACGTCCAGATGCAATTTGTTGGCCGCGTGTATGTGGATATTTACCAATCATATCCTTAATTTCTCCGCCTTCACCATTTAGGCTAATCATATTTAAACGCTCGGCAGCTTCCGCATAAGCGCGGAAGGCAGTTTCATTTTGAGATCCAAAAGACATGGAGCTAATAATAAATGGTAAGTTATGATTTTTGATGGCAATAGAAACTTGTTCAGGTGGTACGGCTTGTTCTGCTTCTTTTAATTGAATAAGATGACGGATTGCGATTGGATTTTTTTCTTCTAGCTCTGTTAATTTTTCGCGAAAATCATCATACTGGTTTCCTTTTGCCACATCGCCAATCGCTTTCCAAATGCGCGGGAATATATGGAACGTTTTTCGCATTTTTACCTTTGGATTGTTATAATCCATTGCTCTAGATTTCGCGCCTTCTACAAGTGATGTAAGGGAGAATGCTAAATGATTAGCCCCAAAGAAATTTGTAATTTGCAGTATATTTGCAATCTCTTCGTGTAATCCGATGGAAGAAAAGAGACGACCATAACCTCGTAGCTCATGAATCCCGATCGTGGAAATTACTTTTTCAATCCCTTTGTTTAATGCTGTATATAAATTAATAATCGGTGATGTTGTACCATCATTTACAGTTGCAAACATGAAGTAAGGATTAATAACATCTGCACCGAATCCATATAGCGTCACAAGATCGTGTAAGGAACGAAGAGCACCAGATCTAACAAGAAGAGAGCAGTTTCTTCTCAGTTGTTTTTCCATTAATGCCTGATGGATACTAGCTGTGATTAAATGTGGATCCATCCATAGTTGACCATCTTTGTGCGCTTTCGCATCATCTAAAATTAATAGAGTAGCTCCTTTTCGGACAGCCATAATTGCTTCTTCATTGATTCGATTCAGCGCATCGTATAATGTTTCTGATGATGTAAAAGTCATGGACAGTTTATAAATTGTGCTATGAGTGACGAATAATTGAAGGAGTTGCTCATATGTGATAGTTTCTAAATCATTCGTTATAGACTGAGCTAAATTCCCTTCTAATATAATTGGCGATAAAAGTTCAAACACAAATGGATGATGAGACGTATGTGATAAACTTGGGCGTTCTCCGAGTACGATACGTGTAGAGAAATGTTCAATCTCTCTATCGCGGTCAATCGCTGGATTTGTAACAACTGCTACGCTTTCTTTTATAAAATCAGAGATGTTACGTCTATCTGTATCAAGTGCAGCGAGAGGAGCATCGTGTCCGAGAGAGCGAATTGGTTCAACTCCTTTTGCAGCCATTTGTTCAAGAAGCTGAATATGCTCACGATTCCATCCAAACGCAACATATTCCTCGGTTGCTACTTGATTACGATTAGATTGTCCATTGATGTTCTCTATAGCTGGAATGGTTACATTCAGATGGTAGTCTGTCACATCAATTCGCTGTTTGAAACGATTGAATACTTCTTCTTGATACTTTTCATATTCATAGAGAACAAGGGTGTCTTCCTGCCAATGTAATCCGATTTTTTCTCCAGGTGCAAGAGGTTTTGGTTCTGCTACATATTCATTTGGTGAGATGATTCCTGGCTCTGAAGAAAAAATAAAAGAAGTTTCCGTTTCCACTTTCCAAACTGGTCGTAAACCAAGGGAATCGACACTAAAGACGGCTTCATCTTTATAACGCGAAATGATACCAGCTGGCCCTTGGGCAAAATGTCCCCACGCTTCACGTATATACGTATATAAATCTTGTAAGTGTGTTTCATATAATTTTATTTCATTTATAATCGGTGGAAATAAGATGTCCATTGCTTCGAATAAACTGTAGTTGTAATGAATGAGAAGTGTTTCTAAGGTGCGGTTTAAATCTTGAGAGTCACTGCCACCAGCAGTAAGTGGTACACCAATCATTTTGGCTTGATCACGTAGTGTAGCAATCGTATTAATCTCACCATTATGTCCGAGAATACTAAACGGTTGTACACGAAAAAAATTAGATAATGTATTCGTGGAGTAACGGTTATGTCCTAATGTCATTGTTGATGCAATAAGCGGATGTTGCAAGTCATTATAGTAAGCGACAAGTGTATCACCAGCTCCGAGCACTTTATAAACGACATGATGTTGACTAAGTGAGGAAACGTGAACCTGCCTTTTCTCTTCAATCGCAATTGTTAAAGAGAATAGCATTTGATCAATATTTATAGCGTCTTTCTCTGCAATCATGGCAATTTGCCAAAATACGGGTTCTTCTTGTTTCCCAAGAGGACCGAGTGCATCGGAGTTTACCGCATTATCATTCTCAAATATAATGGTGAGATTGTTTTGCTCTAATTTTTGACGTACATCATTTTTTAAATGGTTTACATTTGCTTTTTTGTCTAGAAAAAAATGTCCAATGATAAAGTGAGGATGTTCCACAATCGCTGGATTATATCCGCTATTTTTTAATTTTTCTTTCCAAAGTTCTTTTGGTAAATCAATGTGAATGCCGATCCCATCTCCTTCACCATTAATGAAACCAGCACGGTGATTCATTTTAATAAGTGATTGTATACAAAGGTCGATGTTTTCTTTTGTAGGAATTCTTTGCTTTTCTATCACGGAAACGATTCCACACGCATCGTGTTCAGCGTTTTTATAATCTCGAAATAAAGACGGTGTCCATGTCTTTTGTGTATTGAGCATCCGTCAATCCCCCCTCTTTTTATAAAAAACTAAATAATCTGACTAATTATTGTTAAAAGACTTTGTATGCAATGAATGCGAAAAAAGAAATAAAACTGATAATTATGAATAATTATACTATTTGTGTGTGATTTATGAAATAGGAAAAAGAAAAAATAGAGAAAGGTCTCTATTTTTTTCTTTTTCTTTATTATTTTGCTAAAGCAGCAAATGCTCTACCGACAGCTTCAATTGTATATTCAATGTCTTCTGCAGTATGCTCTGTTGTTAAGAACCAAGCTTCATATTTGGATGGAGCTAAATTAATTCCTTCTTTCAGCATAAGTTTGAAGAATTTACCGAACATTTCTCCATCTGTATTTTGCGCACCATCATAATCTTCAATTGTATTTGTGGTGAAGTAAACAGTGAGTGCTCCTTTTAAGCGGTTTACTGTAATATTGATATTATGTTTTTGCGCTTGTTCTAAAATACCTTTTTCAAGCATTGCTCCAAGCTTATCTAATTTTTCGTATACGCCTTCTTGCTTTAATACTTCTAAGCATGCGATACCTGCTGACATAGAAGCTGGATTTCCTGCCATTGTACCTGCTTGATAAGCGGGGCCAAGCGGAGCGACTTGTTCCATAATTTCTTTTTTACCGCCATATGCTCCAATTGGTAGTCCGCCACCAATAATCTTACCAAGAGCTGTTAAGTCTGGTGTTACGCCAAGAAGGTCTTGAGCCCCCCCGTACATAAAGCGGAAAGCGGTGATAACTTCATCATAGATTACTAAGGCACCAGCTGCATGAGCAAGTTCGTTTACTTGTTCAAGGAATCCAGGTTTCGGTTCTACAATCCCAAAGTTTCCAACGATTGGTTCAACAAGAATCGCTGCAACTTCATGTCCCCATTTGTCGAGTGCTTCTTTTAAAGTTTCGACATTGTTAAATGGTACGGTAATCACTTCTTCAGCAATACTTTGTGGCACGCCAGCTGAATCAGGAGTTCCAAGAGTAGAAGGGCCAGAGCCAGCTGCAACAAGTACTAAATCTGAATGCCCATGGTAACAACCGGCGAATTTCATAATTTTTGTGCGCCCAGTATAAGCACGAGCCACACGGATTGTAGTCATAACAGCTTCTGTACCAGAGTTTACGAAACGCACTTTATCTAAAGCTGGCATTGCTTCTTTTAACATTTTTGCAAACTTTACTTCTAATGCTGTTGGTGTTCCGTATAAAACACCATTTTCAGCAGCTGTTTTAATTGCCTTTGTTACATGTGGGTGAGCATGTCCTGTAATAATGGGACCGTATGCTGCTAAATAATCGATGTATTTATTGCCATCTACATCCCAAAAGTAAGCACCTTTTCCACGTTCCATTGCAACGGGAGAACCACCGCCAACTGCTTTAAAAGAACGAGAAGGACTATTCACACCGCCAACAATATGTTCTAAAGCTTCCTTATGTAATGCTTCTGATTTTGTGAAATTCACTATCATTCATCTCCTTACAAAAATCTATGTATTATTCTAACATGTTTTTTAGAAAGACGTATTATTTGTGATAAGGATATTAGCTCGGGTAAACTATTCGTTGTGATATTTAGGAAGGGGGCTAATTATGAAATCAGTAATTGAAGTAAAAGGATTACGAAAAGAATTTACAGCTTACTCCAGTCGTTCTGGCTTAAAAGGTGCATTCCGTGATTTATTAAATCGTAATTATAAAATAGTACCAGCAGTAAATGATGTTTCGTTTACTGTCAAGCGAGGTGAAATGGTTGGTTATATTGGTGAAAATGGTGCTGGTAAATCAACGACTATTAAAATGTTAACGGGAATTTTGACTCCAACATCTGGAGAAATTATAGTAAACGGAATGAATCCGCACAAACAGAGAGAGGAATTCGTAAGAACAATCGGTGTTGTATTTGGTCAACGATCTCAGCTTTGGTGGGATATCGCTGTACAAGAATCATTTCGCTTATTGAAAAAAGTGTATAGTGTATCAGATGCACAGTATAAAGAGCATATGGAACATGTGATTGAAACATTAGATATTGGCCCGTTATTAAATAAGCCAGTGCGAAAACTATCACTTGGGCAAAGGATGCGTTGTGAATTAGCAGCAGCTTTAATTCATAATCCGCCGTTATTATTTTTAGATGAACCGACAATTGGCTTAGATGTTCTTGTGAAATTGAAGATACGCAAATTTTTAAAAGAGATGAATGAGCGTTACAAAACAACGATTTTATTAACAACGCATGATATTACTGATATTGAGGCATTATGTGAGCGCGTTATTATGCTTGATGAAGGGAATATTATATATGATGGATCTTTAGAAAATTTACGGTCGCAATGGGGGGCAGAAAAGGAAATTCATTTTCAGTTTGTTTCTCCTGTTTCGCCTCAACAATTAGCAATGATTATGCCAGACAGTCAAGTTGCTTGGTCTAAAGCAAAAGATGAGCATACATGGATTGCGAAAATACCGAATGAAGAAGTCATTATTTCTATGCTGATTTCAAAAGTAGTACAAACTTTTCAAATTAAAGATTTAAAAATTAATGAAGTGTCTACAGAAGAAATGATTCGTAACATTTATGAAGAAGGTATGACTCATGGGTAAGTACATGGAAATGATTCGCATTCGTTTTTTAATGATGCTTGCTTATCGCACAAATTATTATAGCGGTATCTTAATTTATACAATTAATATTGGTGCGTATTACTTTTTATGGAAAGCTATTTATAGTGGGAAAGAGAATATTGAAAGTTTATCTATTTCGCAGATGACGACTTATATTGCGATTGCTTGGATGGCTCGTGCTTTTTATTTTAATAATATCGATCGAGAAATTGCGATGGAAATTCAAGAAGGACGTGTAGCAGTAGAATTAATTCGTCCATATAATTATTTAGGAATGAAAGTCATGCAAGGGCTTGGAGAAGGGATATTTCGCTTTGCATTTTTTTCAATACCAGGAATGATTATTGTAACTTTATTATTCTCATTACAAATTACAATGAATGTTCAAACGTGGTTCTATTTCTTTTTATCCTTAATATTTAGTTTCATTATTAATACACAAATTAACTTAATGACGGGAATGCTTACCTTTTTCTTGTTTAATAACAGTGGAATTATGTATGCGAAACGAGTTGTGATTGATTTATTTTCTGGTTTGTTATTACCGATTAGTTTCTATCCTTTATGGGCCCAAAAGGCAATGGTGTTTTTACCATTTCAAGCAATCAGTTATATTCCAAGTATGATTTTTTCTGAAGGAATAAGCGGAAATAAATTATATGAAGCGCTATTCTTTCAAATGATTTGGGCAGTAATGCTTATTATTCCAATTGTGCTGATGTGGAAAACGGCGAGAAAACGTCTAATTGTACAAGGGGGATGATGAGATGCTATATATGCGATTATTTTTACAATATGCAAGCCAATATATAAAAACAAAATTGGAGTATCGTGGTGACTTTATCGTCGGATTACTTTCGGACTTGTTATTACAAGCTGTTAATTTAATCTTCATCCTTGTCGTTTTCGGGCATACGCAAGCATTAAAAGGGTGGAGTCGGGAAGAGGTAATCTTTATTTACGGATTTTTCTTAGTTCCATTTGCCATTTTTTCCGCATTCTTTAATATATGGGATTTTAATGATCGATATATTATTAAAGGAGAAATGGATCGTGTATTAACGAGACCAATTCATAGCTTATTTCAAGTTATATTAGAAAGAATGGAATTGGAATCATTAATTGGAGCGCTGACCGGAATGATTGTGATGGGATATGCCGCAGCAGAACTCCGACTTTCTTTCCATTGGTATGACTTCTTTTTCTTCATTCTGATGGTAGGAGGTGGTGCGCTTGTATATGGAGGGATATTTGTAACCCTTGCAAGCCTTGGTTTTTGGTCAGATGCGAAAAGTTCTATTATGCCACTTATGTATAACATCGGAAATTATGGAAGATATCCTGTAAATATTTATAACCGTGTCATTCGCTTTGTTTTAACGTTCGTACTACCTTTTGCTTTTGTGGGTGTCTATCCGGCAGCCTATTTCCTTAGAAAAGCAGAGTGGAACAGTTATGCATTTGCAACACCAATTGTTGGTATCGTTTGTTTTGCGATTGCAATAACGCTTTGGAATCAAGGAGTAAAAAGATATCGCGGAGCTGGAAATTAATTAGAAAGGCTTGTTTGTTTCGACGGATAAATTCTATACAGTCCTCATACATATAAAATGAGGTGGAGGACATGTTATGGGGACTTATTCTCTTAATTGCAGCAATTGCAGTTTTAAGAAGTATTCAACTGGTATGGAGATGTGCTGATTCGAAACGATTTTTTTCTTTGTATAATTTAACTTCATTATTTTTAATTTATACAACAGTACTTATTGCGTTTGGATTAAGTTATGTTGTTTTAGAAGAAAGTGGGTTTACAGTACTAAGAGAAGAGGGTGAAAAGTTAACTGTTCATTCATTCCAGCTTGTCGAAACATGTTTATATTTTAGTGCAGTAACTTTATTGTCGGTTGGCTATGGAGATATTACGCCGATTGGCATAGGACGATGGATAGCGATTGTAGAGGCTTTAATTGGATATACATTACCCTTTGCATTTGTTGTTCGTACTGTAATAGAAAATGAAAAATAAGGAAATGTTTGTTATAGTAGAAGGCAAAAGGAGTGATAAGTATGATCACAGTAGGAGAAATGGCACCAGACTTTACTCTGGAAGCAAGCAATGGAGAACAAATTAAGTTATCTGATTTTAGAGGAAAACATGTTGTTTTATATTTCTATCCAAAAGATATGACACCAGGGTGTACAACAGAAGCGTGTGATTTTCGAGATGCATATGGAGTATTTCAAGAAAATGATACTGTCATTCTTGGAGTAAGCCCGGATCCAGCTAATAGACATGTGAAATTTATTGAAAAATACGAATTACCATTTTTACTATTAGTGGATGAAGATCATAAGGTAGCAGAACAATATGGGGTTTGGAAATTAAAGAAAAACTTTGGTAAAGAGTATATGGGAATTGAACGTTCGACTTTCCTTATTAATAAAAATGGTGAACTTGTACAAGAATGGCGTAAAGTGAGAGTAAAGGGACATGTCGAAGAAGTATTAGAAAGTATAAAAAAGCAGGCGTAAATATATCTTTTCTATACGAGAAACGTATAGTGGGATAGCATTTTCTGTTAGCAATTGTATTTCCTGCTGTTTACCTTGTTTCTATTTAGCATCTAGGAGGAAACTTTGTAAAATAAGAAAGAAGTGCTTCCTATCAGGCATATGTCTATACATTTTTCAATATCCTTCATACATTAAAAGGGTAGGGCATACCTCTTCAGATGATAGTATTCCAAGTGCGATTATATCGCACTTTTTTCTATGCTTTGTTATATTTGAAATAAAAAGATGACTTTTGTTGCGATGGAATATGTATAAAAAAGGGTCAAGCATACATAAAAATAAGGATAGATGAAAAATAAAAAAACATCTAGTTATAGTAGAAATATTGACGATTGATAAGAAAAGGAGTACACTCTTTATAAGAATTATAAAATAATAATCCGTATAGAATCGGGGTGCATGGCGGTGGTCAAAGAAGAATTAAAAGAAGCGCTAGAAATGCTAAAAAATACGGGTGTACGAATTACTCCACAGCGTCATGCTATTTTAGAGTACCTTGTGGAATCTATGACACACCCAACGGCGGATGAAATTTATAAAGCATTAGAAGGTAAGTTTCCAAATATGAGTGTTGCAACTGTTTATAATAATTTACGTGTATTTAAAGAAGTAGGACTTGTAAAGGAATTAACTTACGGAGACGCTTCAAGTAGATTTGATTATGTTACAAGTCAACATTATCATGTGATTTGCGAGAAATGTGGTAAGATTGTTGATTTTCCTTATGAAGGTTTGGAAAAACTTGAAGATGAAGCTGCAAAAACAACGGGCTTCGTTATTAATAGTCATCGCTTAGAGATTTATGGTGTATGTCCAGAATGTCATAAGGCGCAATAAATAAAGAAAGAGACTAACGATTACGTTAGTCTCTTTCTTTATTTATAAATATTTGTGTGCTTTATAGTTTTTTTATTATATTTCTCATCAAATTCTTTTCCTTCTAAGTTTGGATCAAGAGTTAAAGGTTGATTACAATGCATACATACATCTACACGCCCAAGCATTTTAGTTGGTTTGTTACAGCTAGGACAAACAATTTGTACAGTTTTTGTAGATAACATTCCAATCCAAAAATAGACAAAGGTGCTAGCTAGAACGGCTAAGAAACCAAGCATCATAAAGGTAGTCATAATAATAATGTTTTCTCGGAAAAAGACCCCTAAGTATGCGATCAATAGTCCGATAAAGACTAAACTTAATGCAAACGTACGAATTTTATTGATCTTGTTTGAATACTTAATCCCCATTCTCATATCACACTCCTATTATAAATATAACATAAAATTTAGAATTTTTTATCAAAACAATATTGTTTATTTATTCCCTAGCTTTATTGAGTAGAAATAATAGGATGTGAAATTTTTCGTAAAAAGTGTTGACCGGATAAGAAACGCATGATATATTAATACACGTCGCTGATGCGAAATATGCAGAGAGCGAAAAAAGAAAAGAAATAAAAAACTTAGTTGACATCAAAAAGAAGAGATGCTAACATAAGGAAGTCGCAAATGAAGCGACAAACGAGTTCTTTGAAAACTGCACGAAACAAACAACGTGAAACGTCAATTTTTATTTATGATGCTAGACAAACTTTATTGGAGAGTTTGATCCTG
>NZ_JAKUFV010000012.1:0-115155 GCF_022663595.1 Bacillus cereus group sp. BfR-BA-01360
GTCTCCGATTCTCATTTTTCTCTCATTATACAAGAAATACCCTATAGAATAGACCTTTTTTTAAGTGTCTATCCTATAGGGTACATTTTATAGCATCGGCTCTTTTTTATTGATGATTTCGCATAATCCACTCTGCATGCGCATTTGTAGAGGGTGGTGACTCTGGTACTTTTTTGTTTGCAGCAGGTTTCTCCTCATTATTTGCACCTGATTGTGAAGATGTATTTTTGTTTGCATCTTTATTTTGCTCTGCTGTTCCTTCGTTTGTATCGGTTGTTGATTCGGTTTGTTCATCAGCTTTTCCGATATTTTTCTTAATCGAATTACGAATAACTTGCATGCTTATTTCATCTGGAATGAAGTAATAGATTCCATCTATTTTTTTGTCTTCTCCTTCTAGTTTTAACGTTTCGATATGAGAAGGATCGAAATCAGAAAATTTCTTGTAAACAGCAAGCCCATCAAAGATCGGTATATCAGTTTTTATATATTTTCCAACGACATCTGCTAAATCTTTAATTTTAAATACGGTTGATGCAGAGTTCAATTTGTGTATAACAGCAGCAAGTACTTGACGCTGTCTTGCGGCACGACCGTAATCTCCATTTGGATCCTGCTTTCGCATGCGAACATAAGCAAGAGCTTCTTCCCCATTTAAATCGTGCTTTCCTTGTTTAAAGTGGATTTTTTTATCATAGTTCGTATCGGAACGTTCCCAAAAATCAAATGGGACATCGACAGTAACGCCTCCCACTGCATCGACAATTCCTTTAAATCCTTTAAAGTCAATTTTTACATAGTGATCAACAGGAACTTCTAAAAAGTTTTCAACAGTGTCTATTGCCATACTTTCTCCGCCATAAGCATGTGCGGCATTGATTTTGTCTTTTCTATTCTTTCCTGCAATCGTTACCCGTGAGTCACGTGGAATACTCATGAGGGAGACCTTTTTAGATTTCGGATCCACGGTTGCAAACATAAGGGAATCCGTTCGACCGTTTTGCCCATCCGTTGCATAATCTTCAATCCCCATAATAAGAACGGTAAACGGAGTTTTTGTAATTTCTACATCTTCTGCACGTAACTTGGATTTATCGCGTGTAAAGCCATTATACATTTCCATAAGCGAAGAGTAAGAATTAAGAAAGTATAGCCCTACACTGCCAAATAGGCATGCAAAAATAAGAAAGAGAACCAATTTACGTCTACGTTTCTTTTTTACTCTTCTTTTTTGGAGATGATGATAACGATCTTCCATATATAATCTCCTTTTAATGTAAGGTTATAATCTTAGCTATTCTATTTCCGTAATGGAAGTTAGAATAGTCTTTTATATTTGTCACTCAGAACAAGATTTATTGTGGGACATCTTGTTCGAGGTATAGCATATCGTCTTCTTTAATTGTACATTGCCCATTTGTTAGTTCAATCATCCAATCGGTAAAGTTTTGTTTCTGATCTTCTTCTACATACGTAGCAAACGTTACGTTCTCTAAGTACTGTATATCTTTGATGGCATACTCAGAGTGGCGCAATTCATTCTCAACTTTTCCGAGTAATGTATAGTCAATCTCTGTTTTCATCACACGCATTAGTTTTCGTTCGACTATACCTACATGGTTAATCCCTTCACTTGTACATTTTCCGTATGCGCGAATGAGACCGCCTGCCCCTAGTTTAATACCACCAAAGTAACGTGTAACGACAACGACGGTATCTTTCAAACCGCGTTTTTTAAGTACTTCTAGCATTGGAACGCCAGCTGTACCGCTCGGTTCGCCATCATCATTTGCTTTTTGAATTTGATCTTGTTCGCCGATTAAATAAGCAGAACAGTTATGCGTCGCATTCCAATGTTGTTTTTTTATTTTTTGGATAAATGCTTGCGCCTCTTCTTCAGTTTTGGCTCGGCTAATATAACAGATAAATCTTGATTTTTGAATGACAATTTCGTGCTCACCGTAGCCTTTGATTGTTAAATATTGTAATAACAATGATATACGCCCCTATCTTTCGGAATCACTAGTATTTACATTGTAAAAGGGAGCGTTTTTAGATTCAAACATTTTTTAAAAATATATCGTAAATTTAGGCGGAGATTTAATGTTTTTATTGTAATTTGTTGATGCTTTTATTATAATTTTTAACCAGCATTTTCATACATTAATGCACCTTTTCTAGTTTTCGTGTAAAATTAGAAATAAAGTGAAACTTTAATCAGTGGGGGGTTCTTCATCCATCACTGATTATGAGCCCTCACCAATCGGGCTGTTACGGGCATTCCTACTCCCACCTATCTTCTTTGTTACTCTTTGAACCTTGAGGTGGGAGTCTTACTGCCCTAAAATAGCGGAATAAAAAATTTTTATAAGGTAGGTACGAAAATGAGAACAGCTATTGTTACTGATAGTACAGCATATATACCAAAGCATATTCGTGAAGAACTCAATATACACATGATTCCATTAAATGTTGTTTTCGGAACAACATCTTATCAAGAGGAAGAAGAGATAACAGCTGATGATTTTTATGTGAAAGTACGTGAACAAGAAGAATTGCCAAAGACTTCTCAGCCGGCAATCGGAAAGTTTGTCGAGCTGTTTGAAGAATTAGCAAAAGAATATGATGCTGTTATTAGTATCCATCTTTCAAGTGGGATTAGTGGGACATATCAAACAGCGACAACAGCTGGACAGATGGTCGAGGGTATTGATGTGTACGCATATGATTCTGAAATCAGTTGTGAAGTGCAAGGGTTTTATGTTCGTGAAGGGGCAAAAATGGCGCGTGAAGGCAAGACACCTGAAGAGATTTTAAAGCGATTTGATGAGATGAAAAAGACGATTGATGCATATTTTGTTGTGGATGATCTACATCATTTACAACGAGGCGGTCGTCTGAATAGTGCACAAGCGTTTATTGGAAGCTTACTTCAAGTGAAGCCGATATTATATTTTAGAGATAAAGTTATTATTCCTTTTGAAAAAATTCGTACGCGCAAAAAAGCATTAAAGCGCATTGTTGAAATCTTTGATGAGCAGGCGAGTAAAGGGCTGCCAATGGAAGCTGTTATTATTCATGCAAATCGTGAAGAGGAAGCAGAGGCATGGAAGCAAGAATTGCAAGAGAAATATCCACATGTTACAATTCGAACTAGCTATTTTGGAGCTGTTATTGGTACGCATTTAGGAGAAGGCTCGATTGGCTTAGGTTGGTATACAAAATAAAAAATGTAAAAGCTCTCTTTTTTGAAGAGAGTTTTTTTACGGATTGGTATGGCCGTTCGTTCTACCATTTGTTTCTATTTTGGAAATGGAAGTTTTATTGTTCGTAGGTCCTCAATTTGAGAAGACTAGTTAGCAGTGGTGAGGGAAAAATGCGGATTAAATTCCCGCTTTATTTGACAAGTAAATATTTAGGAATGATAAAATGTACATAATTTAAAATGAAGAAAGTTTTATTGCTTACTTTTTATAAGAAACTATATTACAATAAAAGAGAGGTGAAACATATGGAGCATAATTCTTGCTTATGTCCAAAGTTCGAGTCGGCCTTCACACTGCTTAGTAAGAAGTGGACGGGGTTAATTATTAAATCTTTATTAGAAGAGCCGAAGCGTTTTAGAGAAATCGCTGATATTATCCCGGATATGAGCGATCGTATGTTGTCAGAGCGTCTAAAGGAATTAGAAAGCGAAGGCATTGTTGTTCGTAATGTGTATCCAGAAGTACCTGTCCGAATTGAATACGGACTAACTGATAAAGGAAAAGCACTGGAGAGTGTTATGAACGAGGTTCAAAATTGGGCTGAAAAATGGGTGAAATAAAAGTAAGTTAAGTAATGCTTTGTATACTGGAAAAAACGTAGGGCGATCCTACGTTTTTTTCTGTAACAAATAGATGACAATTATATAAAAAAACGATGTTTTTTCTTAAGATTCTACAAATATATATAGAATTAGAGCTGGTTTGTGCTTGGATTTCCGAAAGAATATTACATTTATTTTACAAAAACGTAACATTGACAAAAAAACTGCCGAATTATGGTATAAGTTTTAATAGATTATATTCGGAAAAGAAAGCGGTGTAAAAACAAAATGAAAAAGCTAAAGATGGCATCTTGCGCATTGGCTGCAGGAATGATGTTTTCAGTGGTAGCACCAAATGTATTCGCAGAAAAGATTGATGACGTAAAAACACAAATTAATGCACAAAATGATACTTTACATAAACAACAACAAGAACGTGATGAGCTTCAGAAGCAAATGAATGACTTAAATAAAACGATTCAAAACTTAGATAAGTCTGTTCAAGAGAATACAGCGAAGCTTGATGAAACAACAAAAAAAGTTGCTGAAACAGAGCAATTAATTGAGGAGAAAAGTAAGCATATTGCTGAGTTACAAACAAAGATTTCTAAACGTGAAGAATTGCTGAGAAAACGTTTAGTAGCACTTCAAGAACAACCAAATACGAACGTTGTAGCAGAGGTTGTTGTGAACTCTAAGAACATTGCTGATTTAGTAGATCGTTTAACTTCAGTTTCTAAAATTCTTGAATCTGATGAAGATATTATGAAAACGCAACAAAGCGATCAAGAAGCTGTGAAAAGAGACGTTGAAACAGTTAAGCAAAAGCAAAAAGAGCTGAAAGAAGCACAATCAAAAATTGAAGCAGCAAAGAAAGAGCTTGATGCTGAAAAAGCAAAAAAACAAGAAGCGGTAAATGAATTAAGTGCTAAAATGGACACTGTTGTAAAAAATATGACAAGTACAGAAGGTCAATTAAAAGAGCTTGAAAAGCAAGCGTTATATTTACAACAATTAGCTGAAAAAGAAGAACAAGAAAAAGAAAAAGCTGCACAAGAAGCGGCTGCTCAAAAACAAGTAGCAGAGGCTCAAACACAACAAGCAGCTCCGCAAGAACAGCCTAAAAAAGAATCGAAAAAATCAGCTCCAACTCCTGCGCAAAACCCAGCTCCAGTTCATGGTGTGATTGGTAAAGCACAGCAATATTTAGGTATGCCATACGTTTGGGGAAGTGCATCTCCATCAAACGGTGGTTTTGACTGCAGTGGTTTCATCTCTTATGTTTATGGAGTAGGTCGTCAAGATGTTGCTGGTTACTGGAACTCTGTTTCTAAAGTAAGCAGTCCACAACCAGGAGATTTAGTATTCTTCCAAGGTACTTACAAAGCAGGTCCATCTCACATTGGTATTTATGTTGGTAATGGACAAATGATTCATGCTGGTGATAAAGGTATTGCATACTCTAGCTTAAGCAGCAGTTACAATCAAAAACATTTCTTAGGTTATGGTAGATTCTAAGATTTGTAACATATAAAACATGTGTATAAAGTCGATAGCTTACTATTTTATAAGTAGGTTATCGGCTTTTTTGATTTTTTACAGTGTTACGACAAGGAAGTAAAGTAGAGAAGGGGGGATGTCTAATGATACAAAAAGGAAGACAAATGTTATTGCATGAACTTTCATGGTCAAAAGAACAGTTGCACGATTTCATAAGTAGAGGGGAGATTGTATTAGAAAAAGGGATTGTTCGAAAAAATTCCAATTATATATGCCAACGTTGCGGGAATCAAGAGAAACGTCTATTTGCATCATTTTTATGCAAAAGGTGTAATCAAGTATGTGCGTATTGCCGGAAGTGTATTATGATGGGACGAGTAAGCGAATGTACGATGCTTGTTCGAAGTGTTTGCGAAGGGAAACAAGAATGTTTTCCTCATGCCTTGCAGTGGAAAGGAGTATTGTCACCGGGGCAAAATAGAGCTGCAAAGGGGGTAGTAGAAGCGATTAAACAGAAAGAGTCCTTTTTTATTTGGGCGGTATGTGGTGCTGGAAAAACGGAGATGTTGTTTTCTGGCATAGATGAAGCGCTTAAAAACGGTAAGCGAGTTTGTATAGCGACGCCTCGAAAAGATGTTGTATTAGAATTAGCTCCACGACTACAAGAAGTGTTTCCAGATATACCATTTGCGACATTATACGGAGGCAGTAAAGAATATGAAAAAGAAGCGATGCTTATCGTAACTACAACTCATCAGTTGCTTCGCTATTATAGGGCGTTTGATGTCATGATTATAGATGAAATTGATGCTTTTCCGTATGTGATGGATCATATGTTACATGAGGCCGTAAGAAAAGCGGCGAAGGAGGATGCTTCCTATATTTATTTAACAGCAACTCCAGAAGAGAAATGGAAACAGAGTGTGCAAAATGGTAAACAAAAAGGTGTTATTATATCAGGACGTTATCATCGCCATCCATTACCGGTTCCTAAATTAAAATGGTGTGGAAATTGGAGAAAACTACTTCGACGTAAACAAATTCCTCAAGTTCTATTGGACTGGCTTCTTATATATCTACAAAAACATTATCCTATCTTTTTATTTGTTCCTCATATTTGTTATGTAGAGGAAGTAACGGCTGTGTTACAAAGATTACATCATAAAATTACTGGTGTTCATGCAGAAGATCCAATGAGAAAAGAGAAAGTAGAGGCATTTCGTAAAGGGGATATACCATTACTCATAACTACAACTATATTGGAGAGAGGGGTAACGGTCGCGAATTTACAAGTAGCTGTGCTAGGAGCAGAAGAGGATATTTTTTCTGAAAGTGCACTGGTTCAGATAGCGGGCCGCGTTGGTAGAAGTTCTCACAATCCAAAGGGGGAAGTCATTTATTTTCATTATGGAAAAACGAAAGCAATGACTGCTGCGAAAAAGCATATTCAATTTATGAATAAAAGGGCTAAACGAGAAGGGTTGATAGATTGATGCACTGTTTACTTTGTGACGATTATATTGCCGAAGAAGCGAGTTGGTATTCTTTTTTTATTCGGCCTCACGATAGATACATATGCAATCTATGTGAACGAAAACTTTCCTATATAACAGGAGAATTTTGTCATGGCTGTGGTCGTCCGTTATCTTCTCTTGATCCGGCATATAGGTACGGGGAAATTTGTAGAGATTGTATGAAATGGAAAGAGGAAAATTGCTTTCCTTTCATAAAGAATCGTTCTACATATGTGTATAATGATGGAATGAAAGAGATATTAGCACGGTTTAAGTTTCGAGGCGATGCAGAGCTTGTGAAGGTTTTTCAAATTGGCTTTGTATCGACATTTCAAAAATACTTTTCAAATGCACAATTCCTTATTCCTGTGCCCCTTAGTAAAGAACGAGAGTATGAGCGGGGCTTTAATCAGGCTGAACGATTAGCAGCCTGCTTGCCAATTCCTATTTTACCAACATCTTTAACTAGAAAAGAGACAGAGAAACAGAGCAAAAAGGGGAGAATAGAGAGAATAGCTGCTGCCAATCCTTTTTACTTTCAAGAAGAAGAGTGTTTGACAGGGCAACATCTTGTAATTATAGATGACGTATATACGACAGGTATTACGGTGAGGCAAGTCGGTGAATTACTATATCATGCAGGTGCACAAAGTGTATCCAGTTTGACGCTTTGCCGAGGATAGTAGATGTCGAAAGATACAATAAAAAGGCGACAAGTCTTCTTTGACTTGACAGGTTGTCATTCGTTATAGTCAAACTATAGGACAAATGTCCTGATTTTTAGAGTGAAGGGAATGGAACAAGCATGCAAGGAAGAGTAAAATGGTTCAATGCAGAAAAAGGATTTGGATTTATTGAACGCGAAGATGGCGATGATATTTTTGTCCATTTTTCTGCAATTCAGCAAGAGGGGTATAAAACATTAGAAGAAGGACAAAATGTGGAATTTGATATTGTAGATGGAGCACGTGGACCGCAAGCGGTGAATGTTGTGAAGTTGTAAAGGATTTTAAGAACATAGAGCTGCGATTGTGGCAACGTTTATATAATTGGAAACCCTTGCTGAGACAAGGGTTTTTATGTTATATGGATTCTGTTAGGTAGAACCGCTATCGATTGGATTTTTCCTTATGTAGAAAGTATTGTCAAAAAGTTGTTTCTTTTCTGTAACGAATTGTCCATACTTATATTCGTTATGTATAGTGTTAATAGGGTAAAATGAAAATAGAAACGATGCATCTTTTCAACAAAAAATGATAAAAATTGCAATTTCAACAACTTTTTTAAAAAAGTGAAAAGGGTTTTTTAAGCCGGTGTCGAAATAATATACATAGGCTTGAAAGGAGGAATTCATCTATGAAATTCAACATTCGTGGTGAAAATATCGAAGTAACTCCAGCATTAAAGGAATATGTAGAAAAGAAGCTGAGCAAAATAGAGCGCTATTTTGATACATTCCCAGAAGTGAAGGTCAACTTAAAAGTATACTCTGACAAGCAAAGAGTCGAAGTAACAATTCCATTTACAGACTTATTACTTCGCGCCGAAGAAACTCATAGCGATATGTACGCTGCAATTGACTTAGTAGTTGATAAAATTGAGCGTCAAATTCGTAAGCATAAAACAAAAGTAAATCGTAAGTTACGTGAAAAAGGTTCTGCTAAAACTGCCTTTATTCTTCCAGATCAGTTAGGTCAAGAAGAAGTACAGGAAGATGAATTAGAACTTGTACGTACAAAACGATTTGACTTAAAACCAATGGACGTTGAAGAGGCGATTTTACAAATGGATATGTTAGGTCATAACTTCTTCGTCTTCACAAATGCAGATACAAACGAAACAAATATCGTATATGGCCGCAAAGATGGAAAATATGGATTAATTGAAGCAAAATAACGATTCAAAAGCGTAGCTGTCAAAGGCTACGCTTTTTTTTTGAATTGTATGAAATAGAATGTGCCTATTATTTTGTAGGAAGCACTGATTTATAGAATTTTTGTTCAGTTGTTCCTGTATTATTATCGTTTTTTGTCATAGTATAAAAAATCGAGTTATTTTATATAAAGGATACATTTGGACGATTGTTGTCATAGCTATAAAACAAGTGTTACAATTATCATTAGGTTTATACATTTTGGTTTTTTAAATTAGGAGAGAAATTGGCAGAACATAAATTGCTTTTTATCACGACTGATTGATGAAATATAGAGAGCAGACAATCAGAGGTGTTATTTTAATAAAAGAGGAGCGTATTTCCTATGATCGGTATTTTAAAAAAGGTATTTGATGCAAATCAACGCCAAATTAAACGTATGCAGAAAATGGTAGATCAAATCGAGTCACTTGAACCGACTATAAAGCCATTAACTGATGAACAATTAAAGGGAAAAACAGCTGAGTTTAAAGAACGTCTGGCAAAAGGTGAGACAGTAGATGATTTATTACCAGAAGCTTTCGCTGTTGTGCGAGAAGCGGCACACCGCGTTCTGGGTATGCGCCCATACCCAGTTCAGTTAATGGGTGGTATTGCTTTACATGAAGGGAATATAGCAGAAATGAAAACTGGTGAAGGTAAAACGTTGACGTCTACCTTACCCGTATATTTAAATGCTTTAACAGGTAAAGGCGTTCATGTTGTGACAGTCAATGAATATTTAGCACAGCGTGACGCAAGTGAAATGGGAAAACTTCATGAATTTCTTGGTTTAACAGTGGGAATTAATTTAAATAGTATGTCGCGGGAAGAGAAACAAGCTGCGTATGCTGCTGATATCACATATAGTACAAACAATGAACTTGGTTTTGACTATTTACGTGATAACATGGTGCTATATAAAGAGCAGCGCGTGCAACGTCCGCTTCATTTTGCGATTATTGATGAAGTCGATTCTATCTTAATAGATGAAGCGCGTACGCCGCTTATTATTTCTGGACAAGCACAAAAATCAACAGAATTATATATGTTTGCGAATGCATTTGTTCGTACATTAGAAAATGAAAAAGATTATACATTTGATGTAAAAACAAAAAATGTGATGTTAACAGAAGATGGAATTACAAAAGCGGAAAAAGCATTCCATATCGAAAATTTATTTGATTTAAAACATGTAGCACTTCTTCATCATATTAATCAAGCTCTTCGTGCACACGTTGTTATGCACCGTGATACGGATTATGTGGTACAAGAGGGCGAAATTGTTATCGTAGACCAATTCACTGGTCGTCTTATGAAAGGACGCCGCTACAGTGAAGGGTTACACCAAGCAATTGAAGCAAAAGAAGGCGTAGAAATTCAAAATGAAAGTATGACGCTTGCCACAATTACATTCCAAAACTACTTCCGTATGTATAAAAAGTTATCAGGTATGACTGGTACAGCGAAGACAGAAGAAGAAGAGTTCCGCAACATTTATAATATGAATGTTATTGTTATTCCAACGAATAGACCTGTTATTCGTGATGACCGTGCCGATTTAATTTTTAAAACGATGGAAGGCAAATTCAATGCGGTTGTTCAAGATATTGTGAAACGTCATAAAAATGGTCAACCAGTCCTTGTTGGTACTGTAGCAATTGAAACGTCAGAGCTTATCTCAAAAATGTTAACAAGAAAAGGTGTACGTCATAACATCTTAAATGCGAAAAACCATGCGCGTGAAGCCGATATTATTGCAGAAGCTGGTGTGAAAGGCGCTGTAACAATCGCCACGAATATGGCTGGACGGGGTACAGATATTAAGCTAGGTGAAGGTGTAAAAGAAGTTGGCGGTTTAGCCGTTATCGGGACAGAACGCCATGAGAGCCGCCGCATTGACAACCAGTTACGCGGTCGTGCTGGACGTCAAGGAGACCCTGGTGTGACGCAGTTCTACTTATCTATGGAAGATGAACTTATGCGCCGCTTCGGTTCTGATAATATGAAAGCGATGATGGATCGCCTCGGAATGGATGATTCACAACCAATCGAAAGTAAGATGGTTTCTCGTGCGGTAGAATCAGCTCAAAAACGTGTAGAAGGAAACAACTATGATGCACGTAAGCAGCTTCTACAATATGATGATGTACTTCGTCAACAACGTGAAGTAATTTATAAACAACGTCAAGAAGTAATGGAATCTGAAAACTTAAGAAACATCATCGAAGGGATGATGAAGTCTACGGTAGACCGTGCAATTGCGCTTCATACACAAGAAGAAGTGGAAGAAGATTGGAACATAAAAGGTCTTATTGACTACTTAAATACAACTCTTCTTGAAGAAGGCGACATTAAAGAAGAAGAATTACGTCGTCTTGCCCCAGAAGAGATGAGCGAACCAATTATGGCAAAAGTATTAGAGCGCTATGATGCAAAAGAAAAACTTCTGCCAGAAGAACAAATGCGTGAATTTGAAAAAGTTGTTGTGTTCCGTGTTGTAGATACGAAGTGGATGGATCATATTGATGCGATGGATCAACTTCGTGAAGGGATTCATTTACGTGCTTACGGTCAAATTGACCCACTTCGTGAATATCAAATGGAAGGCTTTGCGATGTTTGAAGCGATGATCGCTTCCATTGAAGAAGAAATCTCTCGTTACATTATGAAAGCGGAAATCGAACAAAATTTAGAGCGCCAAGAAGTGGCACAAGGAGAAGCAATTCATCCAGTAGATAGCGGTGAAGAAGCAAAGAAAAAACCAGTTGTTAAAGGTGAACAAGTTAGACGTAACGACTTATGTCCATGTGGTAGCGGTAAAAAATATAAAAACTGCTGCGGTGTTGGGAAATAAGAAAAGCGGAGGCGGCTCGTTCAGAATGGGAGGGGGATGGAACTCCTGACAAAGAGGCGCACTTTGCCTCGGAGGAAGGAGTGAAGCCACCGAACATTCTAGCGGCCGGAGCTGGATCAAAAAAAGCGGAGGCGGCTCGTTCAGAACAAAAGAGGCCATTGGAACTCGTAAGAAAGCAGTGAAATGATCAACTGTTCTGACCACCAGAGCTGAATTAAAGAAAAGCAACTTGTATCCTGAAGCAAGCATTTCTGCGAAGAAAATGGAAAGTTTTTAGAAATATCCATATAATAAAAAGAGCGAAACTCTCTCTGGAAAAGGCGGGGAGAGTTTCCCTTGTTTTTTTATCAAGCGTAACAGTAATTGCATAGAGGTGAAGGAAATGGAATTAGTTGAAATTAGACAGGAATTAGAGAAAATGGCTAAGAGATTAGCGGCTTTTAGGGGGTCTCTTTGACCTTCCTGCAAAAGAAAAGCGCATTGCAGAATTAGAAGAAACGATGATGGAAGCTGGCTTTTGGGATGACCAACAAGGTGCTCAAACTGTTATTAATGAAGCAAATGCATTAAAAGATATGGTTGGGAAGTTCCGTCAGCTAGATGAAACATTTGAAAATTTAGAAGTAACACATGAACTGTTAAAAGAAGAGTACGATAAAGATTTACATGAGGAATTGGAATCTGAAGTGAAATCTTTAATACAAGAAATGAATGAATACGAATTGCAATTGTTATTAAGTGATCCTTATGATAAAAATAATGCCATTTTAGAATTGCACCCAGGTGCAGGTGGAACAGAGTCACAAGACTGGGGATCGATGTTATTGCGCATGTATACAAGATGGGCTGAAAAGCGCGGATTTAAAGTGGAAACAGTAGATTACTTACCAGGTGATGAAGCTGGTATTAAGAGTGTGACGCTGTTAATTAAAGGTCATAATGCATACGGTTATTTAAAAGCTGAAAAAGGTGTACATCGTCTTGTTCGTATTTCACCATTTGATTCTTCAGGTCGTCGCCATACATCATTTGTATCTTGTGAAGTTGTACCTGAATTTAATGATGAAGTTGAAATTGAAGTACGTACAGAAGATTTAAAAGTGGATACGTACCGTGCAAGTGGTGCTGGTGGACAGCACGTTAATACGACAGATTCAGCAGTTCGTATTACACATATACCGACAAATACGATTGTAACTTGTCAATCGGAACGTTCACAAATTAAAAACCGTGAGCATGCGATGAAAATGTTAAAAGCAAAATTGTACCAAAAGAAATTAGAAGAGCAACAAGCGGAATTAGATGAAATCCGTGGGGAACAAAAGGAAATTGGCTGGGGTAGCCAAATTCGTTCTTACGTATTTCACCCATATTCTCTTGTTAAAGATCATCGTACAAATACAGAGGTTGGTAACGTACAAGCGGTTATGGATGGAGAAATCGACCCATTTATTGATGCATATTTACGTTCTCGTATTTCCTAAAAAGCATACTAAAAATAGTAGCGCAGATCATCACCACTATGGTCTGAACTACTATTTTTTATAGTGGAGGAAAATGAAGTGCAGCAGTGGCTAGCATACAAAACTCCGATTTCGCACAGAAAAATGTGCTCTTGCACTGTTTTTTCTTATGTGAGCCTTTCAATTGTTGATTAGAAGATGCGGCATGTAAACGGTGGATTATTTTTTAATATTAGCATGAGGTACTGCGTGATGCTTATGTATGTTTTTTGATAGAGAATTAAAAAAGGGCTCCAAAAACTCAAGTTTCACTGCCTTTTTGGATACCCCACATCGGAGAGAAAATAGAGGATAACAAGAGGCTGTGTCTGTATAGGTAGGAAAAAGGAGGAGAAGTTGAGTAGCAACTTCTTTTTTGCTGGAGTTGCTTTTAGCATACAAGGTTACATATTGTTTTGTAAAAAGCAGAAAATATAAGAATTAGGATGCAAATGAAGAAAATGCATCCAAGATTTTGGATTGCTTTTTGTTTGAAAAAACTTCTTTATAAAGTTGTAGAGATGTTCACAGAATTGAAACAATTGGCAGAAGCGCTATATCTATAGGAATTGTTAAAATTATTCTATGTAGATTCGTTTTTCTTCATTTGGATTATGATTATAATGACAAGTGAGTGCATATGAAAGATAAATAAATATGAATAATGGGAGCGATAGAGTTGAAAAAAAAACTGTTGGCTGTTGTCTTAGGAACATCATTGGTTTTTGCCCTAGGGGCATGCGGAAAGAAGGAGGAAGAGAAATCTTCTAATCAATCTGCAAGCACTGATACTGCAGAACAAATTTTCCAAAAGAGTTGTGCAGGTTGTCATGCGAAGGATTTATCTGGAGCAACTGGACCTGATTTAAGAAAAGTAGGCGATAAATATGATGCCGCTGATATTGAAGATATTATTAAAAAGGGCCGCGGATCAATGTCACCGGGATTGATTCAAGGTGAAGATGCAAAAAAAGTAGCGGAATGGTTGGTAGAGCATAAATAAGAAATGAGTTACTGAGGAGACAATTGAGAAACCGAGCAGACTTAAACTTTCATCAGATTATTTTTTTATGTATGAAACGAGAGTTTGCTCGGTTTTTTTGTTATGCATTTGAAGGTAGTGCAATTCTTCGCTCCTGTAACATAACTGTAACAAAATTGTATCTGAATTGGAAACCGATTGATGTTACAATGTAATTTGTAGAATTTTGATGAAAGACATACATAAGGTAATGATAGTGATAAGGAATAAAGCTTTATCACTGTTATTTTGTATAGGTTTTGATGTCATAAGAATTGTGGAGTAAGAGCTATTACTCTAAGTTTTAAATAGATAAAAAGAGTGTTTCGAAAAAAATCATTAAGTATTGGGTGATAAATAATGATAAAAATGACGAATGTTTATAAGGAGTATCCGAATGGTATGAAAGCCATTTCTGGGATTACGGTTACCATTAAGCAGGGTGAATTCGTATATGTAGTTGGACCGAGTGGAGCGGGGAAATCAACATTTATTAAAATGATGTATCGTGAAGAAAAACCATCAACAGGATCTATTAATGTAAATGGTCTTGTAATTGAAAGTTTAGCAGAAAGAGATGTTCCATACTTTCGCCGCCAATTAGGTATTATCTTCCAAGACTTTAAATTATTACCTAAATTAACGGTATATGAGAATGTTGCGTTTGCCTTAGAAGTAATTGAAGAAGAACCTGAGGCAATCCGTGAGCGAGTAAAAGAAGTATTAACTCTTGTAGGCCTTGAAGATCGCGCAAGTGCACTTCCAAGTGAGCTTTCTGGTGGAGAGCAGCAACGTGTGGCAATTGCAAGAGCGATTGTAAATAGACCAAAGGTTGTAATTGCCGACGAACCAACAGGTAACTTGGATATTGATACAGCGCTTGATATTATGAATATTTTTAAACGCATTAATGAGCGTGGTACAACAATTGTCATGGCAACGCATAATGCAGATATCGTAAATACAATTCGCCATCGCGTAATTGCGATTGAAGACGGAAAAATTGTTCGAGATGAGATTGAGGGAGGATACGGATATGAAGGCTAAAACCCTTAGTCGACATTTACGAGAAGGTGTAAAAAATCTATCCCGTAACGGATGGATGACGTTTGCTTCTGTAAGTGCAGTAACAGTTACATTATTACTTGTAGGTGTCTTTTTAACAGCGATTATGAATATGAACCATTTTGCAACGAAAGTAGAGCAAGATGTAGAAATTCGTGTACACATTGATCCAGCAGCAAAAGAAGCTGATCAAAAGAAATTAGAAGATGATATAAGTAAGATTGCAAAAGTCGACTCTATTAAATATTCTTCTAAAGAAGAAGAGTTAAAACGTTTAATTAAAAGCTTAGGTGATAGTGGAAAAACGTTTGAGTTATTTGAACAAGATAATCCACTTAAAAATGTATTCGTTGTAAAAGCAAAAGAACCAACAGATACAGCAACAATCGCGAAGAAGATTGAAAAAATGCAGTTTGTAAGTAATGTTCAGTACGGAAAAGGACAAGTTGAAAAATTATTTGATACTGTAAAAACAGGCCGTAACATCGGAATCGTGTTAATTGCTGGTCTTTTATTCACAGCTATGTTCTTAATCTCTAACACAATTAAAATTACAATTTATGCAAGAAGCACGGAAATTGAAATTATGAAACTTGTAGGTGCTACAAACTGGTTTATTCGTTGGCCGTTCTTGTTAGAAGGTTTATTCTTAGGTATTTTGGGTTCCATTATCCCAATTATCGTCATTTTATCTTCTTACAACTCTTTACAAGGTATGTTTAATGAGAAACTAGGCGGAACAATTTTTGAACTATTACCATATAACCCATTCGTATTCCAATTAGCAGGCTTGTTAGTGTTAATTGGTGCCTTAATCGGTATGTGGGGAAGTGTCATGTCAATTCGTCGCTTCTTAAAAGTATAAAAAGTTGCAAACATAATTCGTACAAGCTTATCATATAGTAGAAATAGATAAAAGGCATCACACAATGTGTGATGCCTTTTGCTACACCACCTGTGTGTTTTGGAAAGGGGAATTCCGCATTGAAACGTAGAGTTGCGATTATTGGAATGATTGTTACATTTTTAATCGGTGCTGGTGGAATGTTTGCGGGTATGTATCTGTTTGGTATTAACCCATCATATGTTGCACGAACAATAACAAACGATCGTGCTGGCACTACACAAGAGAACTTAGCAAAAATGAGTGAAGCGTATGCATTGATTCAGTCGAGTTATGTGGAAGACGTGAAAGATGACAAGCTTGTGGAGGGCGCGATACAAGGAATGTTATCTACTCTGAAAGATCCTTATTCCACGTATATGGACCAAAAGACAGCAAAACAGTTTAACGAAGCTCTTGATCCCGAACTAGAAGGAATTGGAGCAGAAGTGAACAAAACAGATGACAAATTAATCATTGTTTCTCCAATTAAAGGGTCACCGGCAGAGAAAGCAGGTATGAAACCGAATGATGAAATTTTGTCAGTAGATGGAAAGAGTGTAAAAGGTTTATCGCGTGAAGAGGCTGTGTTAAAGATTCGCGGTAAAAAAGGAACGACGGTTGCAATTGAAATTAAGCGTGCAGGAGTCACTGATCCAATCAAATTTGAAATTAAGCGTGATAAGATTCCGATTTTTACTGTATTTAGTTCCGTGAAGAAGGAAATGGACAAAAACATTGGGTATATGCAAATTACTTCGTTCTCTGAAAAAACAGCGGAGGAATTTAAAGATCAATTAAAAGAGCTTGAAAAGAAAGAAATTAAAGGATTGATAATCGATGTACGTGGTAATCCAGGTGGCTATTTAAAGAGTGTTGAAGATATTTTAGGATTAATCATGACCGATAAAAAGCCAATGTTGCAAGTAGAACAACGTAATGGTGAGAAAAAGAAATTCTATACTTCATTAAAAGAGAGAAAACCGTATCCAATTTCGGTATTAATTGATAGTGGAAGTGCTTCTGCTTCGGAAATTTTAGCTGGTGCGTTAAAAGAAGGGGAAGGATATAATTTAGTTGGTGAAAAGACATTTGGTAAAGGAACTGTGCAACAAGCTGTTCCATTTAAAGATGGTAGTAATATTAAATTAACGATGTTTAAATGGTTAACACCGAATGGCAATTGGATTCATAAAAAAGGGATTGCCCCAACCGTAGAGGTGAAGCAACCAGATTATTATCATGCAACACCGATTCAAATTGAAAAGACACTTTCTTATAATTCAAATGATGTACAAGTAAAACATGCGCAACAAATGTTGAAAAGTCTCGGATATGTGCCAGGTCGTGAAGATGGATATTTCAGCAAAGAAACAGAATCAGCTGTTAAAGCGTTCCAAAATGCAAATCAGTTAGAAGCAACGGGAAAGCTTGATAAAAAAACAGCTGAAGCCATTCAAAATAAAATTATTGAAAAGATTCGCTCTGGTGAAAATGACTTGCAGCTACAAGCAGCATTAAAATTAATGGCGAAATAAGAAAAAACACAGGCAAAATGTGATGCCTGTGTTTTTTTATGCGTGTTAAACAAACGCTTGTTTAGTTGTGTTAATATAAAAAGAAAGAATGATATAAATGGTGGTGAATGAATTCGTGGAGGCGTGGGCTTTTGAAATTATACGAGCAGTTGGACGCTTTTTTTCGCATCCTGCTGTCTATATATTTGTAATAAGTAGTATTTTTGTTGGCTATTTACGTATATTAAGAGAACGAAAAGATTTTTCTTTTAAAGTATATGATCTTTGGTTTGAACTGCGAACATCTTTATTTGCTGGAATTGGATATGGGTTGTTTGCATCGATTATAACAATTGGGCTTGGACTTGTTGTATCAGAGGCAAGTATATGGATGATTTTGATTTGGACACTCATATTTGGATTAACGGCTTGGTATCGATATTTATCGGCAGCTTACACATTTGGAGCAGCTATTGCAGTTGTTTTATTATCTACGAATATACCAATCTCTCTGCTGAAAATAGGTTCAGGAGAAGAAGATACTATTGTATCACTTGCGATTTTACTTGGAATTATGCTCGTTATCGAGGGAAGGTTAATTTCGAAGAATGCAGTCCGATATTCTACACCGATGTTAAAAAGAAGTAAGCGCGGTTTAAAGGTTGGATTACATGAATCGAAGCGTATATGGCTCGTTCCAATCTTTATTCTTGTTCCAGGTGACGCTGTAACACAACTATTTTCATGGTGGCCTATTGTTTCAGTAGGTTCCCAAACATACTCTTTATTTCTTGTTCCATTTTTAATCGGTTTTATGAGGAAAATTAGAAGTTACGAGCCGAGAGAAGCACTGCTATTTACAGGAAGACGTGTATTTGGATTGGCTGCAATTGTGCTGGTTTTAGGCATTGCAAGTTATTGGTGGCATGTATTAGCCATTGTAGCGATGGGAGCTGCAATGCTTGGACGCTTTACAATTGCGATGCAGGAGCGAATTACCGATGAGACACGCCCCGCCTATTTTGCAACGCGTGAAGCTGGACTAGTAGTATTAGATACGATTCCAAATACTGTTGGTGCAGAACTACAGTTAAAGCCAGGAGAGATGATTACAAAAGTAAATGGTGTGATTCCAAAAACAGCCGAGGAATTTTACGCTGCTTTGCAAACGAAGACAACAGGAGCGTTTTGTAAATTGGAAGTACTTGATACAAAAGGTGAGCTTCGTCTTGCGCAAACGGCATTGTATGCAGATGGACATCATGAATTAGGGATTATATTTGTAGAACAAGATCATCAGTGGGATACAGAAGCTGTATAAAGCGAAAGACCTTCGAAATAGAAGGTCTTTTTTTATAGGCAAACGAAATAGTGATAAGAAACCAGCTAATATGTTGAACCACCTCTATTTCTTGGGAAATATGAAATATCTTGCTGAAATATAGGGAAGCTGATGCAGAGCTTCCGCATTTGTTCGTTTTGTTTCAATAGTTGATTATACAATTGTGCCTTTATCATTAGAAATGTCTCCTGGTGCATGAGCCTCTCCGATTATATAGCCCGTAAATGATGAACTGACGAAATCGAAAATGTATTGGAATTGAGCAATAAGTGGAAATGCTTTTCATGTTGGATGATCCCCTCCAACAATGACAACATACATTTGTTTCGATTTCATTTTTTCTTTGAAAGGAAGAGAGGCATCTTGAAAACTTTGAGACCAACGTTCAATAAAGTTTTTCATATGTCTGCTCATGCCATACCAGTATAGCGGTGTAGCAAAGGTAATTGTATGATGTGCGAGCATTTGTTCAACGAGGCTTCGATAGTCATCATTGAATGGTTGAAACCCTTTCGTATCATGACGTTGATCTGTAACGGGTTGGATATTGTAATTACGCAAATAAATTTGTGTTACCTGAATACCATCAATCATCACATGTGTAAGAGTTTCTGTATTTCTATTTGGTCGGGGACTTCCGTGTACAACGAACATAGAATCACTCCTTTTCTTTTGCTTGTTTTAGGAGTGAAACGTACCTTTTTAGATTTGTTTGAATGGTAGAGAATAAGGGGATTTGCCTTGTTACTTCAGTCAGTTTCTCTTCATAAAGTGTCAGAATACTACTGCATGGATTTTCATAAAGATTTGGCTCAATTTCTAGGCAGCACAGCATTCGTGCCGTCTCATCTAAATGTAAACCAATCTTTGGATAAGCTCTACCTTCTCGATAGCGTTCTCATCAAAATTACGATATCCATTGGAGAGGCGTTTTGAAGGCAGCATTCCTTTTTCTTCGTAGATATCGTAATGATCGTTCACTTATACTAGTTTGTTTGTAAAAGACTGTACATGGTCTAGAAAGACTTGAATAGCTTTGGAAGGAGTAAAATATTTACCGCGAACAATCGAGAAGGGACGAATAAGCTTCTCATTGGGGAGGGCAATATGGAAAAATTCTTTTGCTTCTAATTCTTTTCGAATTGTCCAGTTAGAAAGGATTGCAATGCCTAGGCCTGCACTAACCGCTTCTTTCACACTTTGAATACTACTAAATGTAAAGAATCGTTTCATCTTTAAATGATGCTGATGAATAAAGCGCTCACTATAAGCCCGTGTTCCAGATCCACTTTCTCGTAAAATCCAAACTTGATCTTGTAATGTCTGCTCATTTATTTCATTTATATAAAGCAATGGATGATTTGGTGGAACGATGAGCTTCATTTCATCTTGCATAAAGGGTTCTACGTCTATGTCGGCATATACAACTTGTCCTTCTACTAAACCAATATCAATTTGATTCGAGCGAAGGCTTTGAAGCACTTCTTCTGTATTGGAAATGAACGTATGCACTTCGACGTAAGGATTTTCCTTAGCATAGGGTGCTAATATTTTAGGGAGTAAGTATTCGCCAATTGTAAAACTAGCACCAATGCGGAGTGTTCCTGTTACAACGTTATGTAGGTCGTTAATTTCCTGCTTTGCTTCGTCATAAAGAGAGAGTATCTGCTTTGCATAGGTATATAAAATATTGCCAGCTTCTGTGACTTGGACATGTTTTGGAGAACGGTGAATCAGTATCGTGCCAAATTCATTTTCTAAATTACGAATATGCATGCTAACCCCTGGTTGAGAAAGGTTGAGCAGGTCCGCAGCATGAGAAAAATGCTGTTGTTCTACGACCGTAACGAATATTTTTAAAATGTCGACATTCATGATATGCCTCCCTTTATATTTTTTATTATGAAACTCTTTTTATTTTATCATAAGTTTTTTTTATGATTGGGATTATATATTGGTATTAAACTTATTATTAAAGTTTTTCTATAATGGAAATAGATAGAACATGCATGTTCCAATATGATTATTGGAGTGGTACGAAGTGGAAGAAACAGTTGTTATACAAAAGAGAAAGCGTTTTGGTTTTTCGAAAGGAATTGGGATTACGCTATTTATTGCGATTGCTGCGAAATATTTAGCCAATTTTCCGCTTTTCAATATTATGGGGCAATTAGTGATTGCTATTTTAATTGGGATGATTTGGAGAGCGAAAATGGGTCTGCCTTCCGAAGCGATTGCAGGTACGAAGTTTGCGAGTAAGAAGTTGCTTCGCTTCGGCATTATTTTGCTCGGGATGCGTTTAAATTTAATTGATATTGCGAAGGCGGGGCCAAAGGTGTTAGTGATAGCTGTAATTATTATTACCTTTACGATCTTTGTGGTATATGGGTTAACGAGGATATTCCAAGTAGATAAGAAAATAGGAATCTTAACGGCGTGCGGTACGGCGATTTGTGGCGCGGCAGCAGTCGTGGCTATTGCACCGCAAGTGAAAGCGAAGGACGATGAAATAGCAGTTGGCGCGGCAATCATTGCAATTTTAGGCACAATATTTACACTCGTGTATACTTTATTATATCCAGTGATTCCTTTCTCCCCATACGGTTATGGTGTCTTTTCTGGAGCGACGCTACATGAAATTGCACACGTCATCGCTGCGGCCGCGCCAGGAGGAAGTACATCTGTTGATATTGCAGTGATTGTAAAACTAACGCGCGTTGCTATGCTTGTACCGGTAGCCATTTTAATTGGCCTATGTTTCGGAAAGAGCGAGAGCGGAAAGCCAAAAAGGTCGTGGCGTGATCTTCCAATTCCATGGTTCATTTTTGGATTTTTAGCGATGAGCGCGGTGCATTCACTTGGAGTGGTTTCAGAGCTTGTGGCGAGTTACATTGTCGTTATTGCCTATATGCTAATTGCAATGGCGATGGCAGGGCTTGGATTAAATGTAGAATTTCAAGCGTTCCGTAAATTAGGAAGCAAAGCATTTATAGCAGGGATGATTGGCTCCGTTTGCCTTTCTATTCTTGGGTATATTTTGGTTTATGTGATATAGAGAAAGGGGCGGCATAAGTTATATGCCCCTTTTTTATGTTTTGAAAAAATTCCCTTTATTTATTTTTAGAAAATATTTATAATCTATGTAAAGATATCTTTACTTTTAAAGGTGGAGCCGATGGGTGTAAAAAATCGAATTAAAGAATTAAGAAAAGAAAATCATATTACGCAAGTAGAAATGGCAAGGGCACTGCAAGTGACTAGGCAAACGATTGTAGCGGTTGAAAATCATCATTATAACCCAAGTCTAGAGCTATCGCTGAAGATTGCGAGATATTTTGGGATGAAGGTGGAAGAGATATTTACGTTAAAGTAAGGGAGTGAAACAAAATGAGAATGCAAGATGAATATGAGAGACATCAATCGGATAAAGCATTTAAATATTTAGGACT
Source organism: Bacillus cereus group sp. BfR-BA-01360 (assembly GCF_022663595.1). NCBI lineage: Bacteria > Bacillati > Bacillota > Bacilli > Caryophanales > Bacillaceae > Bacillus > Bacillus cereus group sp. BfR-BA-01360. The sequence goes on from NZ_JAKUFV010000012.1 coordinate 22,371, forward strand.
ATTTTATGCGCTAAGTTTAGCGGTATGGGGACTATACAATTTAATCGTTTCTGGAAGTGCTGGTATGCCGTTTGTTCTTTTGGTGATTGGGCAGTTTATATATTTTTTAGTGAATTACTGGCCGAAATGGAAGTTTAGAAAGTTAGACGAGTAAAAGAGGACATACATAATGAAAAGACGGGTTGATGAATATGAGTGGTAGCTATGTTTGCATTATCATTGTTGCTGTTGAATTATCTTATTATTTGCTGTGTGGGCGTATCATAAAAAAGCTGGTTGCATGAGACATGTAACCAGCTTTTTGATAGGTGGGAGGTGCTGTTTTCTTGTCGTGATTTGTCGACTCGTCGATATTCTTTGTCGAAACGCCGATATAATTCATTTTGCGCCGATAAAAGCGGTTCAAACGCCAATATAATTTCATTTACCGCTAAAAGTACTACTGAAATGTTGAATTTTATGTACCAGCCATCGTCCACCCCATTTACCATCTCGCTTGACCTATGTTATTTTTTTACAAAAGTCCTTGAAAGTTACGTTACGTCATCTTTTACAATGAAAATGAAAGGGGGATGAGGATGATTTCGATTCAGGAACTGACCAAGGAGACCGGAGTTACGGTGAGAACACTTCGTTATTACGATCAAATCGGTTTATTAAAGCCAAGTGGCAAAACAGATGGAGGTCATCGGTTATATAGTGAAGTGGATGTTATTCGGTTGCAGCAAATTTTATTTTTAAAGGAAATGGGTTTCTCGTTAAAAGAGATTATGAATATGTTAGTAACAGATCTATATAGCTTAAAGGAGTCGCTAGAAAGGCAGCTGAAATTTGTTCAAGGGGAGCAACAGAAATTTGAACGAATGGAGAAAATGCTACAAGCTGTCATATATTCTACGGAGTTAGAAGGGGAAGTAAATTGGAACGTCATGTTTGAACTTATTCAACTTTCAAAGCAGTCCCCGCGTATACGTGAAAGATTTCAACAACAGGTATTTTCAGAGGAAGAAAAAAAGCTTCTGGAGAAATTACCAAATATGAGTGAAGACAATGAAAGTGTTCAGGAATGGATAAAATTATTGAAACAGTTACGTGGATATATGGAAGAAGGGAAGAAGCCGTCCCATGATGATGTGCAGGAAGCTACGAATCAATTAATGGTGAAATGTTTGGCGATGGCGGATGGAGATGAAGCCTTTTTAGATAAATTATGGGAAGTGCGGAAATCAAAAGAGGGCTCACAAAACATGAACATGTATCCAATGGAGGAGGAGTTTTTCGCATATATGGATGAAGCTTTTCGTATATACGATAAAAGGGAGCGAGGAAAATGAGTATACTGACAGAATATAGGTGGTACTTTTTAATTGGTGCGGAAATTGTATTTTGGATATCAGCGGTTGGATTTTTTATTTTGCGGTATGGGTTTCGGCTTCGAAAAGCAAGTTTTATCGCAGGGATTGTATTACTTTTAAACGAATTATTTATACTCGCGCTAGGCGTTCTTGACTACTATCAAACAGGTAAGTTTTCAAACTTTCAACTCATCACCATGATCATACTAATCTATGCGCTTTTATATGGAAAAAAGGATTTGCGAAAATTAGATATATGGGTACAAAAACGTATTGCAAAATGGCGAAATGAGCCGGTGCCTTATATTGAAGAGCCATCAGAATTGACTGGATGGGCTTATACAAAACAAGAACTAGGGCAGTGGGTGTTGCATTTTATTTTATTTATTACGGTTCATATTATCTTTTTCTTTGTGTATGGGCTTGTCCCATTGGAAGAATGGAAGAATTGGTTGGACGACGGGATTGTTTTAAATAAATCGGCAAGTCGTTTCAGCCAAGTGTGGGGAGTTGTTTTTTTTATTGATACGGTTATTACTTTTTCATATGTGATTTTTCCGAAGAAAGAGAAGGGGAAAAGAAAGTTGCTTTCTTAATAATGAAAGCAGCTTTTTTCATTTTTCATTATATATTGTCGAAAACTTTACCGAATATTTGTTCGTTTTCTTGGTTTTTTTATGGGCATTCGTGGTAAAATGGGAATACAGATTTTTTAGAGGAGGTCGGATTTGGTGGAACGTGAATTTGAAATTGTCTCAGAATACTCCCCGCAGGGTGATCAGCCGAAAGCAATCGAGCAGCTTGTCAAGGGAATTCAAAACGGTAAGAGACATCAAGTGTTGCTTGGAGCGACAGGAACGGGTAAAACATTTACAATTTCGAATGTAATTAAAGAAGTGAAAAAGCCGACACTTGTTATGGCTCATAATAAAACGTTAGCAGGACAACTGTATAGCGAGCTAAAAGATTTCTTTCCAAACAATGCAGTTGAGTATTTCGTTAGTTATTATGATTATTATCAACCGGAAGCATATGTACCACAAACCGATACGTTTATTGAAAAAGATGCACAAATTAATGATGAAATTGATAAGCTGCGCCACTCGGCAACGTCGGCTTTATTTGAGCGTGATGATGTCATTATTGTCGCAAGTGTATCTTGCATTTATGGTTTAGGTTCTCCAGAAGAGTATCGTGAGCTTGTCGTTTCACTGCGCGTTGGCATGGAGAAAGATCGCAACCAGTTGCTGCGCGAGCTCGTTGATGTACAGTATGGACGCAATGATATTGATTTTCAGCGCGGAACGTTTCGCGTTCGTGGCGATGTCGTAGAGATTTTCCCAGCATCTCTTGATGAACATTGCATCAGAATCGAGTTTTTTGGAGATGAAATTGATCGCATTCGAGAAGTGGATGCATTAACAGGTGAAGTATTGGCAGAACGTGAACATGTAGCGATCTTTCCAGCATCTCACTTCGTTACACGTGAAGAGAAGATGAAAGTCGCGATTGAAAATATTGAAAAAGAATTAGAAGAACGTTTAAAAGAATTAAATGAGCAAGGGAAACTATTAGAAGCGCAGCGCATCGAGCAGCGGACGCGTTATGATTTAGAAATGATGCGTGAGATGGGATTTTGCTCAGGGATTGAAAACTACTCTCGTCATTTAACACTCCGTCCTGCTGGTTCAACGCCATATACATTATTAGATTATTTTCCTAAGGACTTTCTAATCGTAATGGATGAATCTCATGTAACGGTTCCACAAGTAAGAGCGATGTATAATGGCGACCAGGCGCGTAAGCAAGTGCTTGTTGACCATGGGTTCCGCTTACCTTCAGCTTTAGATAATAGACCGCTTAAGTTTGAAGAGTTTGAAGAGAAAGCAAATCAAATTATATATGTTTCGGCAACGCCAGGTCCATATGAATTAGAGCATGCACCAGAAGTTGTAGAGCAAATTATTCGTCCAACTGGGCTCTTAGATCCGAAAATTGAAGTAAGACCAATTGAAGGACAGATTGATGACTTATTAGGAGAAATACAAGAGCGAATTGCGAAAAATGAGCGCGTTTTAATTACGACATTAACGAAGAAAATGTCAGAGGATTTAACAGATTACTTAAAGGATGTTGGGATTAAGGTAAATTATCTTCATTCTGAAATTAAAACGCTTGAGCGAATTGAAATCATTCGTGATCTTCGTCTTGGCAAGTTCGACGTACTTGTTGGAATTAACTTATTGCGAGAAGGTCTTGATATTCCAGAAGTATCACTTGTTGCGATTTTAGATGCGGATAAAGAAGGATTTTTGCGCTCAGAGCGATCACTCATTCAAACGATTGGCCGTGCTGCGCGTAATGAGAACGGTCACGTTATTATGTATGCAGATCATATAACAAAATCGATGCAAATCGCCATTGATGAAACGAAACGTCGTCGTGAAAAACAAGAGGCTTACAATAAAGAGCATGGCATCACACCAAAAACAATTCAAAAAGAAGTGCGCGATGTGATTCGTGCGACAGTAGCGGCGGAAGAAACAGAAGTATATGAAGCAACGGCAATGAAGAAAATGACAAAGAAAGAACGAGAAAAAACGATTGCGAAGATGGAAGCAGAAATGAAGGAAGCAGCAAAAGCTTTAGATTTCGAGCGTGCGGCTGAGCTAAGAGATTTAATACTAGAACTAAAAGCGGAAGGGTGAAGAGAGTGAGCAAAGACCATATCGTTGTAAAAGGTGCGAGAGCACATAACTTAAAAAATATTGATGTAACCATTCCGAGAAATCAACTTGTTGTTGTGACGGGACTATCTGGTTCAGGGAAATCATCATTGGCATTCGATACGATTTATGCGGAAGGGCAACGTAGATATGTGGAATCATTATCTGCGTATGCGCGTCAGTTTTTAGGACAAATGGATAAGCCTGATGTCGATACGATTGAAGGCTTATCTCCAGCGATTTCAATCGATCAGAAAACAACGAGCCGTAACCCGCGTTCAACAGTTGGAACAGTAACGGAAATTTATGATTACTTACGCTTATTATTTGCTCGTATTGGGACACCAATCTGCCCAAAGCATGGGATTGAAATTACTTCCCAAACAGTAGAGCAAATGGTCGACCGTGTTCTTGAATATCCAGAGCGTACAAAATTACAAGTATTAGCGCCGATTGTATCTGGGCGTAAAGGCGCTCATGTGAAAGTGTTAGAAGATATTAAGAAACAAGGGTATGTACGTGTTCGGGTGGATGGAGAAATGCTAGATGTATCTGATGAAATTACACTAGATAAAAATAAGAAACATTCCATTGAAGTTGTTATCGATCGTATCGTTGTAAAAGATGGAATTGCAAGTCGTCTTGCTGATTCGCTTGAAAGTGCACTGAAACTAGGCGGGGGACGTGTGTTAATCGATGTAATTGGCGAAGAAGAACTGTTGTTTAGTGAACATCATGCATGTCCGCATTGCGGTTTCTCAATTGGTGAGTTAGAGCCGCGCATGTTCTCATTTAATAGTCCATTTGGTGCATGTCCAACTTGCGATGGACTTGGTTCAAGATTAGAAGTAGATTTAGAGCTTGTAATTCCAAATTGGGATTTATCTTTAAATGAGCATGCCATTGCTCCGTGGGAACCGACAAGCTCACAATATTATCCGCAATTATTACAATCTGTATGCAAGCATTACGGTATCGATATGGACATGCCAGTAAAGGATATTCCAAAAGAGTTGTTTGATAAAGTGCTGTATGGAAGTGGAGAAGAGAAGGTTCATTTCCGTTATGTCAATGACTTTGGGCAAGTGAAAGAAAGTGAAATTGTATTTGAAGGAGTCATTCCAAATATTGAACGTCGCTTTCGGGAAACGAGTTCTGATTATATTCGGGAACAAATGGAAAAATATATGGCGGAGCAAGCGTGTCCAAAATGTAAAGGCGGCCGTTTAAAACCGGAAAGTTTAGCTGTATTCATAGCCGGGAAAACAATTGCTGATGTAACGAAGTACTCTGTGCAAGAAGCATATGGCTTCTTTTCAAAGATTGAACTGACAGAAAAACAAGCGAAAATTGCTTACCAGATTTTACGTGAAATTAAAGAGCGGCTCACTTTCTTAAATAATGTCGGGCTTGATTATTTAACGTTAAGTCGTGCGGCAGGGACGCTGTCAGGTGGTGAAGCGCAGCGCATTCGTCTCGCTACACAAATCGGCTCTCGTCTTACTGGTGTCCTTTATATTCTAGATGAACCGTCCATTGGTTTACATCAGCGTGATAATGACCGCCTTATTCATACATTGCAAGACATGCGTGATTTAGGAAATACGCTTATTGTTGTGGAGCACGATGAAGATACAATGATGGCGGCGGACTATTTGATTGATATTGGTCCTGGCGCGGGCATTCATGGGGGACAAGTTGTATCAGCTGGTTCGCCAGAAGAAGTAATGAATGACGAGAATTCATTAACTGGTCAATATTTAAGTGGGGAAAAATTCATTCCTGTTCCGCTTGAAAGAAGAAAAGGTGACGGACGTAAAATTGAGATTATTGGTGCGAAAGAAAATAATTTAAAGAATGCAAGAATGTCATTCCCACTCGGCACTTTTGTTGCAGTAACTGGTGTATCTGGTTCAGGTAAAAGTACGATGGTTAATGAAGTATTGTATAAGTCTTTAGCACAGAAACTATATAAAGCAAAAAGTAAACCAGGGGCTCATAAACAAATTAAAGGTCTTGAACATTTAGATAAAGTAATTGATATTGATCAATCGCCAATCGGACGGACACCTCGTTCCAATCCGGCAACATATACAGGTGTGTTTGATGATATTCGGGATGTGTTTGCACAAACGAATGAGGCGAAAGTACGCGGCTATCAAAAAGGGCGCTTTAGCTTTAACGTAAAAGGAGGACGCTGTGAAGCTTGCCGCGGTGATGGGATTATCAAAATTGAAATGCACTTCTTGCCAGATGTATATGTTCCGTGTGAAGTGTGCCATGGCAAACGCTATAACCGCGAAACGTTAGAGGTAAAATACAAAGATAAGAACATTTCAGAAGTATTAGAGATGACTATTGAAGACGGAGTGGAATTCTTTGCGAATATCCCGAAAATTAAACGGAAATTACAGACACTTGTAGATGTTGGGCTCGGATATATGAAGCTCGGACAGCCAGCTACGACGTTATCAGGCGGTGAAGCGCAGCGTGTAAAACTAGCATCTGAATTGCATCGTCGTTCTACGGGACGTACATTATATATTTTAGATGAACCGACAACGGGCTTACATGTGCATGATATTGCGCGCCTTCTTGAAGTGTTGCAGCGCCTTGTTGAAAACGGAGAAACGGTACTTGTGATTGAACATAACCTAGATGTGATTAAGACAGCAGATTACATTGTTGACCTTGGTCCAGAGGGTGGAGATAAAGGTGGACAAATCGTTGCTTCGGGAACGCCAGAACAAGTCGTAAAAGAAGAGTGTTCGTATACAGGCAAGTATTTAAAAGAGGTTTTAGAGCGTGATACAGCTCGTATGAAAGAGAAAATAAAAGAAGTGGAGGTAGGGAGCTAAGCCGATTGGCTAGCTCTTTACTTTGTTTTTGAGGATTATAGGATGGAATTTATAGATAGATTGAAACATAAAAAAATAAAGGGAAGAGAAATTTTGAAGTGGGGCCCGTACTTCAGAAAGCGATGGGCAGGTCACTTTGCGAGTCATTTAAGTGAAGAAGAAAAAGAAGAGATAGGGCTATATAGTAATCATGATACATGTGGCTACTTATGGTATATGTTTAGTTATAAGAAGAAGCGGTATTTAGAAGGAGAACAAGCAGAGCAAGCATTTCATGGTGAAAGAAAAAATAGTTGTTATATTTTCTATCAACATTGCAATGATGTACTCATAATAAAAGATGCAAATGCACTACATGCTCATGATCTGTTACGAGAAACAGATGATTTGTTCAAAGGAGATATATATGTTGTAGATGATGATTTTACGTGGACGTATGTGAAAACTCATGAAGCAAGATGGCATGGCCCATATTTTACTCGTAATCATTGGTGAGAAGAGAGGTGGGGATACAAGAGAGAAGGATAGAATAAGTTGTTATAGAAGTTTTCTTTTTGGGATTCGCACTTGGCGTTTATAGTCTATTAGCGTATGATTAAATATATATATAATAAAAGGATGTGTAAGAAAATGAGATGGATTCTATCACTTCTTGTAAATAGCGTAGTATTAATTGTTGTATCCGGACTTTTAAAAGGAATCGCACCAGACGCATTTTACATAGAAAACATTCAAACAGCCATTATTGCAAGTATTATTTTGGCGATTTTAAATGTAGTTGTAAAACCATTTTTAATTTTGATTACATTACCAATTACGGTACTCACATTTGGTTTTTTCCTTATTATCATCAATGCCATTACTTTGAAAATAACAGATTCGTTATTAGGCGATGCTTTTAACATATCAGGATTTGGCGTGGCCATTATTGCAGCCATTTGTATTTCTATTCTTAATATGTTAATTGATAAAGTGATTGTGGAGCCGTTATCTGAAAAGAAATAGAAAAGTGACAAATAGAAAAACATTTCATCAGTGCTATGAAATGTTTTTTTTCTATTTGCTAGAAACCGTATTTCTTGTTTTCAGAAAAAAGTGGTACAATATCCGTTAGAATGGAATTGTACATCAAATGAGAATGAGCCCGCAGCGGAGTGGAGGTTTATGTATGCCTAAAGTAAGGACAAAGGATTTAATTGAACAATTTCAATTGGAACTCGTAAGTGGTGAAGAAGGAATTCATCGTCCGATTGATACAAGTGATTTATCGCGACCTGGAATTGAAATGGCAGGCTTTTTTACTTATTATCCAGCAGATCGTGTTCAGCTTCTTGGAAAAACAGAGCTTACTTTCTTTGATACGTTAACAAATGATCAAAAACAAGAAAGAATGAAGGCGCTTTGTACAGAGGAAACACCTTGTATTATCGTTACGCGTAATCAAGATGTACCTAAGGAATTATTACAAGCATCACGTGAATCAGGTGTGCCATTGTTACGTTCTTCCCAAACGACAACGAGATTATCAAGTCGTTTAACGAACTACTTAGAAGGAAAGTTGGCACCAACAACAGCTGTTCACGGTGTATTAGTAGACGTTTACGGTGTTGGAGTTTTAATTATAGGTCAAAGTGGCGTTGGGAAAAGCGAAACGGCTCTTGAACTTGTCAAGCGTGGTCATCGTCTAGTAGCTGACGATAGTGTAGAAATCCGTCAAGAAGATGAAGATACATTAGTAGGAAGCTCTCCAGATTTAATAGAACATTTATTAGAAATTCGTGGTTTAGGTATCATTAACGTTATGACGTTATTTGGTGCAGGTGCTGTCCGAAATTATAAGCGTATTACGCTTGTTATTAATCTTGAGATTTGGGATCAAAATAAAAACTACGATCGCCTAGGTCTTGATGAAGAAAAAATGAAGATTATCGATACAGAACTTACGAAGATTACACTTCCAGTTCGCCCAGGCCGAAACTTAGCGGTCATTATCGAGGTAGCGGCGATGAACTTCAGATTAAAACGTATGGGAGTTAATGCAGCTCAGCAATTTTCAGAACGGTTAATGAGTGCGATTGAATTAGGGAATCAGGAGTAGGCACAAAAGGAGGTCATACATATGCTTTTAGGGTCTGTACCGCAGTTAGACCGTGTAGCCATTCATCTTGGACCATTTCCAGTCTATTGGTATGGAATTATTATCGGGACTGGCGTTCTACTCGGGCTTTGGTTGGCTACTCGTGAAGGAGAACGATTAGGTATTCCGAAGGATACATTTGTCGATCTTGTTTTATTCGCAGTGCCAATTGCGATTATTTGTGCAAGGGCATACTATGTTGCGTTTGAATGGGAATACTATATGCAAAATCCGATTCAAATTATTAATACTCGGCAAGGTGGATTGGCCATTCATGGTGGTTTAATTGGAGCTGTCATGACGGGAATTATCTATGCAAAAGTAAAAAGGATTTCGTTTTGGAAGTTAGCGGATATTGCGGCACCAAGTATCCTTCTTGGACAAGCGATTGGTCGTTGGGGCAATTTTATGAACCAAGAAGCTCATGGTGGTGAAGTAACAAGACAGTTTTTAGAAGGTTTGCATTTACCGGACTTTATTGTGAATCAAATGTATATTGATGGTGTCTATTATCATCCAACGTTCTTATATGAATCATTATGGAGTTTTGCTGGGGTTATTTTATTATTGTTATTGCGAAAAGCAAACTTGCGCCGCGGTGAATTGTTTTTTACATATTTAATTTGGTATTCAATTGGCCGTTTCTTTGTAGAAGAATTGCGTACAGATAGTTTAATGTTAGGGCCACTTCGTATTGCGCAAGTGATGTCTATTGGGCTGATTGTTATTTCAATTATTTTTATAATTGTAAGACGTAAAACGGGGCAAGCTGATAAAAGATATTTAGAAAAGTAGAGGAAAGTAGCATCTTATAGAGGGTGCTGCTTCTTTCGTATTGAGCCAGCTGAAATAGAAAGGAAAATGAGAAAGATGAAGATAAATACAGTGCTATTTGATTTAGATGGAACATTAATTAATACAAACGAACTTATTATTTCTTCTTTTTTACATACTTTGAATACATATTATCCAAATCAGTATAAGCGTGAAGATGTCTTACCGTTTATTGGGCCATCTTTACATGAAACATTTCATTCTATTGATGAAAGTAAAGTAGAGGAAATGATTACACGCTATCGCCAATTTAATCACGATCATCATGATGAACTAGTAGAAGAATATGAAACTGTTTATGAGACAGTTCAAACATTAAAAGAAAAGGGATATAAAATTGGGATTGTCACAACAAAAGCAAGACAAACAGTGGAGATGGGATTGAATTGGTCCAAGCTACATGAATTTTTTGATGTAGTAGTCACAATTGACGATGTAGAACATGTGAAACCACATCCTGAGCCAATTCAAAAAGCTCTTCAATTATTAGATGCAAAACCAGAAGAAACATTAATGGTTGGCGATAATCATCATGATATTGTAGGTGGACAGAATGCTGGCACAAAAACGGCAGCGGTAGGGTGGACGATTAAAGGGAGAGCATATTTAGAATCCTATAAACCAGACTATGTACTAGATAAAATGAGTGATTTATTATCAATTTTGTCTGAATAGTGGAGAGAGGGAGTGTGTGAAAGTGCGACGGACAACGCGCTACCCTGTTTCAGGAGCAAATTCATTATGGAATGTATATAAAACTGTATCATTTTGGAAGGTCATGAAAAACTTTATTGTGATTCAAATTGCGCGTTATACACCGTTTTTAACGATAAAAAATTGGTTATATCGCACGTTTTTGCGAATGGAAGTAGGAAAGCAAACCGCATTTGCGCTTATGGTAATGCCGGATATTATGTTTCCAGAAAAGATTACAGTTGGAGCAAATTCAATCATTGGTTATAATACGACAATTTTAGCTCATGAATATTTAATTACTGAATATCGACTTGGGGAAGTAATCATTGGAGATGAAGTAATGATTGGGGCAAATTCAACAATATTACCAGGCGTTACAATTGGGGATGGTGCTATTGTTTCTGCAGGTACGCTCGTTCACCGCGATGTTCCAAGCGGCGCGTTTGTAGGTGGGAATCCGATGCGTATTATTTATCCGAAAGAAGATCAAGATTGAAAATGTAACATTTTCTTTCTCTTTTGATGAATAAAAAGGAAATAATTGATTATAATATACTGTTTTGTTTTTTTTAGAATCGTTTATACTTAAAGATAGAATAATGCGTGAGCGTAGAAAACAAAAACTGGAGGATTTATGGGGAAAAATCAAAGAATATATAAGGAGAACGGACAAGTTATCTCTTTTCATCAATTAGCAGACTTCTTTTATAAAAAAGGGATGAAAGCGTATCAAGGGCATAAATTAGAAGAAGCGATTAAATATTTTCGTAGAGCGGCACAAAATAAGAAAGAGCCGTTTATTTTATGCCAATTAGCAACTGTGCTATCTGAGGTTGGTGAATACCAAGAGTCGAATCAAATTCTTCTGAAATTGATTCGTTCTCATTCTGAGATTGAACAGTGCTATTATTTTATCGCGAATAATTATGCCTATCTTGGCTTATTTCAACAGGCAAAAAAATATGCGGAGAAATATTTAGAAATTGCAACTGAAAAGGAATTTGTAGAAGATACGTTGGAATTACTTGAAATTATGGAAGAGGAATCATTGGATGCTGAAGAGATGGAAGATGAAGATGAACTGATTGTGATGCAGGAAGAAGCAAATCGTTATATTCGTAATGGTCAATTAGAAGAAGCGATTGCTACTTTAGAAATTGTGACGAAGGATTATCCGGAATTTTGGTCCGGTTATAATAATTTAGCAATTGCTCATTTTCAGTCGGGGAACGTAGATCAGGCGCTGAAGTTAACAGAAATGATTTTAGAGAAAAATCCCGGCAATATGCATGCTCTTTGTAACACGCTTATTTTTCTATACTCAATTGGAGAACATAAGCAAGTAGAAGCGCTAGCGGAGCAAATGAAATCTGTATATCCAATTTCATTTGAACATCGATTAAAATTAGGGACGACGTTTGCAACTATCGGTTATTTTGCTCATGCTTATAAATGGTTAAAGTTATTGAAGCGTCAAGGATATGATGGTGATGTTAGCTTTTATTATTGGTTTGCATACGCTTCTTATATGGTAAAAGACTATCATACAGCAGAGAAGATGTGGCAGTCAGTTGTAGAGTTACACCCTGATAAAAAAGGAAAAGAACCTTGGAATGCCTTGAATTTAGCTGATGAAGGGCAAAAAGTTTTATTCGAAGAATTGCGCAAAACATTTCAAGAAAGTGCAACATTAGAAGAGCAAATGTTAGCTCTATATTTAATGAATGAATTGAAAACGCCTGAAAAAATTGGCTTTTTCTTTGATATTGTACAGGCGAAGAACGGTGTTCCTATTGTGTCGGAAATTGCAAAATACTTCTTCTTACTTGGCAGTCATAAGAGTATTCCGTCTGAACTAAAGCCATTTGAACAATGTATTCGAATTGCGGATATCTTATATAACTATACAAATAAAGAAGATGAATTAATTGAAGAGTGCTTACATTTTTGGTTCTGCACTTTCATACGTTTATATACTTCCGATACGGCTTTTACAAATATATTTGGATGGTCAGCGGCAATTGAATATATTGTGCGCGGTGAGAAAAAAAATAAAATGACACAGGCCGAACTAGGAAATATATATAATGTATCTGTGGCTACGCTAAGAAAATATGTGCAAGCAGTAAGACGTACACATGCATAGGCATATCACTAGGAAAAAGCAAATGCTAACAGTATAATGAGGGTAAGTTGTAGGTATGAATAGGAGTGAATAGTGTGTCAGAAGAAAAAATTTATGATGTCATTATTATTGGTGCTGGACCAGCTGGGATGACAGCTGCAGTTTATACATCTCGTGCGAATTTAAGTACACTTATGTTAGAACGTGGTATTCCAGGCGGACAAATGGCAAATACAGAAGAGGTAGAGAACTATCCAGGTTATGAATCCATTTTAGGGCCGGATTTATCCAATAAAATGTTTGAGCACGCAAAGAAATTTGGTGCGGAATACGCATATGGTGACGTAAAAGAAGTCATCGATGGAAAAGAATATAAAACAATTATAGCAGGTAAAAAAGAGTACAAAGCACGTGCCATTATCATTGCAAGTGGGGCAGAGTATAAAAAACTTGGTGTTCCAGGTGAAAAAGAACTTGGGGGACGCGGTGTATCTTACTGCGCAGTATGTGATGGTGCATTCTTTAAAGAGAAAGAACTTGTTGTTATCGGTGGTGGAGACTCAGCGGTTGAAGAGGGTGTATATTTAACACGCTTCGCTTCAAAAGTAACAATCATTCATCGTCGCGATGCTCTTCGGGCACAGAAAATCCTGCAAGACCGCGCTTTCCAAAATGAGAAAATAGACTTCATTTGGAATCACACTGTAAAACAAATTAACGAGGAAAACGGTAAAGTAGGTAGTGTTACAATTGTAGATGTGAACACTGGTGAAGAAACAGAATTTAAAGCGGACGGTGTCTTCGTTTATATCGGTATGTTACCATTATCAAAACCATTTGCTGCATTAGGTATTACAAATGAAAATGGTTATATTGAAACAAATGAGCGCATGGAAACGAAAGTACCTGGTATCTTCGCAGCTGGCGATATTCGTGAAAAAATGCTTCGCCAAATTGTTACAGCAACTGGCGACGGTAGTATCGCAGCACAAAGCGTACAGCACTATGTAGAAGAGTTATTAGAGGAATTAAACACTGTAACGGAAAAATAAAAAGTACGATTTTTTTAGACGAAAGTGATCTGCAAATGATAGCTTTCGTCTTTTCATTTTTACTCAAAATGTCAAATGTTTGTCAAAAAATGTTTGGATTATAAGATTTCTTATTGATATACTAAAGTTTACGAAAAAATGCTGATAAGAAATGAGGAGTTTATTCGATATGGAATGGCGTAATATATATCGTGGTTTTTGTATGGGAGTTAGTGATTTAATTCCGGGTGTAAGCGGTGGAACAATTGCGGTTGTATTAGGGATTTATGAGAGGTTGCTAGCAGCGATTAGCGGATTTTTTAGCCGGGAATGGAAAAAGCATTTAAGTTTTTTAATTCCTCTTGTTATGGGCGTTGCAGCGGCATTTTTAACATTAAGTCATGTCATTAAATATTTATTGGCAAATTATTATGAACCGACGCAGTTCTTCTTTCTTGGTTTAATTGTTAGTATTTTACCCATGTTAATGAGAGAAGCAAATGCGAAAGAAACCTTTAAAGGTAGTCATATGATTGTCATGATTATTGCGGCTATTCTTGTGGCTGCTACAGCTTTTTTTAAACCAGATAAAGCTGCGGATCCAATTACAACTCTTACGGTTTTAAATACAATTGGATTGTTTTTAGCAGGATGGCTGGCGAGTATGGCAATGCTTCTTCCTGGTATTAGCGGGTCATTTATTTTATTAATTATCGGCGTATACCCAACTGCAATTCATGCATTAACAACATTGAATTTGCCGCTAATTGCTGTAATTGGTGTAGGTGTTGTAGTAGGATTTGTTGTAAGTAGTAAAGGAATTAGCTACTTATTATCAAATTATAAAAGTACGACATTCGCAGCGATTATCGGGCTTGTAATTGGATCGATTGCAGTCGTATTTCCTGGAATTCCGAACGGTGGAATTTCAATTGTAAGTTCTATTATTACATTTATTTTAGGGTTTGTGATTGTATCCTATTTCGGTAAGAAATAAGGAAAGCAGTCCCCTTAGCGATATAGTTCGTTAAGGGGATTTTTTATAGAAATTAAGTAGAGAATCCCTTATTTTGGGAGAGAGTCTCCTTCATTGTGGCAAACTGTTTTTGATAGTATAATGAAGTAAGTATGTGATGAGATGAGATTATTCATCGCAAGTAGCTGAGGTGAAGAAACATGCAAAGAGTCACAAACTGTGTGTTAATGAAAGGGAATGAAGTCCTCCTACTCCAAAAGCCGCGTCGAAATTGGTGGGTTGCACCTGGCGGGAAGATGGAGCGCGGTGAGACAATAAGAGATTCAGTCGTTCGCGAATATCGTGAAGAAACAGGGATATATTTAAAGAACCCAACATTAAAAGGGGTCTTCACCTTTGTCATTCAAGAGGGTGATAAAGTTGTTTCTGAATGGATGATGTTCTCCTTCTTGGCAACTGATTTTGCAGGAGAAAACAAATTAGAAAGCGAAGAAGGCATTATTGGCTGGCACACACTTGATAAAATTGATGAATTACCGATGGCACCGGGGGATTATCATATCATTGATTATTTAATTAAAGGAAACGGTATCATTTACGGTACATTTGTATATACACCAGATTTTGAATTACTTTCATATCGATTAGACCCAAGCTAAATCTTCCGGGAGGGGATACGATGACAGAGAATAATGATATTAAAATGGTAATTATTACAGGAATGTCTGGTGCTGGAAAAACAGTAGCACTACAAAGTTTTGAAGATTTAGGGTATTTCTGTGTAGATAATTTACCTCCGATGTTATTGCCAAAGTTTGTTGAGTTGATGGCAGATTCAAAAAGCAAGATGAATAAAGTTGCGCTAGGTATTGATTTACGTGGCCGCGAGTTTTTTGAACATTTATGGGGAGCACTTGATGATTTATCAGAACGAACTTGGATTATTCCTCATATCTTATTTTTAGATGCGAAGGATAGTACGCTTGTAACGCGCTATAAGGAAACGAGACGTTCGCATCCACTTGCGCCAACTGGTCTTCCTTTAAAAGGTATCGAGGCGGAGCGCGGTTTATTAACAGACATGAAAGCAAGAGCGAATATTGTGCTTGATACATCGGATTTAAAACCGAAAGAATTACGTGAAAAAATTGTTCAGCTGTTTTCAACAGAAACTGAGCAAGCGTTTCGTGTAAATGTCATGTCGTTTGGATTTAAGTACGGTATTCCAATTGATGCAGATTTAGTATTCGATGTTCGTTTTTTACCAAATCCATACTACATTCCACATATGAAGCCATTAACAGGACTAGATGAAGAAGTTTCATCTTATGTACTAAAGTTTAATGAGACACATAAGTTTTTAGAGAAGTTGACGGATCTGATTACTTTCATGCTGCCTCATTACAAAAGAGAAGGTAAGAGTCAACTTGTAATTGCAATTGGATGTACAGGTGGACAGCATCGTTCTGTTACGCTTGCAGAGTACCTTGGGAAACATTTGAAACCAGATTATAGTGTTCATGTATCTCATCGTGATGTGGAGAAGAGAAAGGGCCATTAAAGGATGAAAAAAGAGAGAAAACCTAAAATTGTCATCATGGGAGGAGGAACTGGACTTTCTGTTTTATTAAGAGGATTAAAGCAATATCCTGTTGATATTACAGCAGTTGTTACAATCGCTGATGATGGTGGCAGTTCGGGTAGGTTACGTGATGAGCTAGAAATTCCACCCCCTGGTGACATTCGTAACGTACTTGTTGCGTTATCGGATGTAGAGCCACTGGTGGAAGCTTTATTTCAGCATCGTTTTACAACAGGAGACGGACTGAAGGGTCATGCGTTAGGAAATCTATTATTGGCAGGTATGACCGCGATTACAGGAGACTTTTTCCATGCGATTACAGAAACGAGTAAAGTATTAAATGTTAGAGGACGTGTATTACCAGCAGCGAATCAAAGCGCCGTACTTCATGCGGAACTAGAAGATGGAGAAGTTGTAACAGGTGAATCAAAAATTCCTTATTACGGAAAGAAGATTAACCGTGTCTTTTTAACTCCAGAAGATGTAGAGCCATTGCATGAGACGTTAGCTGAGATTAAACGAGCTGATTTACTTGTTTTCGGTCCGGGAAGTTTGTATACGAGTATATTGCCGAATTTAGTTGTTAACAAAATTGGGGACGCTGTTCTTGCTGCAAAAGCGAAGAAGGTATATGTATGTAATGTTATGACACAAGCCGGTGAGACAATGGGATATACTGCTTTTGATCATGTCCAGGCGTTACATGATCATTTAGGACAACCATTTATCGATACTGCAATTGTGAATAACCGTGATATTCCCTGTGAATTACGTAAGTTATATGAGAAAGAAATGTCTGCCCCAGTTGTAGTGGATGAAGAACGTTTTACTGAAAATAATATTGAGGTTATTCCAGCCCAATTAGCGAAATATGATAATCATGTTGTAAGACATGATACGTTAAAGCTAGCTTCTATTTTATATTCATTGTTATAAATGTGCGTTGCCTCGTTTGAGGTAACGCTCCTCATTCATATAGGACAAGATTTTTGTTCCAAAATATTGTATAAGGAGGTGTTGACTGTGTCATTTGCTTCGGAAACAAAGAAAGAGCTCACAAAGCTTGAAATGAAAGAATGCTGTGAGAAAGCTGAGTTATCAGCATTACTTCGAATGAACGGGTCGCTTTCTTTTTCAAATCGTCGTCTATCCATAGATATTCAAACGGAAAACGCAGCAATTGCGCGAAGGATTTATACACTTTTGAAAAAGGGCTATAACGTAACGGTAGAACTACTTGTTCGAAAAAAAATGCGATTAAAGAAAAATAATGTCTATATCGTTCGGCTTGTTGAAAAATCACGCGAAATTTTAGCAGATCTTCAAATTGTTCGAGAGGACTTTTCGTTTATCCGCAATATATCACAAGAATTAATTGAGAAGAAATGTTGTAAAAGATCGTATTTACGAGGAGCATTTTTAGCAGGTGGTTCAGTAAATAACCCAGAAACATCATCTTATCATTTAGAAATCTTTTCGTTATATAAGGAACATAATGATTCTATATGTGAATTGATGAATGGATTTGATTTAAATAGTAAGACGTTGGAAAGGCGAAAAGGTTATATTACGTATTTAAAAGAGGCAGAGAAAATTACGGAATTTTTAAATATTATTGGCGCGCATAATGCACTCTTAAAATTTGAAGATATTCGTATTGTTCGCGATATGCGTAATTCCGTTAATCGCTTAGTAAATTGTGAAACAGCTAATCTCAACAAGACAATTGGTGCGGCATTAAGGCAAATTGAAAATATTCGCTACATTGATGAGACGGTTGGCCTTGATATTTTGCCAGACAAATTAAGAGAGATTGCACAACTAAGAGTTAATTATCAAGATGTAACATTGAAAGAATTAGGCGAGATGGTATCTGGAGGGAAAATTAGTAAATCAGGTATCAATCATCGTTTGCGTAAAATCGACGAAATTGCGGAGAAATTACGTGCGGGGGAAACAGTAGTAAAAAAATAAAGGTAAAGGGGAAATGGAGCCGTGGTTCAAAAAAAAGTTGAGGTTGCACGAAAAGATGGTTTGCAAGCACGTCCGGCTGCGTTGTTTGTGCAAGAGGCAAATCGCTTTCATGCTGATATTTTCATTGAGAAAGATGACAAAACAATTAACGCTAAGAGTATAATGGGGGTTATGAGCTTAGCGATTGGATCTGGTAGTCACATAACAATTACGGCAGAAGGTTCAGATGCGGAAGAAGCATTAGAAGCGCTCGTTGCTTACGTGCAAAATAATCAATAAAAGCTATCGCGTAAACGCGATAGCTTTTATTGATTGGATGAACTTGCCGAATATTGTCGAGCGGTCGATAACTTGTGTTGGATTGATGGTATTTAGTAATGTGCTTGATAAAAAGGGCTATCGCAATGTTGCGATAGCCCTTTTTTACGTGGCGATTCTGAGCGAGCCGCTTCCGCTTTTAGTAGTATTAACGGTTTGTAAAGATTCTATCGATTAGGCCGTATTCTAGTGCTTTTTCGGCTGTCATGAAGTTGTCACGGTCTGTGTCGCGTTCGATGACTTCTAGTGGTTGGCCTGTGCGTTCTGCAAGGATTTTGTTTAATTTATCGCGTAGGAATAGGATGCGTTTTGCAGCGATTTCAATTTCAGTTGCTTGTCCTTGTGCACCACCAAGTGGTTGGTGGATCATAACTTCACTGTTTGGAAGTGCGAAGCGTTTTCCTTTTTCACCAGCTGCAAGTAGGAATGCACCCATAGATGCTGCCATACCGATACAAATAGTTGATACGTTTGGCTTAATGAACTGCATTGTGTCATAGATGGCCATACCTGCTGTAATAGAACCACCAGGGCTGTTAATGTATAAATGAATATCTTTTTCTGGATCTTGAGATTCCAAGAATAAAAGCTGGGAAACGATTGAGTTTGCTACATTGTCATCAATTGCGCTACCAAGCATAATGATGCGGTCTTTTAATAGTCGAGAGTAAATATCGTAAGCGCGTTCTCCACGATTTGTTTGTTCAATTACTGTAGGAATTAAATTCATCTGTTATTTCCTCCTTTGAAAGCTTTCTTAGTCTTATAATACAATTATGGTCAATAAAGGTCAAACAAAACCACTTTAAATCAAAAAATCAAAAAATATGTAGTTGTAAGATGATTTATTCGCTATGCTTCTTGCAATTCCCTGCTTATGTACCTTTCAACATCATAACCGAATTCCATAAAATTAAACGTAAGAAAAAGTGTAGTAATAATAAAAGAACGCCTGTTTGATAGAGGCGTTCTTTCATGTTTTATTCTTTTAAAAGGTAGGTTACCTTATTTAAAATGTGTTCGATTTGTTTTGCATTTTTACTATACATTTCACTTGCTGATTTTGATTTTGTTTCTAATGAGAACAATTCTAGATCAGCTTGGCATTTTTTTAAAGATGCTAATAATAAAGGTTTATTTTGCGGGGAAGGCATTTGAAGTTTATCATTATAGACATCAATTGTAAGCTGTCCATACGAATCAACTTGACCGAGAAATACATTTTCAATTACGACACCGAGTTTTTCTAGTTCAGCATGTAGCCAAGCTCGATTATGTCCGCTTGCTGACAGAGGCTCATCGAGTACATTACCATCCATAATGACAGTTTGTGGCTCTTTTTCGTTTGGTACTTTTAAGCCGATATCTTTTGCTGTAAGTGGTTGGCGGTCTTTTTTTAATAATACATTTAATTCACCACTTGGCTCCAATACTGCAAATTCGACTTCAGATATACTGAAAGTTCCTTTGTTTCGAAGAAGCTCGAGTAATTCGTCGCTTGTATATTTTTCTTTTTTTAAGTTATCCTCGAGAACTTTACCATCTTTTATAAAAACAGTAGATTTTCCTTCAAAAAAATCTCTGGCTGCTTTGTTCTTTAAAGAAAGAAGACCTGTGAAGAAAGGAACTACCGCAAAAATAAGTATGGCAAAGACGCCGTGGAAAAATTTTTGATCTAGCCCTGTTGTGATTTGAGCAGCAATATCACCAATTGTCATTCCCGCTATATATTCAAAAAAGGAAAGTTGAGAAATTTGTCTTTTACCTAACCATTTTGTAATAGCGAATAAAATCATTAATATAAATACAGAGCGGAGAATGACAAGTGTCCATTCGGGTAGATGAGACATAACAAATTCCTCCAGTCTGCTTAAAACCCTTTATATTGAGGTTCTTCACGTTCTAATACTGAAACTCGATCTTTTAAATCAGCGATAACGCTATCCATCTCTAACATGCATTCATGAAATACGCGCTTTGCTTCTTCATCCGAAGTATTTTGTGAAAGAGTACTTAAGCTTGCTTGAGCACCTTTTAAACTAGCAAGACACGTTTTTACGTTAGCAATAACTGTCATGAAAACACCTCTTATCCTTTTGGTTTAAATAGTAGTGCACCGATAAATCCGAAAATAATTGCTGCTGATATCCCGGCGCTTGTTACTTTAAACATTCCGGTAATTACTCCGACAATACCATGCTTTGCAGCTTCTTCCATTGCACCATGAACGAGAGCGTTGCCAAAGCTCGTAATTGGCACAGTTGCTCCAGCTCCAGCAAAATCAATTAACGGCTCATATAAATTGAACCCATCTAAAATGGCACCAGCAACAACAAGTGTAGCCATCGTATGAGCAGGTGTTAGTTTGACAATATCAAACAGGAGTTGACCGATTACACATACGAGACCGCCAATGACGAAAGCCCAGAAAAAAATCATTGCTTTGCACCTCCAAATTCAATTGATACAGCATGAGCGATACAAGGAATCGTTTCTCCTTGTTGAAAAGTAAGCGGAGAGAGCAAAGCGCCTGTTGCAACGACAAGGATTCGTTTAAACTCTTCTCTTCTCATTCTGTTTAATAAATGTCCGTATACAACGGTTGCAGAACAACCAGGGCCACTTGCACCAGCTAGTACAGGTTGACCTTCTCGGTAAATAATGATTCCGCAATCTTGAAATTGTTCGCTCGTTATGTTTAGTCCGTGTTTATGGAGTAAATCGTAAGCAATTTCACGTCCAACATGTCCCAGGTCGCCTGTTACGATTAAATCATAGTAAGAGACATCGATTTGTCGATCACGTAAATGTGCTTCAATTGTATCAACAGCGGCGGGAGCCATTGCACCTCCCATATTAAAAGGATCAGTTAGTCCCATATCAACAACACGTCCAATGGTTGCCGATGTTACTTGAGGACCATTTCCTTGATTGCTTAAAAGAGCAGCGCCAGCTCCAGTTACCGTCCATTGAGCAGTCGGGGGCTTTTGTCCTCCATATTCCGTTGGGTAGCGGAACTGTTTTTCCACTGCGGTGTTATGACTTGAGGCACCGGTTAATAAATATTTTGCTCCTTTGGCATTTATAATGCTTGCTCCAAGTGCCAATCCTTCCATAGAGGTCGAACAAGCTCCGAACAATCCGAGATAAGGAGCGCCAAGTGTACGACATGCAAAGCTCGTTGGCGTAATTTGGTTAATTAAATCGCCTGCGAGTACAAACTGAATATCATCTTTACGGAGTTTTGCTTTTTCAATCGCACGGCTACAAGCTTCCTCAAACAAAATTGTATGTGCTTTTTCATAAGAATCTTGGCCGAGCCATAAGTCTCCATGAAGAGTGTCGAAGTCTTCGGGAATTTTGCCATTTGCTTCAAATGGGCCACCGACGACTCCCGTTGAGATAATAACTGGTTTATTTCCAAATACCCATGTTCGGTGTCCTTGTAGCATTTACAGCCCTCCCCATTGAACAAGAATAGTTTTAATTAAAGCGATCACAAAAGCGGAGAATACACCAAATAAAATAACGGATCCAGCTAACTTAAACATGTTACCGCCGACGCCGAGAACAAATCCTTCTGTTCGATGCTCAATACAAGCGGCAATAACAGAGTTACCAAATCCAGTAACAGGTACTGCTGTCCCAGCTCCCGCGAACTGTCCAAGGCGGTCGTATACTCCAAAGCCAGTAAGTAGCATGGAAATAAAAATAAGAGTCGCAACTGTCGGGTTTCCAGCGGAACGCTCAGTAAAATCAAAAAAATAAATGTAAAAAGTTGAAATCAGTTGGCCGATCAAACAAATGAATCCCCCAACAAAAAAAGCTTTTATGCAATTTTTCAAAACAGGGCGTTTGGGCTCCCGTTGTTGTTCGAATTTTTTATATTCTTGTTGTACAGGTGTTAAATTTTTATCTTTACTGGACATTTAAATCCTTCCTTTTCCTTTAGAACACGTGTCATTACGTATTAGATTCCATTTCTGTTTGAATGAGTTTTAATTGTTTTTTAATTTTATCTTTGTTTACTCGTTTCTTCTGAATTTTATTTTCCAGCTCATCTAATAGCATAAAGATTTTTCGATCGGTACTGACGCGAACGTTAAATGTTGGATATTCATCGCTCAGTCGTTTTTTTAGTTTATTTCGTAAAGGCTTTAGTATAAATCTTTCATGATGTTCTGGTTTGATGGCTATGTAAAGATCTAAATTGGAGTTAACGGCTGTAGCTTGTTCAATCTCTTCCATAGAAAGTGCCATTTTCTTTGCTCCTTGTGAAATAGATTGATTAAAGGATTCCGTGCTCATTTTTGTTAACTCAGGTCCTTCTTTTTGCTCTTGTCTTTTTGTTTCTTCTTTTTTTACTTTTTTATCTAAAGGGCTATTGTCACAGCCGGTAAATACACTAAATAGGAGTACGAGTAGTGCGGTGATCACTCCGAGTTTTCTCATAATCATCCTTCCATTTCTATTGCTTTATGTAATTTGTTGAAAAAGGATGATATAGAATCATCCTTTTTCTAGATAAGTTGGTACTTTCATTTATTGTTGTGCATATTGAGGCTCTTCTTGTTGAACTTCTTCTACACGTGGGTTTAAAGAATCGATAATAGATTGCGTTTGTTGTGCAGCTGTTTGGAAAAGCTGTTTTGCCTGTTGATTATCTGTATCAAGAGCGAATCCTTCTAAACTTGCTTGTGCACTTTTTAAACCTGCTACTGTTTGCTTTAGCTTTGTAATAACAGTCATTGAATAAAGCCTCCTTTTGAATATCAATTCACAAGTTATATTTTGTAAGTAGGAGAAAAAATATGTTTTCCAAATTTAGGTCTATTAAGAGAGGGAATGGAAAATTAACCAAAGTTTACGAATAGGACAGGGGATATTGGTGATTTGACAATGTAAGAAAGGTTAAGCAAATATGAAAGGTGAATGATCAGTAGTCTGCTCTTTTTTTATTGAAATGGGGGAATGCTTCTTGTATAATTAGAGGTGCGATTTTACACCTTGGACTAAAACTTTCATGAGAAATTGTTTAGTCTACAAGTAAAGAACAAAAGAGTTTCAATCTTTGATGTTTCAAAGTTTTATCATGCGCCCATAGCTCAGCTGGATAGAGCGGTGGTTTCCGGTACCACGTCTGCCGGGGGTTCGAATCCCTCTGGGCGCGTATTTTTTATTATAGGGCTTACTGTACTTGCATTCTTTCAAGAAATATTTTGGGTAAATGTCATAATTTAACGTTATTGTGACAAATTCTATTCCAAAGTGGAAAGGCTTAGAGTATTAAGTAAGTGGCACTCAATAGTGTGAATAACGTGTTAAAAATTAATAGTAAAATTAGGAAAGCCCCTTGCATGTGATTAGAAATAATCATGTACAGGGGGTTTTTGTTGTGAAAAGAATCAAAAGGCGTGCTGTTGGAAAGAGACGTGATGTTGATACAGATATCGTTCTCATATAAGCCGTCTATCACTGTGAATAAGGTGTTAGAACGTGTTATGTTATCGTCAGAAGGGTACAGAGAACGTACTATAAGCGATTATAGAATGTTTTGGGCGGAGTTTATTCAGATAATCGAACGACAATTCATTACAGATGTTACGAAAGAAGATATGAGGAAATATGTAAATCATCTTTTGAATGAAAGAAAGTTATCACCTGTAACGGTTAATATTCGTTTATCTGCCATTAGGGCAATTTTTAATCGTGAAAATAATCTAGTGACATGAGTTAGGAAGTTAAGAGTAGACGAACAGAAGATTTACACTTTAACAGACAATCAAATAAAACGATTATTTGCAATGATTGATAAAACTTCTTATGCAGGATATAGGGATTATGTTGCTATGCTGGTAATGCTTAAATGTGGCTTGCGTATTAACGAAGTAAATTCGTTAGAGGTAGGCGATGTAGATTTTGATAATGGAGTTATTTTATTATCAGGTAGAAAAAACAAGAATCGGAAAAGTAGGGTAATTCCAATGTCTAAGAAGGTTCAAAATGAATTAGCCCAGTTAGTAACAGAAACTAAGGAATATTTTGATGGTTTAGGAAAGCATGTGTTTGTAAATTCATTTGGCGAACCATTGAAATACGACCATATACGTAAAAGAATGAATTACTACGGGAAGCAAGCTGGTTTAACTAAAATTTGTATTTAATTTTAAAGCTTACACTGTATTAGACTTTATTTTTGAAGTACAGTTATGTAGGTGGAATAAAGTGATGTAAAGAAATTTAAAGTAGTTTAAAACTATATAAGGTTAAATAAAGAAAAAAGCCATACAAGTAGTATGACTTTACTTTATTAATTATAAAATTAAGCTTGTGGTGCAGGTGTGTCACCTTTATTATCAGCAGGTGCAGGTGTATCACCTATGTTTAACGCTAAATCAGGTCTTTGTGGTGCTGGATAATCCCCGTAAGCATACACTTGCGACGAATCATTACTTACCCCAAACGATAAAATTCCGACACAACTTAATCCTAACGCAATTAATCCAAGTTTCTTCATTATTTTAACGCCCCTTTTTCAAATGTTTTTTGTTTAGCTTGATGGTGTAGATGGAAGTATTTACTTGCTTTTAAGTGATTCTCTTCTTCAAAAAAGCGAAGTGCTAGTTTTTCTGTGTATTCTTGCGTATATTCATGTAATTGTTCTTTATCAAAATATGCAATTCCTTCAAGAATTACTTCCTCAATTTTTTCAGTCGAAATGTTACGGTTCATTTCTCGTAGGATAGCAAAGTGGTGTTTGTATACTTCATCATCTAGTTCGTTACAAATATTTGAACCTTGTTCAGCAAGTTCGGTGGCTTTTTCTGTTTCTCCCAATTTGAAATATTCACGACCTAACAACAAAATAGCTTTGTAGTGGTTCGGTAGATTCTCAACAACTTCTGATAAATGACGAATAGCTAATGGAGAAAGGTTTTGGTTTGCATATAACCAGCCAATGTTGTTACGAACACGTAAAATCAATGTTCCTTCGTTCTGTTTTTGTAAAATATCAATAGCTGATGTAAAATATTCTTCAGCTTGTTCATACTGTTTAAGGTGAATACAGACACCGCCCAAAAGGTTTTTGCATAATGCAACGTTAGTTTCGTATCCCATATGTTGATTGAAAATAGCTAATGCTTTATTTGCGTAGTTAATAACTTTAAGTGGTTGATAAGTGAAGTTATAAAATGCTGAAATGCGATAATAAAATTCAGCATGTTCTATTTCATCTGATACGTGTTTTAATAATTTTTCAGCCTTCTCATAATGTTCACTAGCTTCATTGTAGTTTGTTGTTAATGTGGCATGTATTGCCTTGAAAAAGTGGTAGTAATAAGAAAGAAACTCGTCAGAGGGTGCACTATGGGTTTCAATTTCATCAAAACTATTTTTTGTAATGTTTAAACCATTAGTTAATACCTTATATCTAAAGTCTAGTAAGGAGTAATATAATAAATCTTGGTCTTGTAGTTCCTTATTTTCTTCTTCCTTTAAAATATTGATATACTCATCAATTTCTCGCTTTAAGTTTGTTGCTTTCAATACTTGTTGTCGTAACATAGACTGATACCAGTCATTAAGCAGTTTTGTTGTTTTTTCATTCCCCTTCACTGGAACATGCATATAACCCCTTCCTTTTCTGAATAGTCTCACATTAAATAATAGCAGGAATAGAATATAATGAGAATTAAATTCTGGTATTTCTCAATATTCATTTAACAATTGTATTTTAAAAGAAAAAATTCATTAATTCATGAGTTTAAATATGTATTTGGGAGAAGTACAAAGCCAAACTCAAAGCATGAATGCTGTATGTAACGCTACCATTCAAGGTATGGAACAGGTTATTCAGTCGATTGATGCTTTTACAAGTGATACCGTTCTACAAGGACAAACTTATAGCAGTGCAAAAGCATTTTTCGCAGAAACCTTTCGTCCTTTAGCACAAGGAATCATTTACTTATGTGAAAAATTAATCCGTCAGAATGATGCCTTTCCAAGTCAATTTCAATCACAGGTAGCTCAGGCTGATGTAATCGAACAAGAAATATTAGAACAAATTCGAGAAATTAACCGAATGATAGCCAGTACAGAAGCACTCAATCAAACTATGCCAATTTCGGGCATGGACGCTGTGGTAAATCTTTTTGCTGTCATGAAACGGAAACTGCAAGAGAAACTAGAACATTTATATGAATTTAATTATGCTTCTAGTAGTAATTATGATACAGCGCTCCAACTAGCTGCTAGTATCGCACAAGGTTTAGCAGAGGTACAAAGTGGTAAAGGTTGTAGTCCTGCAAGTGGTACATTTAGTACACAAGGGTTGAATATAGAATGGGCGAATTCAATTCAAGCAATTACAGAAGAGAGGGCACGTCAAACTGATAATTCAATTGAAGAAGGTGCAATGTGCGGTAAGCTACTTGAAAAATCTACTTTCGAAAAAATTCGAGACGGTATTGTAGAAGGTGCAGGGGAAGCAGTTGGAGATACTATAGAAGGATTTAAGGCACTTGGTAAATGGGAAACGTGGGAGAACATGGGAACGCCGCCTTGCCCCCTATTGATACCCTTAGCACTATGTATAATGCATTGTCAGATTCATTTATTAATGATGTAATAAATGGAGATGCTGAAAGTCCTGCTAAATGGGGGAGTTATGCTTTAACACAAGTAGGATTAGGATTAATGGGTGATAAAGGGTTAAGTAAAGTATCAAAGATAGCAAGAGGTGCGAAGTTTGCAAAAGTAACAGAAGTAACAGTACCACGTATACAACAAACCGTTACAAATTTGGATGATAATTTAAACATAGGAAATCGACTGGCTTTTTCTGATACTAGTGGACTTAATCTAATACAACGTCAAAGGCAATAAAGGGACTGAAAGAAAAAGGTTTACTGGCTGTTATAGTGGGACAGGGGAAGGCTTCAAATACTTACCAGCTTACATTATAAGAAAAAGGCTTACGTTGTTAAGTATATTTCGATATTGAAAAAAGTACGTAAGCGATTTATAATCGAAATAGTTTAGCATATCTAAATTAGTATGTTCATGTCTAAAAAAACATTTCTAAATTACATACAAGGTAAAGCCTTGATTTTACATAATCGTTACCGTTTGGTTTCCGGTACCACGTCTGCCGGGGGTTCGAATCCCTCTGGGCGCGTCAAAAAGTCCTAACTTACAATTGTGAGTTAGGACTTTTTTTATGCCAAATATTTTTGAGAATATGGGATGCATGAATATACGGAGAGAATACTTTTTTAAAATTATCTTGTTATATCTGATAATAAGATTTACTATTAGTAGGTGGTTATAAAATGGTTTCTTTCAATAATATTCATTTTTCAGTTGTAAGAGATAAGTTTCATTAATACATATAAATTAATAATATTTTGGAATGGGTGTCTGCGTTAGGATTCTCCTTTTACCAAACTTATTGTACAATAGAAACAAGGGGGAGATCAGTTTGAAGGCAAGTCTTTTACAAGAACAAAGCTTACGTTTGGCAATGACACAAGAGTTGAGGCAAGCGATTACAATGCTCCAGTACAATGTACAAGAATTATCGGAGTTTTTGTATGAGCAATCGCTAGAGAATCCCCTTATTGAGTTAGGGTGTTTTGAGAGGGAAAGAAAAAAGAGCTCTAGCAAAAGTAAAAGTACGAG
This sequence comes from Bacillus cereus group sp. BfR-BA-01360, assembly GCF_022663595.1. Taxonomy (NCBI): domain Bacteria; kingdom Bacillati; phylum Bacillota; class Bacilli; order Caryophanales; family Bacillaceae; genus Bacillus; species Bacillus cereus group sp. BfR-BA-01360. The sequence continues at coordinate 50,664 of NZ_JAKUFV010000012.1, forward strand.
CAAGCAAGTTGATAATCAAATGGAGATCTACAGTGTGGATTCTAAAACGATTCAGCAACATTTATTAAATCAAATACAGTATTATAAAATAGATGAAGAGCATCGGAAGACAGCTTCTTTTATCATTATGAACCTAGATGAAAATGGGTATCTAGAAGAAACGAATGAAGAATTAGCTGAACTACTTACCGTGCCCATCGATGTCGTTGAACGTTCTGTAGAGATTGTCCAATCACTAGAGCCAGCAGGGGTAGGAGCGCGGAATATTCAAGAGTGTCTAGTGATCCAATTGAAGCGTTTACAAAAGGGAAGTGTACTTGCAGAGAGGATTGTAAGTGAATATTTTTCTTATTTTGTGAGGAAAGATTGGCGAAAACTAATCCAATTACTGAAATGTAATAATGAAGAATTACAAGAGGCGGTTGATTGTATTACATCATTACAACCAAAGCCCGGACTTGCATTTTCATCTGAAAAGCCACTATATATCGTTCCTGACATGGCAGTGAAAAAAGAGGGAGAACGGCTTATTTTACAAATGAATGAAGGAAATATGCCGAGAATTGAAATTCATTCAGAATATAGTGCACTTCTGAATAATAGTGAGAGTGAAGTTGCTTCTTATGTTTCTGAGAAGTATCAGCATGTGCAATGGATTATGCGCAGTTTGAAACAGCGGAAACAAACGCTTTTACAAGTGATGGAAATGATCATGAAGAAGCAACATGATTTCTTTTGGAGAGGACCGGAACATTTAAAGCCGCTTTCTTTGAAAGAAGTAGCGGAAGAGTTAGGTGTACATGAATCTACAATTAGTCGTGCTACACGTAACAAATATGTACAAACGCCATATGGGTTGTTTGAGATGAAATCATTCTTTAGTAATGCAGTCATTACAACAGAAGATGAAGCAATCTCGACAAAACGTGTAAAACAATTGATTCAGACGCTGATAGAAAAAGAAAATAAGAAAAAGCCACTTTCAGATCAAAAAATTTCGAAATTGTTAGAAGAAGAGCATGAGGTTGTAATTTCAAGAAGAACGGTCGCGAAATATCGGGAACAAATGCACATTCCTGCATCTTCTTTGAGAAAAACAATTGGATAGGTGAAGAAGATGAAGATTATTTTATATACGAAAACAGACTGCGGTCTTTGTGTAAAGGCAAAACAAGTTTTGAATGAAGTGCAAAAGGTGTATTCTTTTCATCTTGAGGAAATAGATATATATGACAACGAGGAGATTTTAGAGAAGTATCAAATGATGATTCCAGTTGTAGAAATTGATGGAGAACAGGTAGGATATGGTATTATTCACAGAGATGTCATAATAAACTATATAAACAAGTCAGTTAAGAGTTGAATAAGTTTCTATCTCCTGTTACAATAATACATGTAGCAGGGATTATTTTTTTAACTCATGTGGGACACAAAATGTCACTGCGGGACATAAAGCGACCACGTGGTAAGTGAACCAATGTAGTGAGGAGAAATGATATGCGCTCATGGATTCAGAACATGAAAAAATTATTACCCGATTTGCTACCGGTTATGCAAACAAGAATGCAAATTCTTCAGCACATTCGTCTCATGCAGCCGATTGGAAGAAGAAATTTATCTGCAAGTCTTAGCATGACAGAACGAGTATTGCGAAGTGAAGTACAAGTTTTGAAAGAAAAAAACTTAGTTCACGTCGCTTCTTCTGGGATGACTTTAACAGAAGAAGGAGCAGCTGTGGTTCTTGCTTTGGAAGACTTTATGAAAGAAATTTCCGGGTTAAAGGTTTTAGAAAAACAACTTAAGGAAACATTAGACTTGGATGAAGTTTTCGTTGTCCCTGGTGATAGTGATGAATCACCTTGGGTCAAACTGGAGATGGGCCGTGCTTGTGTAACTTGTATAAAAGACCGTCTGGAGGCAAATAATATCGTTGCTGTAGCTGGAGGAACAACGCTAGCTGCCGTTGCGGACATGATGCAACTAGACTGCAAAGATTTACATATGCTGTTTGTCCCAGCGCGTGGCGGAATTGGAGAAGGGGTCGAGTTAGAGGCCAATACCATTTGTGCGAAGATGGCACAAAATACGATGAGCAATTATCGCTTATTGTATGTTCCGGATCAAGTGAGTAGCGAAGCGTATGCATCTATTGTAACGGAACCTTCCGTGAAAGAAGTTCTTGAGTTGATTCGCTCTTCCAATATCGTCATTCATGGAATAGGTGATGCGTTAACAATGGCACGTCGCAGAAGTACTTCAGAAGCAGATTGGTTAAAAATTAAAGACAATGAAGCAGTTGGCGAAGCTTTCGGTTATTACTTCAATGAACAAGGTAATGTCGTTCATAAGGTACAAACAGTCGGCATGCAATTAAAAGATTTACAACATGTATCCCATGTTGTCGCCGTCGCTGGAGGTTCTTCAAAAGCAAAAGCGATACAGGCTGTAATTAAACAAGGGCACACTTCAATTTTGATTACAGATGAAGGTGCAGCAAAACAGTTAACAAAGGGTACCCCCCTTTAATATAATCCCCCAAGGAGGAAATTCAAATGACAGTTAAAATTGGTATTAATGGATTTGGACGTATCGGACGTAACGTATTCCGTGCAGCTCTTAACAACCCTGAGGTAGAAGTAGTTGCAATTAACGACTTAACAGATGCTAAAACATTAGCTCACCTTTTAAAATATGACTCAGTTCACGGTTCTTTAAATGCAGAAGTATCTGTAAACGGCGACAGCATCGTTGTTAACGGTAAAGAAATTAAAGTTATCGCTGAACGTGACCCAGCTCAATTACCATGGAGCGACTACGGAGTAGAAATCGTAGTAGAATCTACTGGACGTTTCACTAAAAAAGCAGACGCTGAAAAACACTTAGGTGGATCAGTTAAAAAAGTTATCATCTCTGCTCCAGCTTCTGATGAAGACATCACAATCGTTATGGGTGTTAACCACGAAGCATACGATGCAGCTAACCACAACGTAGTATCAAACGCTTCTTGTACTACAAACTGCTTAGCTCCATTCGCGAAAGTTCTTAACGAAAAATTCGGTATCAAACGCGGTATGATGACAACAGTTCATGCTTACACTAACGACCAACAAATCTTAGACTTACCACACAAAGATTTACGTCGTGCACGTGCAGCAGCAATGAGCATGATCCCAACTACAACTGGTGCAGCTAAAGCGGTAGCATTAGTATTACCAGAACTTAAAGGTAAATTAAACGGCGGCGCAGTACGTGTTCCAACTTCAAACGTTTCTCTTGTTGACTTAGTTGTTGAACTTGAAAAAGAAGTAACAGTTGAAGAAGTAAACGCAGCATTCAAAGCAGCTTCTGAAGGTGAACTTCAAGGCGTTCTAGGTTACAGCGAAGAGCCATTAGTATCTATCGACTATAACGGATGCACAAACTCTTCTACAATTGATGCATTATCTACAATGACTATGGAAGGTAACATGGTTAAAGTACTTTCTTGGTACGATAACGAAACTGGTTACTCTAACCGCGTTGTAGACCTAGCTGCTTACATGGCTAAAAAAGGTCTTTAATCCTTAAGTTTATAAGTTATCAATGACAAAACGAGGGAGAGGGTTTGTTCCCTCTCTCTTCTTTCGTTTTATAAGCAAATGTGATAAGCTTTTGAATGGGTTTTGTCAATCCTAACTAGTCGGAGGGAAATCCAATGAACAAAAAATCAATTCGTGACGTAGATTTAAAGGGTAAACGTGTATTTTGCCGCGTTGATTTCAACGTACCTATGAAAGATGGCAAAATTACAGACGAGACTCGTATTCGTGCAGCTCTTCCTACTATTCAATATTTAGTAGAACAAGGTGCGAAGGTTATTTTAGCAAGCCACTTAGGCCGTCCAAAAGGTCAAGTAGTAGAAGAAATGCGTTTAACTCCAGTAGCAGTTCGTTTAGGTGAACTTCTTGGTAAAGACGTGAAAAAAGCGGACGAAGCATTCGGACCAGCTGTACAAGAAATGGTTGCAGCAATGAACGAAGGCGACATTTTAGTTCTTGAAAACGTTCGTTTCTATGCGGGCGAAGAAAAGAACGATGCAGAACTTGCGAAAGAATTTGCAGCTCTTGCTGATATCTTCGTAAACGATGCATTCGGTGCAGCTCACCGCGCTCATGCTTCTACAGCAGGGATTGCAGATTACCTACCAGCAGTAGCAGGTTTCTTAATGGAAAAAGAATTAGAAGTACTTGGAAAAGCACTTTCTAATCCAGATCGTCCATTTACAGCAATCATCGGTGGTGCGAAAGTAAAAGATAAAATCGGTGTAATTCGTCATCTATTAGATAAAGTAGATAACTTAATCATCGGTGGAGGTCTTGCTTACACATTCGTAAAAGCATTAGGTCATGAAATTGGTCTATCTCTATGTGAAGATGACAAGATTGAACTAGCAAAAGAGTTTATGGCACTTGCAAAAGAAAAAGGTGTAAACTTCTACATGCCAGTTGATGTTGTAATCACTGAGGAATTCTCTGAAACTGCAACAACTAAAATTGTAGATATCGACTCTATCCCATCAAACTGGGAAGGTGTGGACATCGGACCAAAAACACGTGAAATTTATGCAGATGTAATTAAAAACTCTAAGCTTGTTGTATGGAATGGACCAATGGGTGTATTCGAAATGACTCCATTCTCTAACGGTACAAGAGCAGTAGGACAAGCATTAGCAGATGCAGAAGGTACATACTCTGTTATCGGCGGTGGTGACTCTGCAGCAGCTGTTGAAAAATTCGGCATGGCTGATAAAATGAGCCACATTTCTACTGGCGGCGGTGCGTCATTAGAATTTATGGAAGGTAAAGAACTTCCAGGTGTAGTTTGTCTGAATGACAAATAATTAGCAGCCAAAGAAAAAAGGACGGTGCAAAGCATGCGTAAACCAATTATCGCAGGTAACTGGAAAATGAATAAAACTCTATCTGAAGCAGTTAGCTTCGTAGAAGAAGTAAAAGGTCAAATTCCAGCAGCTTCAGCTGTTGATGCAGTTGTTTGCTCTCCAGCTCTATTCTTAGAGCGTTTAGTAGCAGCGACGCAAGGAACTGACTTAAAAGTAGGTGCACAAAACATGCACTTCGAAAAAAATGGTGCATTCACTGGTGAGATTAGCCCAGTAGCACTTAGCGACTTAAAAGTGAGCTACGTAGTACTTGGTCACTCTGAACGTCGTGAAATGTTTGCTGAAACAGATGAAACAGTAAATAAAAAAACACTTGCAGCATTTGAACATGGTTTAACACCAATCGTTTGCTGTGGTGAAACTTTAGAAGAACGTGAAAGCGGAAAAACATTTGATCTAGTAGCAGGCCAAGTGACAAAAGCACTTGCAGGCTTAACAGAAGAACAAGTGAAAGCTACTGTTATCGCATATGAGCCAATTTGGGCAATCGGTACAGGAAAATCTTCTTCTGCAGAAGATGCAAACGAAGTATGTGCACACATCCGTAAAGTTGTTGCAGAAGCTGTTTCTCCAGCAGCTGCAGAAGCTGTTCGTATTCAATACGGCGGTAGCGTAAAACCAGGAAACATTAAAGAATACATGGCACAACCTGACATCGACGGCGCTTTAGTTGGCGGTGCAAGTTTAGAGCCAGCTTCCTTCTTAGGTCTTTTGGAGGCGGTAAAATGAGAAAGCCAACAGCTTTAATCATTCTTGACGGTTTCGGACTGCGTGAAGAAACTTACGGGAATGCTGTAGCACAAGCTAAGAAACCTAATTTTGATAGATACTGGAACAAGTTTCCTCACACAACGCTTACAGCTTGTGGTGAAGCGGTAGGTCTTCCAGAAGGTCAAATGGGTAACTCAGAGGTTGGGCACTTAAATATCGGTGCTGGCCGCATTGTATATCAGAGCTTAACTCGTGTGAACGTTGCGATTCGTGAAGGAGAATTCGATAAGAATGAAACATTCCAAAACGCAATTAAACATGTGAAAGAGAAAGGTACAGCCCTTCATTTATTCGGCTTACTTTCTGATGGTGGGGTGCACAGTCACATTGACCATATGTTTGCTCTTCTTCGCTTAGCAGCAAAAGAAGGCGTGGAAAAAGTATATATTCATGCATTCTTAGATGGTCGCGATGTTGGACCACAAACCGCAAAAGGCTATATCGATGCAACAAATGCAGTAATAAAAGAAACAGGAGTAGGACAATTCGCGACAATTGCTGGTCGTTATTACTCCATGGACCGTGACAAACGTTGGGATCGCGTTGAAAAATGTTACCGTGCTATGGTGTATGGCGAAGGTCCTACTTACAAAAATGCATATGAGTGCGTAGAGGATTCTTATGCAAATGGTATTTATGATGAGTTCGTATTGCCGTCTGTAATTGTGAACGAAGATGAAACGCCAGTTGCAACAATCAATGATGATGATGCAGTCATCTTCTATAATTTCCGTCCAGACCGCGCAATTCAAATTGCACGTGTATTTACAAACGAAGACTTCCGTGAGTTCGATCGTGGTGAAAAAGTACCTCACATTCCAGAATTCGTTTGTATGACACACTTTAGTGAAACTGTAAATGGTTATGTGGCATTCAAACCAGTAAACCTTGATAACACATTAGGTGAAGTTGTGTCGCAAGCGGGATTAAAGCAACTTCGCATCGCGGAAACTGAAAAGTATCCACACGTTACATTCTTCTTTAGCGGTGGTCGTGAGGCTGAATTCCCAGGGGAAGAGCGTATTTTAATTAACTCACCGAAGGTTGCAACATATGATTTGAAACCTGAAATGAGCATTTACGAAGTAACCGACGCTTTAGTAAATGAAATCGAAAATGATAAACATGATGTAATTATTCTTAACTTTGCAAACTGTGATATGGTGGGCCATTCTGGGATGATGGAACCAACAATTAAAGCAGTAGAAGCAACTGACGAATGTTTAGGAAAAGTTGTAGAAGCAATTCTTGCAAAAGATGGTGTAGCAATTATTACAGCTGACCATGGTAATGCAGATGAAGAGTTAACTCCAGATGGAGCTCCAATGACAGCTCATACAACGAACCCGGTTCCTTTCATCGTTACAAAGAAAGATGTAGAATTACGCGAAGGTGGCATTTTAGGAGATATCGCTCCAACAATGCTAACACTTCTAGGTGTTGAACAACCTAAAGAAATGACAGGTAAAACAATTATTAAATAATTTATGTAATTTAAAGGAGAGAAAATAGTATGTCAACAATCATTGATGTTTATGCTCGCGAAGTCCTTGATTCTCGTGGTAACCCAACTGTAGAAGTAGAAGTTTACACAGAAGGCGGCGCATTCGGACGCGCATTAGTACCAAGTGGTGCATCTACTGGTGAATATGAAGCAGTAGAATTACGTGATGGTGACAAATCTCGTTACCTAGGTAAAGGTGTGCTTAACGCAGTTAAAAACGTTAACGAAATTATCGCTCCAGAAATTGTTGGTTTCGATGTAACTGACCAAGCTGGTATCGACCGTGCTATGATCGAATTAGATGGCACTCCAAACAAAGGTAAATTAGGTGCAAACGCGATCCTTGGTGTTTCTATGGCAGTAGCTCACGCAGCAGCTGATTTCGTAGGTCTTCCATTATATCGTTACCTTGGTGGATTCAATGCAAAACAATTACCAACTCCAATGATGAACATCATCAACGGTGGTTCTCACGCTGATAACAACGTGGACTTCCAAGAATTCATGATTCTACCAGTTGGTGCTCCAACATTCAAAGAATCAATCCGTATGGGTGCTGAAGTATTCCATGCATTAAAAGCTGTATTACATGACAAAGGTCTTAACACTGCAGTAGGTGACGAAGGTGGATTCGCTCCAAACCTTGGTTCTAACCGCGAAGCATTAGAAGTAATTATCGAAGCAATCGAAAAAGCGGGTTACAAAGCTGGTGAGGACGTATTCTTAGGAATGGACGTTGCTTCTTCTGAGTTCTACAACAAAGAAACTGGTAAATATGATCTTTCTGGTGAAGGTCGCAGCATGACTTCTGCAGAAATGGTTGATTTCTACGAAGAACTTTGCAAAGACTTCCCAATCATCTCTATCGAAGATGGTTTAGACGAAAACGACTGGGATGGTCACAAATTATTAACTGAGCGTCTTGGCAAAAAAGTTCAATTAGTAGGTGACGACTTATTCGTAACAAATACGAAGAAACTTGCTGAAGGTATCGAAAAAGGTATCTCTAACTCAATCTTAATTAAAGTGAACCAAATCGGTACTTTAACTGAAACTTTCGAAGCAATCGAAATGGCTAAACGTGCTGGTTACACAGCAGTTGTATCTCACCGTTCTGGTGAAACTGAAGATGCTACAATCGCTGACATCGCAGTTGCAACAAACGCTGGTCAAATCAAAACTGGTTCTATGAGCCGTACTGACCGTATTGCTAAGTACAACCAATTATTACGCATCGAAGACGAACTAGGCGAAATCGCTGTTTACGATGGTTTAAAATCTTTCTACAACCTTAAAAAATAATGGTAGAAAGTAAGAGCAGACCGTGAGAAATCACGGTCTGTTTTTTTATGTAAATGAAATGTGAGATAATGTTTTATCGCAATAGCGAATGCTAAAATTCAGAAAATAAAAATAGTTATCTTTAGGTCAATGTTTTTGACGTAAATTTGAATCGAAAATCCAGTCATATCAAGGATGTAAGCGTATAACAAATGTGTTTTTCCTTGTCAAGTCGATAAATTGCAGGTTTTTACAATTTATACTATGATAAGGTTAGAAAAGGAAAGATCGTATAGACATGAGGGATGATGAACATGAAGTTTACAAAAGTTATTGTTCAAATCGTAGCTCTGTATGTGTTTTACATGTTAGGAACATGGATACAAGAAATATTGGAAATTCCAATACCAGGAAGTTTGATTGGGATGTTTTTATTGCTTATTTTACTTGGCTTGAAAGTTCTTCCTGTGAAATGGTTTGATTTAGGAGCCGAAACACTCGTTGCCATTATGCCGTTTTTATTAATTCCACCAACGATTGGTTTAATGAATTACGGTGCTTTTTTTATGAGCAAAGGAATTTCTCTTTTCATTACAGTTGTAGCGAGCACATTTTTAATTATTATTGTCGCAGGACATACAGGACAATATCTTGCGACTAGAAAGGAAAAAGAGACAAGATGAGTAGTATATTAATCGGGATTGGTTGGGTTCTTCTGACAGTGTTCATATATCAATTATCTAAAATGATTTATAAGATATTGCCAACGCCGTTTACGATTCCAATGATTATCGCAACAGTACTCATGATTATTTTATTAATGATGTTGGATGTACCGTATCAACAATACATGCAAAGTGGCGGGGGCTGGATTTCTAAATTACTTGGACCAGGTGTTGTAGCATTTGCAATTCCGCTCTATAAACAGCGCCATGTACTTCGAAAATATGTTGTGCCGATTGCTGGTGGTGTTATTGTGGGAACAACGGTTGCGATTGCAAGTGACTTTATTATTGCGTCGCTGATGGGAACAGATAAAAGTTTAATTTTATCTTCTTTACCAAAATCAGTAACAATGCCAGTTGCTATGAGCGTATCAGAACAAGTTGGTGGTGTGCCATCATTAACAGCAGCGTTCGTTGTTGTTGCTGGAATCAGTGGGACGATTACAGGGCCTTTTTTATTGAAATGGAGCCGTGTGACAAATTCGGTTGGTAAAGGAATTGGATTTGGCTGTGCTTCACATATTATGGGCGTTATGAGAGCGATGAAAAATAATGAGAGTGAAGGTGTTATTGGATCGGTAACAATGACATTAACGGCTATTTTAACGTGCTTACTGGGACCTTTATTTGCAATGATGCTTGTATAATATAGAAAAGCGAGAGCAAGCGAACGGCTCTCGCTTTTCTGTACAATTTATGCTACAGTTAAACTAACTGAATCTTGTAGGAGGTACGCTAAGATGCATACGTTTTTATCAGTTTTACTAATTATTGTATCGATTTTAATGATTGTGATGGTACTTATGCAATCTAGTAATAGTTCAGGCCTTTCAGGTGCAATTTCAGGCGGTGCGGAACAGTTATTCGGCAAGCAAAAGGCACGCGGAATAGAAGCGGTATTAAGCCGTATTACAGTTGTTTTAGCTGTATTATTCTTCGGATTAACAATTGGTGTTACGTACTTTAACTTATAAGAAAAAAGAAGAAGCATTAGCAATGTTGTGCTAGTGGTTCTTCTTTTTTTGTGCTTAATAATGTAAACAAAGTTTCAAATTAGATTATGGAAATAGAACTATGGTAAACTAAGGACAGAAACAATACGACTAGACTACAGAAGAGAAAGAGGAGAAGAAGATGATGAAATTAGCATCTCCGAAACCATTTACATTTGAAGGTGGAGACCGCGCTGTTTTATTATTGCACGGTTTCACGGGAAACTCAGCTGATGTACGTATGTTAGGGCGTTTCTTAGAGAAAAAAGGATACACTTGCCACGCCCCTATTTATAAAGGCCATGGTGTGCCACCAGAACAGCTTGTACATACAGGTCCTGAAGACTGGTGGAAAGATGTAATGAACGCGTATCAGCATTTAAAAGATCAAGGCTATGAGAAGATTGCTGCTGTTGGATTGTCACTTGGTGGTGTATTCTCATTAAAGCTTGCTTATACAGTTCCTATTTTAGGTGTAGTACCAATGTGTGCGCCAATGTATATTAAGAGTGAAGAAACAATGTACCAAGGTATATTGGCATATGCGCGTGAATATAAAAAACGTGAACAGAAGTCGCCAGAGCAAATTGAACAAGAGATGTTCGAATTTAAAAAGACACCAATGAATACATTAAAGGCATTACAAGATTTAATTCGTGACGTACGCAATAATGTAGATATGATTTATGCACCAACATTTGTTGTACAAGCGCGCCATGATGAAATGATTAATACTGACAGCGCAAACATTATTTATAACGGTGTAGAATCTACATTAAAAGAGATCAAATGGTATGAAGACTCTACTCACGTCATTACGCTGGATAAACAACGTGATGAGCTACATGAAGACGTATATAACTTCTTGGAGCAACTAGATTGGTAAGATCTAGTTGCCTCTTTTTTTCATGTGGGCTGTAAGGTAGAAGGAATCGCAAGATAAAGGATGAAAAATGAATGTTTGTAGAAGTTTCACTTTATATATCCCACATCTTTCGGATACACTAGACAATATGAGGGTTTAAAGGAGGTATTTGTGCTTGGAAGATATCATTCAAGAACATATTGATAAGTTGTTATTATTTATGAAAGAAGAAGCGTATAAACCGCTAACGATACAAGAATTAGAGGCTGCCTTTGGAATTGAAGATTCCGCAGGATTTAAAGATTTTGTAAAAGCGCTTGTTATGATGGAAGAAACGGGACTTGTTGTGCGTACGCGCAGTAATCGCTACGGTCTTCCAGAAAAAATGAATTTAGTGCGCGGGAAATTAATTGGACATGCACGTGGCTTTGCATTCGTTGTTCCAGAAGAGAAGAAAACGGGAGACGATGATCTTTTCATTCCGCCGACAGAATTAAACGGTGCACTTCATGGAGACACAGTATTAGCACGAATTAGCTCACAATCTAGCGGGTCACGTCAAGAAGGTACGATTATTCGTATTGTGGAGCGCGGAACGAAAGAATTAGTTGGTACATATACAGAATCAAAAAATTTCGGGTTTGTTATTCCAGACAATAAAAGATGGACAAGCGATATTTTTATCCCGAAAAGCGCCTCTATGGGTGCTGTTGAAGGTCATAAAGTAGTTGTGAAAATTACTAGCTATCCGCAAAATCGTTTAAGTGCAGAGGGCGAAGTCATTCAAATTTTAGGACATAAAAATGATCCAGGAGTAGATATTTTATCGGTTATTCATAAACATCATTTGCCTTTAGCGTTTCCAGAAGAAGTAATGGAGCACGCGAACAGTGTACCAGAAACAATTTCAGAAGAAGATTTAAAGGATCGCCGTGATTTGCGTGACCAAATGATTGTGACAATCGATGGTGCAGATGCGAAAGATTTAGATGATGCAGTTACAGTCACGAAGCTTGAGAACGGTAATTATAAGCTAGGTGTTCATATTGCAGATGTGAGTCACTATGTTCATGAAGGCTCTCCAATTGATGTAGAAGCAGCAGAGAGGGCGACAAGTGTCTATCTTGTAGATCGTGTAATTCCAATGATTCCGCATCGTTTATCAAATGGAATTTGCTCATTAAATCCAAAAGTAGATCGTTTAACATTATCTTGTGAAATGGAAATTAACCATTTAGGCGATGTTGTAAAACATGAAATTTTCCAAAGTGTAATCAAGACGACAGAACGCATGACATATGCTGATGTAAGAAGCATTTTGGAAGATGAAGATGAAGAATTAATGGAACGTTATAAGCCACTTGTTCCAATGTTTAAAGAGATGGCAGAATTAGCGCAAATTTTACGTGAAAAACGTATGAGACGCGGCGCTATTGACTTTGATTTCAAAGAAGCGAAAGTATTAGTTGATGAAGAAGGAAAGCCGACAGATGTTGTGCTGCGCGATCGCTCAATATCTGAAAAGCTCATTGAAGAATTTATGCTTGTTGCAAACGAAACAGTGGCAGAGCATTTTCACTGGATGAATGTACCGTTTATGTACCGTATTCATGAAGATCCGAAAGAAGATAAATTAGAACGTTTCTTCGAGTTCGTTACAAACTTCGGATACGCGGTAAAAGGACGTGCCAATGAGGTGCATCCTCGTGCTTTACAGCAAATTCTGGAAATGGTGCAAGGTCAGCCAGAAGAACCAGTTATTTCAACAGTTATGCTTCGCTCGATGAAGCAAGCTCGTTATGATGCTGAAAGCTTAGGACATTTCGGTCTATCAACAGAATTCTATACACATTTCACCTCGCCAATTCGTCGTTATCCAGATACGATTGTTCACAGGCTGATTCGTGAATATATCATTAATGGCAATATAGACAATGAAACACAAGCAAAGTGGCATGAGAAGTTACCAGATATCGCAGAGCATTCGTCCAATATGGAACGCCGCGCTGTTGAAGCGGAACGCGAAACAGATGAACTGAAAAAGGCAGAGTATATGCTTGATAAGATTGGTGAAGAGTATGATGGTATGATTAGCTCTGTAACGAACTTTGGTTTATTTGTAGAGCTTCCAAACACAATTGAAGGTCTCGTTCATGTTAGTTATTTAACAGATGATTACTACCGTTATGATGAACAGCACTTTGCGATGATTGGTGAGCGCACAGGTAACGTCTTCCGCATCGGTGATGAAATTACAATTCGCGTGATTAATGTCAATAAAGATGAGCGCGCAATTGATTTTGAAATCGTCGGTATGAAAGGCACGCCAAGACGTAAACTCAAAGACCGTCCAATTGTCATTGAACAACCAAAAGGTGGCAGAAAGAAACGTAGTGGCCGTGGTAGTGACGAGCGCGGAAAAGATCGCAAACATGAGCGCGGCAGCCGCGGAAAAGGCAGAGCGGATCACTCTGGAAAAAAAGGTGGCAAAAAGAAAAAGCCATTCTTTGAGAACGTTCCAGGATTCAAGAAGAAAAAGAAAAAGCGTAAGTAAGGGATGGCTTCGCTTTTAATAAAGCGGAGCCATTTTTATTTTTTTTATAATCTAGCTCCAGTGGCTTTGCTTCTTCTCACATTCCGAGCGAGCCACTTCCACTTTTTCATGACTTTTGTTAAAATGGTACAGATAGAGGAGGGACGTAAAATGCCAAAAGGTAGCGGTAAAGTTATTGCACAAAATAAAAAAGCATTTCATGATTATTTCATCGACGAAACATACGAAGCGGGGCTTGTCCTTCAAGGAACGGAAATTAAGGCCATTCGTGCTGGACGCGTTAACTTAAAAGATGCTTTTGCTCGCGTACATAATGGTGAAGTTTGGGTACATAATATGCACATTAGTCCATATGAACAAGGGAATCGCTTCAATCATGATCCGCTTCGCACAAGAAAATTACTTCTTCACAAGAAAGAAATTCAGAAACTAGTTGGCTATACAAAAGAGACAGGTTATACACTTGTTCCGCTAAAAATTTACTTAAAAAATGGATTTGCAAAAATGGCACTTGGCTTAGCTCGCGGTAAGAAACAATATGATAAGCGTCATGACTTAAAAGAAAAAGAAGCAAAACGTGAAATTGCACGTGCTTTCCGTGATCGTCAAAAGATGTAATACAGAAATTTACATTTGTAAAATGTCGAACGTATGATATAATAATTCATGTAAGGCCAGTGAACATTGAAAAACAGCTCATTTGTAGCTATCACGCATATACTTCGTATGCTCCATTTCTTATATGGGGACGTTACGGATTCGACAGGGGTAGTTTGAGCTTAAGTTGCGAGTCGAGGGGATCGGCCTCGTTAAAACGTCAAAGCCTATAACTGGCAAACAACAAAACAACTTCGCTTTAGCTGCTTAATACAGCTTAGCGGTTCCTCCCTCCATCGTCCATGTGGTAGGGTAAGGGACTCACTCTAAGTGGACTACGCCGGAGCTCACCGTCTGAGGGCAAAGGAAGAGAACAATCAGACTAGCGACTTGGAAGCCTGTCGATAGGCCGAAAAGTTTGCGAAATGCTAATATATCGACTATGCTCGTAGAAGCTTAAGTGCCAATACTTTTGGACGTGGGTTCGACTCCCACCGTCTCCACCAATACATATTTGGTGGTTTTTTTATTTTACGGAAGAAATTCATGTCGAAATTTGGCGAGTGGTCGATATTTCATGTCGAAACGCCGATATCTGGGGTTAAATCGCCGATATATTTCAAGTTGCGCCGATATTTTGGACCCAATCGCCGATATATTTTAAAGGGGTGCTGAAAATGATTGTGAAAGAACGGAAAAAGCCGATTTATTTGCGTCAATTAGAAGCATTATTGAGAAGATTGCCTGCAAATCACCCAAAAAGAGATAGAATTGCTGAAAAGTTTGCGAAACAGAATGCTGGATATAAAGGAGAACAAGCGGTAGATTACCCGCTTAGCTTTCTACCAGATAAGGAGTATTATATTTTGCATGATATAAGACTCTTTGATCAGAAGCATTTTTTTCAAATTGACACCCTCATCATATCCTCACGCTTTATACTCTTTCTAGAAATTAAAAATATAACAGGGACATTGTTTTTTGATACGGAATTTCATCAGCTCATCCGCATATCAGAGCAACATTCAGAAGGATTTCCAGACCCGATATTGCAAATAAAAAGACAAGAAGTGCAATTTCGAAAGTGGCTTCATTTATATGGTATTTCTAACCTTCCAATTGAGTCCCTCATTGTGATTAGTACACCGCGTACAATTATTAAAACTTCATTTCATAATCCAGAACTTCTCCAAAATATTACCCATAGTGCAAATCTCCCAAATAAAATTAAGCAGTTAGAAAATGTACATGTAAAGAAACAGTTATCAGCCAAGAAATTAGAAAAATTAGTAGAACATATTATGATCGAACATTCCCCATTACAACAAAATCTTCTTGAGCAACATAATATTACAAAAGAGGAATTACAAAAAGGTATACAGTGTTCAGAATGTTTGTCTTTTGTAATGATGAAAGTAAGAACTGGATGGCGTTGTCCGAAGTGCAATGCTTTTTCCATAGAAGCACATACATATGCTGTGCAAGATTATGCGCTTCTTTTAGGAACGACGGTTACAAATAGAGAGTTAAAAGAATTTCTAAACATCGAATCCAGCTCAGTTATAAAGAGGTTAATGCACATGATGCAAATTCCGTACACAGGTGAAAAGAAGGGAAGAAAATATGATTTAACAGCCTTTAAAATATAATGTGGTTCAATTCTCTGTCAGTCAATTTAAAGAGTCATAAATAAATTGAAGAATTTTTTAATTATATTGGATAGATTTTCTAGATATATCGCAAGATAAGGGTAGTTTTCATACAACATGGAATAAAAGAAAGGAGCTGTTCATGTTTTTTCAAAAGAATCAAAAAAAGATTGATCAGCAACAACAAGTTTTACTTTCTTCGGATCTAGATGAAAATTTAGAGATTCTTCGCTCTATGTATCAGGATTGTTTTGATGTGGTTTTTCATATGTTTTTGATTCGTGGACAAATGAGAGCAGTTCTTATTTATGTAGAAGGATTATCTAATGTAGAGGAGATTCATACTCATGTGCTTTCTCCACTTATGTCGGAAGTGGAGGGGGGCGGGCTTAATCCACTGGAAGTGTTAGAAAAACAGATACATCTTTCCAAGACGAAAGAAGTCAGGACATTTACAGATTGTATAGAGAATATCTCCAGCGGAAACCCTGTACTTCTCGTGCACCAGGAAATGTCAGGGCTCGCGTTAGGGCTTGCGAAATGGGAAAAGCGTTCAATTGAAGAACCGGTAGCTGAGAATGTCGTACGAGGACCGCGTGAAGGTTTTGTGGAAACATTGTCAGTTAACACCTCCTTACTTCGCAGAAGAATCAAAAGTCCTAATTTCAAGATGAAATTAATACAAACCGGTCGCTATACGGATACTTCGGTTGTAATTGCTTATATAGAAGGACTTGCGAATGAAACACTAATTGAGGAAGTTGAAAACCGATTGCGGCGCATTGACATAGATAGCATATTAGAAAGTGGTTATATCGAGGAATTGATTGAAGATAATCCTTATTCCCCCTTTCCGCAACTTATTAATACAGAACGGCCGGATGTAGCTGCTGCGAATCTCTTAGAGGGACGTGTAGTAATTCTGATGGATGGTACACCTTTTGTCTTAATTGCTCCGATTAGTTTCTTTTCTTTACTTCAATCGCCTGAAGATTATTACCAACGTTTCTTAATTAGTTCAGCTATTCGTCTGTTGCGGTTTGTATTTATGATATTTTCTCTTGTTTTACCTTCTATCTATGTAGCTGTGCTCACGTATCATCAGGAAATGGTGCCGACATCTTTGCTGATTAGTATGGCATCTTCGCGGGAAACAGTTCCTTTTCCAGCTCTTATAGAAGCATTAATGATGGAGATTACGTTTGAAGCACTGCGCGAAGCGGGGGTTCGACTTCCGAAACAGGTAGGAGCAGCTGTTAGTATTGTTGGAGCTCTAGTTATTGGGCAAGCTGCTGTTCAAGCGGGTCTCGTTTCCGCTCCGATGATTATCGTTGTTGCGATTACAGGCATTTCTTCTTTTATGGTACCGCATTATACACAAGGGATTGCGTTGCGGATGTTACGCTTTCCAATTATGTTTCTTGCCGGCTCCCTAGGATTACTTGGGGTTATGCTTGGGGTGATTGCAATTGTCATTCACTTATGTGCATTGCGCTCTTTTGATATTCCATACCTTACACCAATCGCTCCGATGAATGCACATGAGCTGAAAGATACTTTGATTCGAGTTCCGTGGTGGAAGATGAATACACGTCCCCATTTAACTAATGAATTCAATCGATACCGACAGCCCCCTAGCCAAAAACCAAATCCAAGCGAGGGAGACGATTTATAGAGGAAAGATATGAGGAGAAGGGTGTGAACAAGCATGAATCTCTTATCTCGGAACATCATAAACGTGTTTCTCATTCTTCTCTTTTTGTTAGCTAGTTTCTTACTTTCTGGTTGTTGGGACAGAAGAGAAGTGAATGACACAGCGCTAGTGTTGGGGACTGGCATTGACAAAGAAAAAGGGAAAAACATTAGGCTTACTGTTCAAATTTTGGTGCCTCGGGCTGTGAAAGGAGGACAGTCCGAGGCAGGAGGAGGAAGTGGTGGAGGCTCTCAGATCTTGGTAAGGTCTGCGATTGGAGAAAATATGGCGGATGCTGCGTCAAAGCTTCAAGCAAAATTTTCACGTAAACTCTTTTGGGGGCACTGTAAAATATATATATTTAGTAAAAAGTTTGCTAAAGAAGGGGATATTCATAAGCAAATTGACTTTTTACTTCGCCATCCAGAACCTCGGGAACGAGCTTATTTGTTCGTTAGTGATGGGGAAGCAATCGATCTTCTAAAGTTACAGCCACCTTTAGAGTCATACGTGGGAGAAGCGCTTCGAAAACTATCAGAGCTGAATATCGGTATAAATGTTACAGTGATAGATTTTGAACAGATGTTAATAAGTGAGGCAGGAGTGGCTCTACTACCTTTGATTAAAAAGCTACCACCAGTATCTCGAAAAAACAAAGATGAAACGATGGCTATTGTAGTTGGCACGGCTGTTTTTAAGAAGGACAAAATGATCGGTCGAATGAATACGAAGGTGACTAGAGGGATATTATGGTTGCGAAATGAAATTCAAGAGAGTGTGGTGACAATAACCCCCAAAAAAGGAGAATCTATCTCGTTAGATCCAGTTCGTCAAAAGACAAAGCTTCTTCCTACGATTGAGAATGGAAAGTGGAAGATCGTCGCGAAAGTTCAATCAGAAGGTACGATTGTACAAAATGGAAGCCGTTTTGACATTATGAGTCCCAACATTGTGAAGAAGGTAGAAAAAGAATTAGAAAAAGACATTAAACAGTACATGAACCTAGCATTGAAACAGGTGAAGAAGGAAATGAATGTGGACGCGTTTGGTTTTGCAGATGCGTTTCACCGCAAATATCCAAAAGAATGGGATAAGGTCAAACATCGTTGGGATAAGCTTCTTCCACAGGTGGATGTGAAGATTGTTATGAAAACGCGTGTACGCCGACCTGGTTTGTCTACTACACCAGTGGGAGTGAAAGAAAAAGAGGTCGAAAAAAAATGAAATGGCTAACAATAGTAGGAATAACAGTATGCGTGCTTGTCATTGCCTTATATGAGTGGTCAAAAATGAATCACGATCAGAAAAAGGAGAAGGTGGCCTTTATAACCTTAACAGCGATAGGGTACCTGCTTGCTATTCTTCTTTTGTTTTTTCCGGACATGTTAGGGCCTACGCAAATGATTGAGAAGCTTTTCAAACCGCTTGGTAAAATGCTTGAGAAAAAGTAGGATAAAAAGGAGACAAGAAAATGGTTGAAAAAGGGAAAATTTCTGCGTTTCAGATGGCGCTTATCATCATACCAACAATCATTGCAACGGCTGTTCTTATTGTTCCAGCCATTACAAGTGAGCACGCAGAGCGCGATATATGGATTTCACCAATTTGGGCGTCTCTCAATGGTTTTTTTACTGTATTTGTCGTATATCAATTGCATAAGTGTTATCCAGAGAAATCGATTATACAATATAGTAAATATATCGTCGGCCGGATTCCAGGAAAAATCCTTGGGCTTGTCTATCTGTTCTTCATTTTACATATATGCGGCATAATAACTAGGGAGTACGCAGATTTCGTCATTGGTTCTTTTTTACCTAAGACTCCGATTATTGTAGTGATTGGAAGCATGATTCTAATTTGTGGGTTTGCGGTTCGAGGTGGTATAGAAGTATTAGGAAGGGCATCGCAACTGTTCGTTCCGCTATTTTTATTTCCACCTGTCCTCTTTTTCCTGCTTATACCTGACTTGAAAATAGAGAATATGTTTCCAATTATGGAGCATGGTGTGCTGCCTTCAATCCTTGGTTCAACTGTGCCACAGGCTTGGTTTAGTGAAGTGTCTCTTATCTCTATGCTACTTCCTTTTGTAACAGATTGTGAAAAAGGGAGAAAGTGGGGGATAATCTCGGTGTTTGTCGCAATGTTCATTCTGCTTTATGCTAATATAATTGGAGTTTTGCTGTTTGGAGGAACAGTAATTAGTCATATATATCCAGTGTTTACTGCTTTTCGATACATTAGTGTTGCTACTTTTTTTGAACATCTTGAGTCAATTGTGATTACTCTTTGGGTGTTGGGGGCGTTCATCAAAATTTCCGTATTTTATTATGTACTTGTTCTAGGGACTGCGCAATGGCTTCATCTGTCTGACTACCGTCCCATTGTGTTTCCACTTGGTTTTTTTGTAATACTAATTGGTGTATGGGCATTTTCTAGTGGACAGGAAATGACTCGATTTTTAGGAAACATCTCTCCTTTTTATATACCGTGTATGATGACGCTTATGCCGACAGTGCTGTTACTTATCACTTTTATTAGAAAAAAGAGGTCTTACACAGTGAAAGAATAATATCGTATGTTCCTTAGACAAAGGAGAAAAAGACATGATGCGGGAAAAAATAGGAATTATGCAACTTTTTTATATTATGATGGCTTTCGAAGTGGGGAGTACAGTAATTTATGGATTAGGGGTAGACGCGAAACAAGATGCCTGGTTAGTCATTCTAGTCGGTATGTTCTGTGGTTTCGTTTTAATGTGGATATATACAAAATTATTTGAGTATTACTCGGGAGATACACTTACACAAATGATTCCTAAAATTGTGGGCAAACTTATCGGTTACCCTTTGAATGTAATCTACATTTTTTATTTTATTTATATAGCCGCACGAGTATTGAGAGATTTTGGTGAACTTATAACGGGAACTTTTCTGCCGAAAACTCCTCTTATTATCGTTATCGGTAGTTTTATGCTTGTCATTGTGTATTGTTTACATGGTGGAATTGAAGTATTCGGACGTATGGGGGAGATATTCTTTCCTTTTTTGTTCCTTGTTGCGATATTAACATGGGCTATTGTATACAGCTCTCAAGTTGTTGATATAGAACAGCTCGCACCTGTACTAGAAAAAGGGTTCGGGCCAGTATGGGAGGCAGCCTTTCCTCTTGTCATCACATTTCCATTCGGTGAAATGGTATTGTTTATGATGTTTTGGCCGGCATTACATGATTCGAGAAAGGTGAAGAAATTAGGGATGGTAGTGGTTCTTGTAGCGGGAATTCTATTAACTGTAAATACAATCAGTATTCTTTCCGTCATAGGCCCCAATTTAGTTAAGATGAAAACATATCCACTGCTTACAATCGTGAGGATGGCATCTATTGGAAATCTGATTGAACGAATTGATGCAGCTATCATTATAACGATGATGATCGGCGGATTTTTTAAGGTGGGATCGTTTCTATATGGTGCCGCAGTAGGAACTGCCCAATTGTTTAGATTGAAAAGCTATCGTTCTATAGTTGTTGTGTTTGGTGCAGTAGTAGTTCTGTTATCAATTATGATTGCGACTAATTACATGGAGCATGAAGAAATTGGAATAAAGAAGGTCCCGATCTTTCTACATATTCCACTCCAAATTGTAATACCAGTTATTTTATTAGTTATCGCTATGATTCGGAAAAGGATACAGTCGTAAGTTTCGGTATCAGGAAATAATTGAGTTGGCTATTTCATTTATAATGGGGAAAATGAGAGCTGATAGTATAAATGAAAAGGCGAGAAATACAGCTTCAACTTCCGTAGAATATAATTTTACTATAATATATAAGTATGAATAGGAAGAGGAGTTTTAAAGGAAATGAAGTTATTTAATATCGATCACTTTATCGCAGGTATTTTACAATGGATTTTAAACATTGCGCTTATTATATTATTATCCGTTGTTTTAGCAATCTTTTTAGTGAATGAAACAATTACGTTTATACAGTACATATTTTCAGCCGAAAAATTTACATCGTATAAGCTTGTTGAAAGCATTATTGTGTACTTTTTATATTTCGAGTTCATTGCGTTGATTATTAAGTATTTTAAATCAAATTATCATTTCCCGTTACGTTATTTTATTTATATAGGAATTACAGCACTTATTCGCTTAATTATTGTTTCTCATGAAGAACCATTTGAAACGTTATTATATGCTGGATCAATTCTTATTTTAATAATCGCTTTATATATATCGAATTTGAGAGATTTGAAAAAACATTAAAAAGTAGTGCAGACCGTGCGATTGGTTTGCACTACTTTTTTTGATATGATAAATCCAAATATGAAAAGGGAGAAGAAGAGC
Organism: Bacillus cereus group sp. BfR-BA-01360; assembly: GCF_022663595.1. Lineage (NCBI taxonomy): Bacteria > Bacillati > Bacillota > Bacilli > Caryophanales > Bacillaceae > Bacillus > Bacillus cereus group sp. BfR-BA-01360. The sequence continues at coordinate 72,583 of NZ_JAKUFV010000012.1, forward strand.
ATATGCAAATATGTAAAGAGATTGTTGCGGAACGCCGAACGTATAGAGAGATTGAACATACACATGCTCACAGTCATGCTCAGTTAATTTTACCTCTTCAAGGAGAACTTTCTATAAAAGCTGGGTTACAAAATCTTCTCATTGACCAGAAGACGTTATTTTTTGTCCCTCCAGAATGCACCCATACGTTTCATTCTGCTGTACGCAATGAATTTTTAGTGCTGGATATTCCTCATTTCATGATTCCTGAAGGAAATATGCAAAGGACAGGGATTTCACATGTGTTCGATAAACAGTGGAAAAGTATTCGCTATCTCATTTTACATGAAATAGAACAAGGACAATCTTCCTTGAACGAACTCTATCCATATATTTCGCGCTGCTTATTCAAGGAGCGACATCCGAAGTCTATTCAATATATTCATGAACATTATGATAAAAATATAACTGTGCAACAATTAGCGGCGCTTGAGCACTATAATCGTTCTTATTATTCGGAGTGGTTTCTAAAAGAAACGGGAAAATCTCCATCGGTATACATACAGGAAGTTCGCCTTAATAAAGCAAAAGAATTATTGCGAAATACAAATTTATCCATTATGCATATTGCCATACAGGTTGGGTTAGAGCATCAGTCTTCTTTAACTCGCTTGTTCCAAAAGTATGAGGGGATGTCACCGAGTCAATATCGCAAAGGTGATAGGGACGATGTAACGAATATATGACATAGAGATAAAAATAGCTGATTTTTGGTGAAAAATCTTTTATTTCATTTGTTTAAAATGTAGGTAGGTATTTCAAAAATTGGAGGGAGCATATATGGCAACGATTGAAGACTTTATGAAATTAGATATCCGCATCGGAACGATTGTAGAAGCAGAGCTATTTCCAGAAGCGCGGAAGCCGGCGATAAAATTAAAAGTTGATTTTGGAGAAGAAGTGGGGATGAAACAATCTTCAGCCCAAATTACGAAAAGATATGAGCCGGAAGAGTTAATTGGCAGACAGGTCATTGGAGTTGTGAACTTTCCACCAAGACGAATTGCGGGATTTAAATCAGAGGTGTTAATAATAGGTGGTGTTCCAGAAGAAGGAGATGTTGTGCTTTTAAAACCTGATGAGCTAGTGCCAAATGGAACACCAATTGCATAAAATAATAAGCAAATTATACTACAAACTGTTGTAAGAATAAGGGACTTGCTTGATATAAATAAAATTTCACCAACCGGGCTGTTACTGCCCTAAAAGAGCCGAATAAATCAGATAATGTGATGGTTGCAATTTCCTGTATGCTTTTATGAAATCAACACAATCTAGTACTGGGTAAAAATATGATTCCATATGGAAGTTAAAAATGGAGGATAATCAATGAAACATATTGTTGCTTTATTGATTAAGTATATGGCAATTAGTGCTGTATTGCTTATAGTACTAGGTATTTTCTGGGACGTTTCAGTTCCTAGAGTTTTGTTTATCTCATTAGTCATTACAGGAGCAGCCTATTTAATTGGAGATTTATTTGTTCTATCTAAGTATGGAAATACAGTTGCTACCATTGTGGATTTCGGTTTAAGTTTTTTCGGAATTTGGGTATTAGCATATCTTCTTACAGGTATTGATGCAACTCGGAGTCTTACTGCATCTTCGTTTTGGGCAGCACTTCTGATTGGGATAGTAGAAGTGTTCTTCCATATCTATATGAAGAGAATGGTTTTAAAGGAAGAAGAGCAGGTGCTGAACTCTCCTAAGAAGTATCGAGGAGCATACGCTACAGAGTTTTCAGATGAATATATAGACCGTTCTAAAATAAGAAAAGAACAATTGCTTGAAAAAGTAGAGAATCGCAAGAAAGAATAGAAAATAAAAGGGATGGTAGTTGTCACCACCCCTTTTATTTTTATAAACTACCTATTTTTATTCCGATACATGCAAGTATGATTCCGCTGATATAGGTTGCTCCTATGTACAAGAACCCAGTTCCACACTTCTTATTTGTAAAAAGCTGAATGGATTCTAATTTAAAAGTAGAAAATGTAGTGAAAGCGCCCATGAAGCCTGTTCCTAGTAGCAATTGCCAACTTTTATCGATACCTTTTCCGGCAATGAGTCCGAGCAAGAAAGCGCCTGTTATATTGATAAAGAATGTGGCAAGCGGAAAGGATGTTTTCTTTCTTTTCTTAAACCAATTGCTTATATAAAAGCGTGTAATCGCACCGAAGAAGCCACCGATAGCGACGAGTAATGCATGATATTCTGACATTGTTTAGTCCCCCTTTTTCGTTATAACGGCGCGCTTTGTAAATAAGATATTTCCTAATTTGTATCCCATACTAGACATAAAAAGTCCACCGAATATGCTGCAGAGTACATATACGATAGCAATCGACCATGCTGATTGGTTGATTAATTTCATTGTCTCGACACCAAAAGTAGAAAATGTAGTAAAAGATCCTACAAATCCTGTTCCAATCCCCGTAACGACCTCTGAAGGAAAAATATTTAGACGAGAAATATAAGTGGCAATCCAGCTTAATAAAAAGCATCCAATCAAATTAATAAATAATGTGGCGAGTGGGAAAGGGTGGTGCCACAATACATCAATACTTAGTCCTAAATAATATCGTGAAAGAGCACCTAATATTCCAGCTAATCCAACAATAAGATAGACCATTTTCTTCACCTCTCTCTTAGTTTACTCAAAAAAAATAGACTCCTACCAGTGTGTATCCTGGTAGGAGTCATTAGCTAAGCAGCGGTTGTGGCGAACTCCATCGCCGTATTCATTCCATTTACTAGTGTACTAAATATTTTGGTGATTTCCAATAAGTGCGTATAGATTTTTTCGTCAAGAGTGGAAAAGGCACCAATCAGAAATATTTATTTAAATGAATTGCTTTTCTCGTCTGTATCTGTCAAGCTTAAAGTAAGAAAATACTGTAGAGAAAGAAATATATAGGTGGAAAATATGATTGAAATTAAGACATCTGCACTTAGTAGTGGGGAATTTAATCGAGGGGTATTTGCAACACGGGATATAAAAAAAGGTGAGCTATTGCATGAAGCACCAGTTATTTCTTATCCAAACGAAGAACATATATTTATTGAAAAAACGTTACTTGCCGATTATGCATTTGAGTATGGGGTGAATCATTCAGCGATTCTATTAGGATATGGTATGCTGTTTAACCATGCGTATCGTCCGAATGCCACATACGAAATCAATTTTGACAATCATACATTCGATTTCTATGCTTATACAGATATAAAAGCAGGAGAAGAGATATTGATTAACTATAACGGTGACGTTGATGACGATGAGTTATTGTGGTTTGATAAGGAAAAAGAAGGAAATTAATCATGAAGAACAACAGCACATTCTAGTGGATGTGCTGTTGTTGTGGGGTAAATTGGTGATATATGGAGAGAATCCTCAATAATGTAGGTGTAACTTTATTACGCTAAAGTTACAAATTTGTAATATATGGAGTTTTGACCTATTTGGGTTGCTTTATTGAGAAATATATATTTTAATATGAGTGGCACACCTTATAAAGCAACAGATTTATAAGGTGTGAAACTGAGATTGGAATCTTGTATAATCACAGAGTAGTTTTTGGGGAAATATGCTTTAATGAGTAGGATTTTTTATCTGTTGTATGATTTCCAATTAGACGTTCATAGCTTATCTACCACGTTATATTGTTTCTTAACATATCTTTTTAGTGGGGATATGATTGCCCGTCATAAGCGGGGAAAAAAGAATATAGAAATAGAGGAATCGGATCATGAATATGCAAGAGGTTTATAAATACTTAAGTGAAATATTACCAGAGAATCATGTGAAGCAAGATGAAATGTTGAAAAATCATACGCACATCAAAGTCGGAGGCAAGGCGGATGTGTTTATTATGCCCACTAGTTATACGGAAATTCAAAAGGTTGTAAAATATGCAAGCGAGCACAATATTCCCATTACATTTTTAGGAAATGGCTCTAATGTCATTATAAAAGATGGAGGTATCCGTGGTATTACATTAAGCTTAACTCATATAACGGATATTACTGTGCAAGGAACATCAATTATAGCACAAAGCGGTGCGGCGATTATTGATGTTTCGAGAACAGCGCTAGAATATTCTTTAACAGGCCTTGAATTTGCATGTGGCATTCCTGGTTCTGTGGGCGGTGCTTTATATATGAATGCTGGTGCATATGGTGGTGAGATCTCCTATGTGTTAACAAAGGCACTTGTGATGACAGAAGCGGGAGAACTTATAACTCTTACAAAAGATGACTTTGAATTTGGGTATCGTAAAAGCACATTTGCTAATAATCATTACATTATATTGGAAGGTACATTTGAGCTTGAAAAAGGTAATTACGCAGAGATTAAAGCGAAAATGGACGATCTGACATATAAAAGAGAGTCTAAGCAACCGCTAGAATATCCTTCATGCGGTAGTGTTTTCAAGCGTCCACCGAATCACTTTGCAGGAAAATTAATTCAAGACTCTGGACTGCAAGGAAAGAGAATCGGTGGTGTAGAGGTTTCTACAAAACATGCTGGATTTATGGTCAATGTAGATAATGGAACAGCACAAGATTATATCGATTTAATTCATTTTGTACAAAAAACAGTGGAAGAGAAATTTGGTGTAAAGTTAGAAAGAGAAGTAAGAATTATTGGGGAAGATTTATAAAGTGAGGCGCTATAGTCAGCGGTGATTCATCCGCGGGATGGAAAACTACTGCAAAGCCAGAAGTTACGACAGTTATCTTTTCACTTATTGATGTACTTTCATCAATTGAATAGATACATGTTATAGTGAAGTTTCATCTTTATTCCGCTATTTTAGGGCAGTAAGACTCTCACCTTAAGCTTCAAAGAATAGCAAGGAAGATAGGTGGGAGTAATGCTGTTCGTAACAGCACGATTGGTGAGGGCTCATAATCAGTGGGAGATGAAGAACCCCCCCACTGATTAAAGTTTCAGTTTATTTGAAATGAGCAAAAGTATTGAAAGGAAAAGTAGGAGCGAGGAATAATCCTTGCTTCTATTTTTATACACAATTTTGATGAAAAAATCAGTATATTAGAACAATTTTGGAGGATTATTATATTTTCATGACGAATAAAGCTATGTATACAAAAAAGCCTAAATCATGAGATGTATGATTTAGGCTTCGATACGGATTAGTAAGCTAAGCTGAATAATCCTTTAATGTGTGATAAGTAACGAACGTTACTTGCTTCTTTCATTAATGATGCAGGTAAGCCTTTAAGTGGAGTTGAGCTTGCACCAATAATAGCAACAGCATCTTTACGTCCTAGGCTTGCAAGTGTACCAGAGTTTACTGGTTTAAACTCTTCAAGAGCTTTGCCTTCTAATGCTGCGTATAAGTTGTATCCAATTAGTTCACCCATTTGCCAAGCGATTTGTGCAGTTGGTGGATATGGGCGACCTTCTGGGCCGAATACAACAGCGCTGTCTCCAGCAACGAATACATTTTTATGAGAAGTAGATTGTAAGTAGTCGTCAACAGTTGCACGGCCACGGTTTACTTCAAGACCAGATTCGCCAATTAATGGGTTACCTTGTACGCCACCTGTCCAAACGAATGTGTTCGCAACGATTTTTTGACCGTCCTTTAATTCGATTGTGTTGCCTTCAACATTTGTTACAGGAAGCCCTGTTAAGAATGTAACACCGCGTGCTTCTAGGCTAGTTGTCGCACGTTCGATTAAATCGTCTGGTAATACTGGAAGGATTTTTGGACCTGCTTCAACAAGAAGTAATTTTACTTCTTTTGGATTTACGCCGTAGCTTTTTGCAAGTTTAGGCATAACATCAGCAAGTTCACCCACTAGCTCAACACCAGTTAATCCGCCACCGCCGATTAAGATTGTCGCATCAGCTTCATTTTTTGTTTTTGCGTATTCACGAATGCGTTCTTCCACATGTTTAAAGATTTTGTTTGCATCGTCAGCAGATTTTAATACCATGCTGTTTTCTTCTAATCCTGGAATACCGAAGTAAGCGGTTTTACTTCCTAAAGCAACTACAAGTGCATCATAAGATAAAGTAGTGCCGCCAACTAGTTTAACTTCTTTTTTATCCACTGAGAAAGATTCAACTGTTGCAATTTTAAGATCGATATCTTTTCCTTTGAAAAGTTTCGTAAGTGGCATTGCAATTGCTTGCTCAGAAATATTACCTGCTGCTAAGCGGTGTAGTTCTGTGATGATTTGGTGTGTTGGATATTGGTTAATAACTGTAACTTGTGCTTCTGATTTGCTGTAATATTTGCGTACATTTAAAGCGGCAAGAAGTCCGCCATAACCAGCGCCTAAGATGACAATTTGTTTTGACATAGTATGATATCCCCCGTCTTTACTAATTGTTGTTATAAGATAAATTATTTATTATTACGTTCTGCACTAATTTGAAGATAAGCATTTACAAAGCGGAACATTTTTTGTGCTTGTGGATCTTTTAATAATTTTAATAAACCAAAAAGACCGATAACTTCATTGCTTTCTTCAGCGCGATCTTTTGCTTCAATAGCAGTTGCTGCTATTGTTTTCACAGTATCTTTTACAGGTTCTACAATCTCTTGGATTGCACCAACAGTGTCGCTTTTTAATACTTCATCATTTGCAACAGTTTGTGCGAAATCATAAGACTTAGTTAAAATGTTAACAAGCTCAGTTAATTTTGGAAGCTGTTCTACTAGCGTAGTTAATGATTGTTGTACTTCAGGTTTTAATAACTGGTCAAGTACATCTAGTTGTCCTTGGCTAGCAGAAATTTGTACAGATTCTTGTTCAGGCTTTGTTTGAGTGATAGTTTCTGGCATCTCCAATTCTCCTTTACGATAACAATACTCTTATTTTGTGGAATAAGTATCCCGAATATAGGTAAGAACAGCAAAAAAATGCAAAACTTTATACAAAGCTTCACAAAATGAGATAAATGCCCTTAAATTTCTAATTCCAGTTGAAGAAATTTAAAATCATAATGTCTTACCTATTATTTATGAACTTGTCCGCATCATAGAAAAGTTCCTTTATCGGCAAGTGTATAATATATATCTTTTATTATATACTATATACACTTATGTTAACATAAAAAATGATTCGTAACTATATGGATTTGATTCCATAACTTAGTGATGACAAAGGACGAGGGCAGACATTTTATTTTCGAATGATTTAAAACATAGTCGAATATAGAGAAGAAAAGGGAAAAATGAGTAAGTTTTGTTCATTTTCCCTTTTTTTGATGATAGTTCGCGTGCTACATAAAAAGAATGAAGGGGCGTTTGATGCGAGTAAGATATTGAGAAAAGATTATGTGCAGTTCAAACAAATGAATGCGAAGAGAGGAACCTATCAAGCGCAATCAACTGATCCACCTCAAAGGGGAAATGTGGGCGGAAAAATTCGCATTTTCATTCGAAGTAAATACGGCCTGGTGAATTTTGATTTCAAATTAAAAAGGGATGCTCATAAGGAGACAGCAATCTCCAAAATGCAGTTGTACTATTTGAAAGAAGTAAGAAAAAATCAAGCTTAGAAGTAGCTGTGAGCTGAAAAAAATGAAGCATCGCGAATCAACCATCTACATCTTACAAGAGATAAACGAGTATTCGTTATGTGGTAGAACAATGGTGATTTTGGTGGAAGATATTAATAAAAAGTAAAACTCCCACCTCAAGATTTTAGGGGCGAGTTTTACTTTAGTGGGGCTAAAGTGCCTGTTGATTCAAAAATTCCCTTTATTATTCTGCTTCAGAAACAACTGTGAAGCGTTCGTTTTCGTGTTTTGGATTTTCGATTTCATCAAGTGTTGCTACAGCAAAATCTTCATAACTTACATAGCTATCGCCTTTTGAGTTAACAAGAAGATGATCTTTACCAGTTTTATAAGAACCAGTACGTTTTCCTAATGCGAATAGAGCAGAAGGGCTAATGAATGTCCAAGTAATGTCGTTTGTTTGTTGTAAAATTTCTAGGTTTTTGCCTTGATTTTGGGCAGTTGGAAGATATTCTGCTGGGAAATCTGGTGTTTCAAATACTCGTGTTGTTTTTGCTTCGTCTATAAATAGACTACCAGCACCGCCGACAACAATTAATTTTGTATGTGGCGCACCTTTCATGGCCTCAATTAATACGTTTCCGGCATCAACGTGAAGATGCTCTTTACCAGTTGGCGCACCAAATGCGTTCACAACTACATCGAATGTTTGAAGGTCGTTAGAAGTAAGATCGAATACGGATTTTTCTAATACTTTTACATTCTTGTCTGTAATGTTTGATGCGTTTCGTACAATTGCAGTAACTTCATGGCCGCGATCAAGTGCTTCTTTCATAATACGGCTTCCAGCTTTTCCACTTGCTCCGATAATTCCAATTTTCATAAGAAATCCCTCCGAAATTTTATAAAATAAGTAGTAAAGCTATATATCTAAAGGTGGATAGATAGTTTTATGATCAGGTTGTTTTATCAACGTGATGTAATCATTATAGTTACAACAATTTTGTTTGTCAATTCGATTGTAGGAAACATAATGATGTCCAGTTTGTTTAGGGAGTAAGTTATGTTAGGAATAATTATATTATTGTGTCATAAAACCTAACATTTTTTTGTCTAAACTTGTTGATTCTTAAAATTTTTTAGAATATAATCTTCTTATTGTTAAGAGAGGGGGAAGTGATTCGATGGAAATGTTAGCGAGATTGATTACGGATATAAATAATGTTCTTTGGACATATATTATGATAGGTATGTTAATTAGTATTGGCATTTATTTTTCTTTACGAGTTAATTTTGTTCAAATTCGCTATTTTGGTGAAATGATTCGCTTACTAGGAGATGGAGCGAGTTCGAAAACACGTAAAGCACAAAAGGAAAAGAATGGCGTTTCGTCATTCCAAGCGTTTTGTATGAGTACAGCTTCTCGTGTAGGTACAGGTAATTTAGCAGGTGTGGCAATTGCGATTTCAACTGGGGGACCTGGGGCTGTATTTTGGATGTGGCTGATTGCGATAATTGGTGGTGCATCTGCTTTTGTAGAAAGTACATTAGCGCAAATTTACAAAGTGAAAGATGGAAATACGTTCCGCGGGGGACCGGCGTATTATATGGAAAAAGGACTAAATAAGCGCTGGCTCGGTGCTATTTTCTCTATTTTAATCACAGTTAGTTTTGGTTTGATTTTTAATGCGGTACAGTCAAATACTGTGGCAGCAGCATTTGATGGCGCATTTCATACAGATAGTAGATTAGTCGGCATTGTAATGGCTGGACTGTTAGCAATTATTATTTTTGGTGGGGTAAAACGAATTGCTCGCGCTGTCGAAATGATTGTTCCTGTTATGGCGCTTATTTATATAGGAGTTGCCTTGTTCGTAGTGATTACAAATATTACAGAGATTCCAACTTTATTTAAAGAAATTATTTTACATGCTTTTGGGATTAAAGAAGTTGTTGGTGGTGGATTTGGAGCGGCTATTTTACTAGGGGTAAAACGTGGATTGTTTTCAAATGAAGCTGGTATGGGGAGCGCGCCAAACGCAGCAGCAACTGCGAATGTAACACATCCCGTCAAACAAGGGTTTATCCAAACATTAGGGGTATTTACAGATACATTGCTAATTTGTAGTTGTACAGCATTTATTATTTTGTTATCAGATGTATCAGGATTAGCTAATACAAATGGTATCCAATTAACACAACAAGCATTAAGTCAACATATTGGATCTTGGGCCTCTATTTTTGTAGCAGTTGCAATTTTCTTATTTGCATTTAGTTCACTTGTTGGGAATTACTATTATGGTGAAACAAATATTGAATTCTTAAATGGAAGTAAAGGGATATTGATCGTTTACCGAATTGCAGTGCTTGGTATGGTTATACTTGGTTCGGTAGCTACAATTCAAATTGTATGGGATTTAGCAGACCTATTTATGGGGATTATGGCTGTTATTAATTTAGTGGCAATTGTATTTCTATCTAAGTTTGCTTTTACAGCATTATCAGACTATGTAAAACAAAAGAAACAAGGAAGAGACCCAGTGTTTCATGCAAGTTCGATTCCGGGGCTAGAAAATACAGAGTGCTGGGAAGATTCTAAAGTAGAAGAAAAAGAACAAACTATGTAAAAAGGAGGTATCAGAGAAAATCTGATACCTTTTTTATATCTTTATAAAAGACGAACATTAATAATTTTTTTATATTCATTGTAATTTTTTTCGGAAATATAAGGATGTGGATTTAAATTTATGTTAGAATGGTTAAGGCCTTTATAAATAAGAGATAAATTCGTTTTTGTTGATATCATATTCATTTTACGTGAAAAATAAAAGTTCGGATTATTGATTGTTTTGTATGGTCAGACATTCAATGTTTAATAATTTACTAAAATGTTGAATAAGTTTTAAACGGAGGATTTTATATATGAAGTTTGTTATGTTTCTTGTAGGATTACTCGTTGTATTTATACTTGGTTTTCTTATAAGTACAGACCGAAAGAAAATTAAGTATAAACCAATTGTGGTGATGCTTATGGTTCAATTGGCATTATCGTACTTCCTATTAAGTACACAGATTGGGTATATTTTAGTAAAAGGAATTTCTGATGGATTTGGCGCCTTGCTCACATATGCTGAATCTGGAATCGTTTTCGTATTTGGGGGTCTTGTGAATAAGGGGGAAACCACATTCTTCCTCACAGCGTTATTACCAATTGTATTCTTCGCTGTATTAATTGGGATTTTGCAGCACTTCAAGATTTTACCACTGTTCATTCGCTCTGTTGGTTTTCTATTGAGTAAAGTAAATGGTTTAGGAAAACTAGAATCCTATAATGCAGTAGCAGCTGCAATCGTTGGTCAAGCAGAAGTATTTATTACGGTAAAAGATCAATTAAGTAAAATTCCAAAGCATCGTTTATATACACTTTGTGCATCTTCTATGTCAACAGTATCGATGTCAATTGTTGGTTCTTATATGAAAATGATTGAGCCGAAATATGTAGTCACAGCACTTGTATTAAACTTATTTAGTGGATTCATTATCGTTCATATTATTAATCCGTATGATATTACAGAAGAAGAAAATACGTTAAAATTAGAAAATAAAAAGAAGCAGTCATTCTTTGAAATGTTAGGCGAATATATTATGCTTGGCTTTACAATTGCAGTAACAGTAGCGGCAATGTTACTTGGTTTCGTAGCATTAATTACAGCCATTAATAGCTTGTTCGATGCGATTTTTGGAATGACATTCCAAGCTATTTTAGGATATATTTTCTCTCCTCTTGCATTTGTAATGGGCATTCCGAAATCAGAAGTGGTAACAGCGGGTCAAATTATGGCAACAAAATTAGTGTCAAATGAGTTTGTCGCGATGCTTGACCTTGGCAAAGTGGGAGGGGAATTATCTGCTCGCACAGTCGGTATTCTTTCGGTATTCCTTGTATCTTTTGCGAACTTTTCATCTATTGGCATTATCGCAGGAGCAACGAAAGGAATTGACGAAAATCAATCAAATGTTGTGTCGTCGTTCGGATTACGCCTTGTATATGGCGCAACTTTAGTGAGTGTTTTATCAGCGATTATTGTTGGCGTAATGTTATAAAAGTTAAAAGCAGTGAGCGTAAACTCACTGCTTTTGTTTATAAGGGAAAAATTATGTTGCATTTCTGTTAGATAACGCTTACAATTTGTATTGTAGGTGGTATCCATTTCAGACTTTGAATAAGGTAGGGAAGAAGAGACCGCCATTTGTAAATTGCAATTTATGTAAACGCTTACTGATTGTAAGGATTTTTCTTTTTAAACATTAGTAGTCAGACGTCATTCGTCATTCGTTGGACAACCGATAACACATGGGAAGTGGGGATTCACATATGAAACTAGTAATGTTTCTAATTGGTTTACTGGTAGTATTTGTACTAGCTTTTCTTGTAAGTTCAGATCGTAAGAAAATTAAATATAAACCAATTGCAATTATGCTTGTCATTCAATTAGCGTTATCCTATTTCTTACTAAATACAAAAATAGGATATGTGTTAGTAAAAGGAATTGCAGATGGTTTCGGCGCGATATTAAAATATGCGGAAGAAGGGGTTAATTTTGTATTTGGTGGTCTAGCAAATGATGGACAAGCACCATTCTTTTTAACAGTACTATTACCAATTATTTTCTTAGCTGTATTAATTGGAATTTTGCAGCATATTAAAATTTTACCAATTATCATTCGTGCAGTCGGTTTCGTATTAAGTAAGATTAATGGTTTAGGAAAACTAGAATCCTATAATGCAGTAGCAGCTGCAATCGTTGGTCAAGGTGAAGTGTTTATTACAGTAAAAGATCAATTAAGTAAATTACCGAAAAATCGTTTATATACACTTTGTGCATCTTCTATGTCAACAGTATCAATGTCAATTGTTGGTTCTTATATGAAAATGATTGAGCCGAAATATGTAGTCACAGCACTTGTATTAAACTTATTTAGTGGATTCATTATCGTTCATATTATTAATCCATATGATGTAAAAGAAGAGGACGATATTTTAGAATTACAAGAAGATAAGAAACAAACATTCTTTGAAATGTTAGGCGAATATATTATGCTTGGTTTCTCTATCGCTGTAACAGTGGCGGCGATGTTAATCGGTTTCGTAGCATTAATTACAGCAATTAACGGTGTATTCGATTCAATTTTCGGAATCACATTCCAAAGCATTTTAGGGTATATCTTCTCACCATTAGCATTTATTATGGGTATTCCAACATCAGAGATGCTAACAGCGGGACAAATTATGGCAACAAAATTAGTAACGAACGAATTCGTGGCAATGCTTGACCTTGGAAAAGTGGCCGGTGATTTATCGGATCGAACAGTAGGGATTTTATCAATCTTCCTCGTATCATTTGCGAACTTCTCATCTATCGGAATTATCGCTGGGGCGACGAAAAGTATTGATGGAAAACAAGCGAACGTTGTATCATCATTCGGATTAAAACTTGTATACGGTGCAACATTAGTAAGTATCTTATCAGCGGTTATCGTTGGGGTTATGCTTTAATTAGTAAGAAAAGCAATGGGTGTAGGCTCATTGCTTTTTTTGGTGCGCTCAGCATGTGCACATTTTCTGGAGTTCAACTCCTGAATCGTGAAGGAAGTCGGCGGAAAATCTCTAGTCTGAGGAGTACGAACTGCATAGAAAGTTAGGTATCATTGGATGAGATTGCAACATAAATGAAAGTCTTTACTGCTATAGGAGATTTTATCCCGCTATTTTAGGGCAGTAAGACTCCCACCTCAAGGTTCAAAGAGTAGCAAGGAAGATAGGTGGGAGTAGGGCTGCCCGTAACAGCCCGATTGGTGAGGGCTCATAATCAGTGGGGGATGAAGAAAACCCCCACTGATTAAAGTTTCACTTTATATAAATTCTACTTCTGTTCGTTTATATGTAACCGTTTGTTGAAGTACCACATCAATGATTGTTTCCTCATAGTAATGTCTGAATTTTGGAAGATTCTGAAATTCAGACATGATTTGTCTTTCCTTCTTCTTGTAGAAGCTCTACATAACCATCACCTGGCGGAAATGTTTTGAGAAATACTGCACGTAGCGACAACACACATCATGTATAGCGTATAACCTTACCTGTAGATGTTCCTGTATGAGTATTTTCTTTCAACGATACAAATTGCATTCCTGTCAAATGATTATGAATAATCGATGGTGTTCGCTTTTCTAAGTATATATTAAATATTGATTTTTATCGTTGTGAAAAATTCCTGTAACAAGAGAAAAATATTGAAAAAATGTAGGGGGGGTATTTAGTATTATGTATTTGGATATGAATTCGTATCATGTGTATGAAATTTAGGTTGGCTAGCTAGCTTTAAACAATTAAATATAAAGACAAACCTAATGAATAGTGAAATATTCCCGCTTATAAAAAAAGGAGGGTGAGATTTCCAATGATGCGATAAAAAATTTTATATCCTGCTGTTTGTGAAGAATCAAACTCCTGGATTTTCAGGGAGGAGTGTCGGAATATTCTGTCTAGTGTCTTGTTTGCAAGTGCTAACAAAGAGTTACGTTCTCTTATTATAACATCTGCAGAGAGAGGAGAGGAAGACCCATAACAGCCGCTAACATTGCAGCTATATTTGCTTAATATATTTAAGTTATTAAATTTAAATATATGTAATGATTTAAACAAGTTTATAAATGATTAACAAAAAAGTTCATGAAAGATTAGACTCGATTAATAGTAAAAGGAGATAATCATGGAAAAAGATATTAAACGTAAAATTAATCTCTTAAATATTCTTGTTGAGGAAAAGCGATGGTTTACGCTGGCGGAATTGGGAAGTAAACTACACTGTTCAAATAAAACCATTCGAAAAGATATATCAATTATTAATGATTTATTACCCAAAAATATAGTCATATGTTCCAAAAAAGGGAAAGGTGTAAAATTATCTTTATCCCAGAATCAATCAATTACTGAAGCAACTTCTAATCTCCTGAAGAAATCATTAACGTTTTTAGCACTTCAACAATTATTAGAGGGACGTGCCAATACAGTGACCTCTTTAGCTGATAGACTATATCTCCCTGTTACCTCGACTAATGATGTACTAAAAAGAGTCAGTAGGTATATTGAAAAATTCGGTTTATGTTTAGAAAAAAAGCCATTAAGGATTTCAGGGGATGAATTTCAAATTATATTCATGTTTTCTGAGCGTTACTTGGAAGCTTTTCCCGATACAGAATGGCCCTTTACAGAATATAAAGAAGAAGTATTGATGGATTACGTACATGATATTGAAAAAAAATTAGATATTATATTTTATTCTAATGATAAAAGAAGATTAGCCTTTATTATAACAATTCTTTTTAAACGAATAAAACAAGGACATAAAGTAAAGTTTAGTGAATGGATTGTTAAACACACAGTAGAATCCATACATTATAAAAAAATATTTGAGGATAAAAATATAATCAAGGTGAACAAAAATAGACCTCTAAATATAGAAGAGCAAGTATTGTTGGTTATAGTTGTTAAGTTATCGAGATATATAAATAATAGTGGGAATACCTTGAAACAAGAAGAACTACTATTGTATAAAGAAGGAAAAACAATATTCTATAAATGTGTAAACGATTTCATTCGTCTCTTGGAACAAGAACTAAAAATAGAACTAGCCAATAGTGATGATTTTGTCTATGGGATAGTTGAGTATTGTAGGCAGACCTATCATATACTGAAATTTCTACCTAGAATAAAAGCGCCAGAAAAAGATACGTGTAAGTACATAAAGAAACATTATCCAGAAACGTTTGATTTAGTAAAACGAGCATATACGAAATGGGGGAAAGAAATGGGATTAACAGATATTCCTGACGAAGAATTTGCAAAGGTGACTATGCGTATTATAGCGACAGGAAAACAACATAACCTACACAAAAAAAAAGTATTGCTTATTACAGGTGAAGGTAAGAGTTGGGAAGAATATATGAAGAGTTGTATTAATAAACGTTATGGTAATCAATTAGAATTTGTAGAAGGAAATGCAAAGATTTTTCAGGGGAATATGGAAAATCTAGATATTGATTTTATTATTACTACTATACCCTTAGAAACGAATTGGAACTCTATTGTTTATGTATCACCGATACTTCAAGAACGAGATTTTTATGAAATAGGAATATTTGCAAAACAATAATAGTTTAGAGAGTAATAGCTACATCTTAATTATATATTTGTTTGATGAACAATTGTTAACAAAACATCATGGCTCACAGGAAGGTTTACAGCAGAAGCAACTTTCTCTCCAGTTCAACAACTTGTAGAAAAAGGAATGCTGTGTAAAACTCGTTCGGATCTAAGTGTACGGCGTTCAGTAGGCGTTAACCAACCCTATCATGCTGTAAAAACTTTAATGGAGTAAGACGAACGATTACAAAACCAGTTGTGCTTCTATTTTTACCTTTGTAAAGGTAAAAATAGAATGTATAAAAAATAAGAAACGCATATTATAATCATTTTATATGCAGGTAGTATTCATAAAACTTGCATTAAATAGGATGCAAACATCTTCATTACCCCCAACAAAAAGCTTTGGTATGTTTTATTGGAAACATCATACATCTAACAATATTATATTAGATGGGAAAAGGCAGTGTACTATGCTGAACATTCAGCATTACACTGCCTTATTTCTTAAAGCTTTAAATCGATGTTTGACAGATTTTTTGCATCAGAACCGTATGAAGAAGTAAAAGCAAAACAAAGTCTTTGGTCTGATGAAGGAGCGCAAATCTATATCAAGCGAAAGATAATCGAAAACACAACACCCCCCACGGAGAAAATACATTTTCCCCGTGGGGGGTGAGTTATAAAAGGAGCTTTTGGAACAGCCCCTTGGAGGCGATTTCGACTTACACAACAAAAGCACTTGAGTAACATAGTAAAACAAAATCATCGCTTTAGAAAGAAATGAATCCATTCTTTCTAAAGCGATACATATGATGAAAAAAGGACACCTTACTTTACCGAACCAATCTGTCCAAAATCAAGTAAAGTTCATTCATCATTAGAAATCTATATACCTCTTTCAAGTGGATGTATTTTTTGCGTCAGACTCTGTTTGCCGCTCCATTTTGTCTTCAGCAGCTTTTAACTTCTTTTCCAATTCTGTTTTTTCTTTTTCCCATGTTGCTTTGGCCGTCATTAGCTCCTGAATCTGCTTGTCTTTCCTCTCCAGTTGCTGTTTCAGATTTTCAGGCCCTCCTTGCAACTGATTCATTTGGGTTTCTAACTTCTGCTTTTCTTGTTCTAGCTTCTGAATCTGCTCGTCTTTCATTTCCAGTTGCTGTTTCAGATTTTCTGGCTCCCTTTGCAACTGATCCATTTGGGTTTCTAACTTTTGCTTTTCTTGTTCTAGCTTCTGAATCTGCTCGTCTTTCGTTTCCAGTTGCTGTTTCAGACTTTCTGGCCCTCCTTGCAACTGATTCATTTGGGTTTCTAACTTTTGCTTTTCTTGTTCTAGCTTCTGAATCTGCTCGTCTTTCGTTTCCAGTTGCTGTTTCAGACTTTCTGGCCCTCCTTGCAACTGATCTATTTGAAATTCCGACTGGTCTTTTTCATCTTTTTTTTGTGTTGAATTTAGTGAATCTCCCTTCCTATAAACTATATAATTTTCCCTATAAACAATTCTCGTATCATCCCAATAAAGTCTGGCAACTTCGATATGGTAATCATCCGTAGGGGATATCATCTGCTCACACTTGGTCATCGTTAACCTACAAGATGAGAACGTCCGCGTCGATTCGTTGATCTGTACGTTCTTGTCTTTTGAGATCCAGCCATACGTAGGGTCAAATTTTATGGAGCCGTGATATTTACCGTTTCGGTATAAATAAATCCCATAATTTAGGTAATCATCGTTTTTAAAAGTAATGTATAATATACCATCAATGTACTCCACTTTTTGAATCAGGTTTTTCAAGAAAGATACTTGTGCCTGTTCCCACTTTTTTAGTAACTGTGCTTTCTGTTCTGTTCCGAATTGATTAATTTTATCCCGTAGCCGATCTAACGTGTCTTGATCCACGCTTTCTCTAAGGCTCCCATTTTCGTATAAATTAACAAGCTCTTGCTCTAGTAGTAATGTGTCAATTTGTTTTTTGTATTCCTTCAACTTATCCTCTGTGCTCTTCAGTTGCTGTTTCAGCTTATCTGAGTCCTCTTGCAGAGTTTTAACCCGTTGCTTCTCCTGATTGTTTTCTTGGGCAGCTTGATCTAACTTTTCATGTAACCAATTAATGTATTGTACCTTATCTTCAATGATTTGATTGGCTTGTCCAATTTTGTTATTCGCATTCTGTGCGAATTCATCAAATTTTTTCTTTAAAGTATCGAAGGTATTGACAAATTTCGGCACATTTGTTTGGATTTTGGTTACATCCTCTTTCAGCTTATTTAAATGTGTATCTCCTGTCCATCCTGTAATTAGGCTCGTGGCCAATATGCCCAGCATTATTTTTTTCAACAACAAACATATATTCCTCCTCACCTAGATGTATTCATTCAAGTGACGACTTTACAAAATGCCATATTTTTCACTATCAAATAAAATTCCAAATTCCTTCTTCTCTCATCCTTTACAAATGAAAGAAAGGTGTGAGAGAAGAAGGTGATGAAGAAGCACATCATTTCCTCCTACTTAAAAAATATCCACTCTATTTTGTTTTTTTATTGGTTTGGTGTTCCCTGACGACGCTTACTCTTATTTTCGCTATCTATAATTTCAGGTAATGATGGATCTAAGTCTTTTATCGCATTCTCTTGGATTGCTTGCTGCACGTTATCCAGCACCTCTTTTAATTTATCAGCGATGTCTTTTGCAGCCGCTTCCGTATTCACATTTGCTTCCGTCAAGCTCTGACGTAATGTGGTAATCTCATTTTTAATTTGCTGAATTGAATTTTTGTCCTGTCCGCTTGTTCCATCCTTTTCTAGAAGCCCTCGAATTTTTTCTAAAAGGTCTGTTGGTTCTTTGAGGCTCTCATCTGTAATTTCCTTCATTAAGGCAGTGACATCTCCTGTCTTGTCATTTCCTACTATTTTCGTAATTTTCTCTTCTAGTTCTTTTTGGCTAGTTATATCCTTCGTATCCTTTTTCACTTTCTCAAAAAGGCTATCGATTTCCTTTTTGTCTTCCGGCTTTACTAGCAGATCTTCCTTCTGTTCTTTGTCGATTTCTTCCATAATCTGCGTCACTTTGTCGATATCCCCTGTTGTAATCTGATCTTGCTCTTTTTTAAGTAATTCTTTTAACTTTTCAATTCTATCTTTTTGTTTTTCCGTTAAAATGCCCTTGTCCTCTAAGTTCTTCCGTAAATTCTCAATTTGTTTTTGTAATTCGTTTTTTTTAGTTTGATCCAAATCTTTTAGTTGCTTTAACTCTTCTATGATTTGATCTTTTTCCTCAAATGTTGTCTCAAAGCCCTTAATCGCGTCTTCGATGGCTGTCAATTCCGTATCTAACCAATTGATATACTCTAATTTATCCTCGATAGTTGTATTTGCATCGTTTAATTTCTTATCCGCTTCGGTTTTCAACGTAGTAAATTTGTCAAAAACAGTTTTTAACTTTTGATTCGCCTTAACAACCTCTTGTTTTGCTTGTTCCATTGCTAGTTGCATTTGTTTTAATTTTTCATCACCAGTCCATTTCAGCACAGTAGCTGTTCCCGCAATAGATGACCCAACTAATGCGCTCATAAGAACAATTCCTTTTAAAGTTCCTAATGCCATTGTTTCATCTCTCCCTTATCTGTTTTTTAAATTTTTGTTAGAAAATTTGAATGTGCTTGTACATCGCTCGCCCTTTTCCTTCAAAAAACCTTGAGAACGTATTCTCCATTACAGAAGGAGAAGGGGATTGGAATCAAACATCATTCGTTCATGCTATAGTATCTATTGAAATGCCATGAAGAAACAACTCGTCTTTTTTCTTTTGTTAAAGGAATTTATACACTATTTATCCTCGTGTAAAAATGTTTTTATACTGAGAAAATAAGTGAAAGGAGGAAATCACAATGGCTAAAAAACAACTTCATTGCGCATTCTTTTTTCTAAGTATGTATTCTCTTTTCTCCGCATATTGTCCAAGCTCATGTTAAGCATTTACAAGAACTGCTTTCATAAAGGTAAACAGGTCATTTCATTCCGCATTCTTTTAGCAAGTCAAACATGCTTATAAAGAGAAAAGGAGGATTCTCTTTCATAGTGATTCGGAATCTCAGCTTGCTAGTTATTATGTTTACAAACTTGCGTCAATTCTATATAATTTGATTTAAGCAAAAAAGTTTCCTTAAGGAAAATAAAATCAAGATACATTTTATATTTATAGCAAAATGTATTTTTGTCTAAAGTTTGCCCTCGTGCAAAATATTTACCTGTGCGAAAGAGGAAGGGGAATACATAAAAAAATGGCTGGAGCTGTAGTTGTAAAAGATTTGTTTGTATCGTATCAAGGGAATCAAGTGGTTGAGAATGTTTCTTTTGATATTGAAAAGGGAAAGCTTGTTGGAATTATTGGCCCAAACGGAGCGGGAAAGTCTACTTTAATGAAAGCTGTTTTAGATTTAATCCCAAATGATAAGGGATATGTTCGAATTCTTGGAGAGGATATTCGAAGCGCTAGAAAGCGTGTTGCGTATGTACCACAAAGAAGTGATATAGATTGGGATTTCCCGATTACCGTTTTAGATGTCGTGTTAATCGGGACGTATCCATCTTTAGGCATGATGAAAAGACCGAAGAAAGAGCATCGAGAGTGGGCATTTGAGTGCTTAAAAAAAGTTGGAATGGAAGAGTTTAAAAATCGCCAAATTGGTGAGCTGTCAGGTGGACAACAACAACGTGTCTTTTTGGCAAGAGCATTAGCACAAAAGGCTGAGGTATTTTTCTTAGATGAGCCATTTGTTGGAATTGATGTAACAAGTGAAGAGACAATTATTAAAATTCTTAGAGAATTACGTAAAAAAGGAAAAACAATTGTTGTTGTACATCATGATTTAAGTAAAGCAGAATCCTATTTTGATAAATTACTATTATTGAATAAACGCTTCATTCAGTACGGAGAAGTGCAACAAGTGTTAGAGCCGACTATTCTGTCAAAAGCGTATGTGAATCAAGGAATATTCTTCAATAAGTCACCGGAGGTATACTCATCATGAAGGTTGTAGAATTTATAGATGCAATCATGCAGTACGGTTTTCTTCAGAAAGCTTTATTAACTTCTGTTATGGTGGGAATTATTGGTGGTGTAATTGGATGCTTTATTATATTACGAGGTATGGCATTGATGGGGGATGCCATTTCACATGCCGTCCTTCCAGGAGTAGCACTTTCTTATATGTTTGGAATGGACTACTTCATAGGTGCGGTTTTCACAGGGGTCATTACTGCGGTAGGAATTGGATTTGTAAGCCAAAATAGTCGTATTAAACAGGATATGGCAATTGGGATTATGTTTACATCTGTATTTGCTATAGGGATTATCTTAATAACCTTTATGAAGAGTAGTTCGGATTTGTACCACATTTTATTTGGAAATGTCTTAGCAGTTCGTTCTTCAGATATGTGGATGACACTTGTTATTGGAATTATCATTATCGGTCTTGTGATTCTATTTTATAAAGAACTACTGGTATCTACTTTTGACCCGATAATGGCACAAAGTTATGGATTGCCAAACAAGCTCATACATTATGGATTAATGGTTCTTCTTACGATGGTTACAGTTGCTTCACTTCAAACTGTAGGGATTATTCTGGTTGTTTCTATGTTAATCACACCAGCAGCTACAGCGTATTTATTAACAAACCGTTTATGGATTATGATTTATTTGGCTACGGGTATTGGTGCATTTTCATCTGTAGTAGGGTTATATTTTAGTTTCTCTTATAATCTTGCTTCAGGTGCAGCGATTGTTCTTGTTGCAACCTTCTTATTCGGATTAGCATTCTTTTTCTCACCGTCACAAGGTTTGTTTTGGAGAGCTATCAAAATGAGAAAAAATAGAGCAGAGTTGTCATAATGGATTGGAGGATAAAGATGAAATTGAAAAATGTTTTCTTTTCGATACTTTGTATTTTCGCATTTGGATTAACTGCATGTTCTAGTAACACAAATGGGAAGGGAGAGGGGAGTGGAAAATTAAAAGTTGTAACTACATACTCAATTATATATGATATGGTGAAGCAAATTGGTGGAGATAAAGTTGAGATTCATAGTCTTGTTCCAATCGGGGCTGATCCTCATGAATATGATCCGCTACCCAAAGATGTGATGCGAATGAAGGATGCTGATGTAGTGTTTTACAATGGTTTAAACTTAGAAGAAGGTAATTCATGGTTTGAAAAACTATTAAAAACGACAGGTAAATCAGGAAAGGACGCATCTGTTTATAAAGTAAGTAAGGGTGTAGAGCCGATTTATTTAGAAACAAAAGGATTAGAAAAAGAAACAGATCCACATGCGTGGATGAATATTGAAAATGGTATTATCTATGCTAAAAATGTGAAAGAAGCATTGATGAAAGAAGATCCTAAAAACAAAGAATTCTACGCTAAAAATGCGAAAGAGTATATAGCAGAACTTCAAAAACTGCATGAGGAGACAGTAAGAAAAATCCAGCAGCTTCCTGAAGAAAAACGTTACTTAATTTCTAGTGAAGGTGCGTTTAAATACTTTGGAAAAGCATATGGAATGCAAACAGGATATATTTGGGAAATTAATTCAGAGAACCAAGGTACTCCAGATCAAATTCGAGACGTTGTAAATTTAATTCAAGAAAAAAAGATTCCAGCTTTATTTGTGGAAACAAGTGTAGATTCACGTAGTATGGAAACTGTTTCAAAAGAAACGAATGTACCAATCGCTGGTAAAATCTTCACAGATTCACTTGGTAAGCCAGGTAAGGATGGAGATACTTACTTAAAAATGATGAAGTGGAATACAGATACAATTATTAATGGATTACAAAAATAAAATATCTTTAAAAATGATAAATATGTTAAAATCTACATCTAGTATCAAGGTAACAAATCATAGTATAATATTTATTCGATTAAAAGGGTCTATTTTTATATTAATTGAACTGTACCCCGAATCGTGGATACTTAAAAAGTCCATGATTCGGGGGTTTTGTCTATTTTTACACGCATTCCTCTTTATAAGGGAAACAATGATAAAAGTGAGGTACGGGAAATGAATAAAATAATTTTTTAAGGGACGTATTTTACATGCTACAGTTAGACATAATCCTTCTGGTAAATACTTTATATTATTGTTCATTAAATAGAAGAATTAAAACATTGAGCTGGAGAATGTTAAAAAATCGAAGCAAAAAATAGAGAGTACAGGTGATATTCATTGCCAATGTAAAAAGAAGTTTGAAGCTTCTAAATGAAAAAGAGGAATATATATATAAAATACAGATTTTTCAGTGGATTCGTACCACATTGAATGCATGCCCTAAAGGATACGGAATGAAACGGCCTGTTTCCCTTTATGAAAGCAGTTCTTGTAAATGCTTATCGCTTATAAGGTAAGAAAGGCATGATACAACAGCAACAAAAGAAACAAACCTAAGAAATAATATACAACTACAAGGAAGAATGGTTGTAGAATGTTTTTCCATAGGTACCTTTTCTGGGGGGGCATGTGGAAACCGCTTAACATGAGCTTGAACAATATGCGGAAAAAAGAGAATACATACTTAGAAAAAAGAATGCGCAATGAAGTTGTTTTTTAGCCATTGTGGTTTCCTCCTTTCACTTATTTTCTCAGTATAAAAATATTTTAAGAGGATAAATAGTGTATAAATTCCTTTAACAAAAGAAAAAAGACGAGTTGTTTCCTCATGGCATTTCAATAGATAATATAGCATGAACGGATGATGTTTGATTCCAATCATCTTCTCCTTCTCACTTCTGTATATGAAAAAAGGAGATTGAGACGAAAAGGGTCATTTGAAACGCTGGTAATCCCCGAGAAATACCTCCTTTATTTCAATAAAATTCAAAAAATTCACCTCTCTAGGTTACTCATTAAATTCGCATGGTGAATACGTTCCCAAGGGTGTTTTTGGAATTAGGGGAAAGTTGCAAGCGAATTCAATCTTTCCAAACAATCTAATCATTCGAACTGATAAAAAATAGATAAGGGAGAGATGGAACAATGGTACTAGGAACTTTAAAAGGAATTGTTCTTACGGGCACACTAGTTGGGTCATCTATTGCGGGAACAGCTACTGTGATGATTACAACAGATGAAATCGACAAAGAACATAAAGAAGATCTGGTAATAAAGCCCAAACACAAAAACGAAATCGGTACCCTTTTTGACAACATAAAAAAGGATAAGCTGAATATAGATAAACAAAAAGAACTAGAAGAGAAAATTACGGAAATAGTAGGAAATGACAAGACAGGAGATGTCACTGCCTTAATGAAGGAAATTACAGATGAGAGCCTCAAAGAACCAACAGACCTTTTAGAAAAAATTCGAGGGCTTCTAGAAAAGGATGGAACAAGCGGACAGGACAAAAATTCAATTCAGCAAATTAAAAATGAGATTACCGCATTACGTCAGAGCTTGACGGAAGCAAATGTGAATACGGAAGCGGCTGCAAAAGACATCGCTGATAAATTAAAAGAGGTGCTGGATAACGTGCAGCAAGCAATCCAAGAGAATGCGGTAAAAGACTTAGATCCATCATTACCTGAAATTACAGATAACGAAGATAAAGGTAAGCGTCGTCCGGGAGCACCAAATAAAGTAAATGTTTTTTAAGCAGTCACCTAAATGAATACATTTAGGCGAGGAGGAATATACGATTGTTGTTGAAAAAAATGATGCTGGGCATATTGGCCACGAGCCTAATTACAGGATGGACAGGAGATACACATTTAAATAAGCTGAAAGAGGATGTAACCGAAATCCAAACAAATGTGCCGAAATTTGTCAATACCTTCGATACTTTAAAGAAAAAATTTGATGAATTCGCACAGAATGCGAATAACAAAATTGGACAAGCCAATCAAATCATTGAAAATAAGGTACAATACATTAATTGGTTACATGAAACGTTAGATCAAGCTGCCCAAGAAAACAATCAGGAGAAGCAACGGGTTAAAACTCTGCAAGAGGACTCAGATAAGCTGAAACAGCAACTCACATTACTTTTAAAAACGATGATTACCTATCATATCAAATCAATTTATTCTCAGACGGGAAGCGCTTCGACACATTATATAACGGCGGAAACCGTTACACGCTGTTAAACAAAGAGAAGCGGGTGTGGAAAGCCGCATGTCCGAGCACTTTTGGGAAGACGCCGTGTGAAGTAGCTACGGAGGAGAAGGATTATAATATCTGGGTATCACCTAGCAATAGATACTATATCGAGGTTTACAGATGGAGATTTAATGAACATTATAGAATTTATACAAAGGGATATCCACTAAATTCAACACAAAAGGAAGATGAAAAAGACCAGTCGGAAATTCAAATGGATCAGTTGCAAGTAGGGCCAGAAAATCTGAAACAGCAACTGGAGAGGAAAGACAAGCAGTTTCAGGAGCTAATGACGGCCAAAGCAACATGGGAAAAAGAAAAAACAGAATTGGAAAAGAAGTTAAAAGTTGCTGAAGACAAAATAGAGCGGCAAACAGAGTCTGATGCAAAGAATACATCCACTTGAAAGAAGTATATAGATTTCTAATGAGATTTATTATTATGCAGCTATTCTCAATAGTTGATGAATGAACTTTACTTGATTTTGGACAGATTGGTTCCATAAAGTAAAAAGTCCTTTTTTCATCATATGTATCACTTTAGAAAGAATGGATTCATTTCTTTCTAAAGTGATAATTTTGTTTTACTATGTTACTCAAGTGTTTTTGTTGTGTAAGTCGAACTCGCCTCCAAGGGGGGGCAAAAAGCTCCTTTTATGCCTCATCCCACTTCAAGCTTTAAGAAATAAGGCAGTGTAATGCTGAATGTTCAGCATTACACTGCCTTTTCCCATCTAACATAGAAAAGTGTATGCATATCTTCATCAGAAGAATATGTATGCACTTTTTTTGAGCGTTCTCAACTTTGTTTTGTAGAAATTGTGTTTGTATATCCACTTGCCTATTTAAGTTCGATTCCTTTCTTTTATATTCTATCCATTATCGATGTGTGTGATTGTTCTATCATTGGTTATCATATTGGTTTACAATGTCCAAGCGAAGACGTTGGTCATCTTGTACAAAGGGTTCGATTCAAGCGGGAATAATTTGAAACGGACTACAAACCTGTGATTCGTACTGACAATGGTTCATCATTTATTTCGAATGTATTTGAAAAAGTATGCCCCATTTGTGAATCTTGCATGGGAGAATTCCACCGAAGACACCACATATGAATGCCCATATCGAGTCATACGAATGTTTGAAGTGATGCATGTTTCAAACATATGTAGACGCTTATCAAGAAGTAACTATATATTGAGTTTTACAACAACGATCCATTCTTATATTTTTGGTTTATCACCAAATGAATTGTATCGACGAATTTAAATAGAAGAGTGAAAAATCAAAGAAGTTCGAGTATGAGGCGTATTTTTTCTTGCCTTATCTGGAAAGAAAGAGAAATTCTTTGAAACAATGGGTTAAGGGTAGTATGTGTCCAAAATTAGGGGGAATCTGACTTCGTATGATTATATGGAAACAATGGAAAACGCCTAAGATAAGCATAAAGGAATTACGATCATTAGGAGTTCCCAAAGCATACGAATGAGGAAATAGCGGAAGAAATATTGGAGAATTTCTAATAGCCCAATCTTAGCAAGAACCCTAAACAATTCATTCTTGAATTGTTTAGGGCTTAAAAGCTTACGTAGCAGCTATTCACTGATTCGTCAGACTGAATTGAACCGATGTATACGGGAGGTCGGAGGTTAATCACCTTCTCCTACTCGATTTGGTGTATTCTCATTTAGATGTTTCGAACCTTTTGGAAAGCTTTGAGACATGTGCCTGCATAATATCTTGTAAATCAAGGTCATATTTCTGTGAAAGAATAATAAGGTTCGCTAGTACATCTCCAAGTTCTTCTTTTAGTTCTCGTGTTAATTCTTCTTGTCCTTTTGTTTGTTCATCAGGACGATCTCTTCCAATTTCAATGGCACGCACAACGCGGGAAACTTCACCTACTTCTTCTGTTAAGAAATTTAAGCGAATAAAGGCATTATATTGTAACCAGTTTCGTTTTTTATAAAATTCCTCGACCCATCTTTGAAATTCAACTATATTCAATTCTTTCTCATCCCCTCAATATGTTGTACAATGTTTATTGTATCATAACAATATATAGCTTTGGGGTGTAGGTATGAGAAAAATTTGTGTATTTGCAGGTTCGAACTTAGGAGAGAGACCTGAATTTAAAGAGCAGGCTATTAAGCTTGGAAAAATGCTTGTCCAGAATCATTATGAACTAGTATATGGCGGCTCATGTGTAGGATTAATGGGAGAAGTAGCGAATGAAGTGTTACGTCTAGGTGGACGTGTTACAGGTGTTATGCCTCGTGGGTTATTTCGTGGAGAGATTGTTCATGAAGGGTTAACAGAACTCATTGAAGTAGAAACAATGCATGAACGTAAAGCGAAAATGGGAGAACTTGCAGATGCATTTATTGCGTTACCTGGTGGATATGGGACGTTTGAAGAATTATTTGAAGTCGTATGCTGGTCGCAAATTGGAATTCATGATAAACCAGTTGGTTTATTAAATGTGAAAGATTTTTATGAGCCGATTTTGCAAATGGTAAATCGTGCAGCAGAAGAAGGATTTATGAATCCATCTAATAAAGAATTAATCGTTTCAGCAGATGATGCAGAAGAATTATTGCGCCATTTGAAAAATTACCAGCGCCCTGTAATGGGGAATAAGTGGAAACAATTATCGTAAATAATGAATTCAAAAATGCATGTTTTTTAACATGCATTTTTATATAGAGAAATAAGCTAGAAGAGAGAAAAGAACTTTTCAGCAGAATTCGTGTCAATATGAATAACAATGAAACGCCCTCTGAAATTTGGGGGCGTTTCATTGTTAAGTGTATTTTCGGGACCTAGCGGTTAGAATATCTAGTTGCGGTGGCAAGCCTCTTGTGTCTAAGGTTCTTACAGAAGAGAAAGGAAAGAGCACTTTCTATACGGAAGAACCGGATCCGTTAGGGCGGGGCATTATTTATTTAAGAATGCACGTAGCATCCAAGCGTGTTTTTCTAGTTCTGTGTAAATGCCGAGTAGTAAGTCAGATGTTGTTTCATCGTTTGCATTTTCAGCAATTTCCATGCCTTTTTTGAGTTCGTCTAACATCATTTCATAGTCTTTCAAGATTGATTCAACCATCCCTTCTGCAGTTTCTCCGTAAGAAGCTTCTTGAACAGAAGATCGTGTTAAGTATTCTTTCATTGTTGCTACTGGTTTGCCGCCGATTGCTAAAATCCGTTCTGCGATTTCATCAATGTGTTCAGCTGCTTCTGTATAATATTGTTCGAATTTTTCATGTAGGACGAAGAAGTGAGGTCCTTTTACGTACCAATGGAAGTTGTGTAGTTTTGTAAATAGTACGTTCCAGTCTGCTACTTGTTTATTTAATACTTCGATTACTTGTGTATTCATATAATCCATCTCCTTTTGAGTTATTATTTTATACCAATTACTAATTTATAATAATTATAAATTAGTAATTGGTATAAATCAAGCCTTTGAAACAATATTTTAAAAGATTTTTGAATGAGATGTAATGTTATATAGGAATATATGTTTATTTTTCTTCTTGTGGTGGCATATATATAGAAAAAGGGAATATAGAAAGGGGAATGGAGGAAGATGGAACTCCAGTTTCAAAATGTGCATCAGCAAGCTGGAAATTGGTACGTGCTGGATGCAGAATTTCCTTGGGATATTCAACAAGTGAAAAATGATGTTTTTTCACTCATTGAGAAGCGTGAAATTCCTGTTATTTTTTGCGATACGTGTGAGACGAATGAAGTTCTTCTCATGTTAGGAGAAGAGGAAGAAGAATTTTTATTTCCTTTGAACGGCTTTTATCATAAAGAAAAAAGACTCATTTTTATATGCAGGTGGGAACAATATGAACAAGTGCTCAAAACGTTGTTACATGAGTTTCGACACTCTATGCAACAGGAACAGAATGTTTTATATATAGATAACGAGGCATATGAACGACGATGGATAGAAAGAGATGCTCGTACATTTGCTGAACGAAAAATGAATGAATATATAAGAGGGAAAATAAACTAAGGCATAGTGATCAAGTCTACTATGCTTTTTACTTATTAAATTTTAGTATTTGACATTTTTAAAGTTTAGTTCTAAACTAATGATATGAAATGAGCGAGGTGATGGAATGAAAACAGAAGATAGACTAGGTTTACTATTATGGTTCCGTTTATCGCGCTTTTATAACAAAAGTATTCGTGAAACAAATCAGCATTTAAAGAAATGGAATTTGTCTGCTGCACAGTTTGATGTTTTAGCTCAAATTGGTGGACAAGAACGATTAACACAGCGGGAACTTGGAAAGAAGTTATTTGTTACGAAAGGGAATATTACGCAACTTTTAAGCAAGATGGAAAAGTCAGGATGGATTCAGCGGGAACGGGAAGGGGCGACGAAATATCTTTCGTTAACAGAAAGGGGAAGAGCGTTATATCAAGAAACTGTTCCACCGCAAGAAACATTTCAAGCGGAACAGTTTGGAAAGTTAAATCATAAGGAACAGCGACAATTATTAGAATTACTTCGAAAGCTACAATAAAAAATTTTAAGAAAATATCTCGAATATGAGATAAAATGAGGTGAAGAATATGTTTCGAAAAATTGATCATAAAAATATGGGAAGAGCAAATCACGGTTGGTTACATACACATTTTCATTTTTCATTTGCAGACTACTATAATCCAAATAATATGAACTTCGGAGTGCTTCGCGTTATTAATGATGATTTAGTAGCGGCGCAAACAGGATTTGATATGCATCCACACCGTGATATGGAGATTATTTCTTACGTTGTAGATGGAGCGCTAACGCACCAAGATAGTATGGGAAACCGCGGTACAATTGAGCGTGGGCATGTTCAATATATGAGTGCTGGTACAGGGGTATTTCATAGTGAACATAATTTAGGAAATGAAACATTGCGTCTATTACAAATTTGGATTTTACCAGACTATGCTGGCCATAAGCCAAACTATGGAGAGTTTAAATTTGATTGGAATAAACGCGAAAATACATGGTTCCATATGGTGTCCTCAGTTGATGGTGATGCACCAATTACCATTCACCAAGATGCAAATATATATTCTTTATCATTAGAAGCAGGAAAAGAGATTTGTTTCCCTGTAAATGAAGGACGTCAAGTTTATCTTATACAAATTGAAGGAAGCGGTATTGTAAATGATGAAACACTTGTCATGCGAGATGCAGCGGAAGTTGTTGAGGAGGACATTTATATTCAAGCAAAAGAGCAGTCACATTATTTGGTGATTGAAATGAAAAAACAATAAGAGTTATTACTTATCAAAAGAAGTAGGGCATGAAAAAGATGCGCTACTTCTTTTGATTTGCTGTTTTGGATGAAATTGTAAGAAAATTATTTCTCAATATTTTCCAAAAGGATATATTTTCCTTTTTTTGAAGTGTATAAGAGTGTCAAAAAATTTTTGGGGAATGGAGAGTGCTCGTTTGAAAAAGACAATTGTTTCGTCAGCATTAGCTCTATCTGTTATTACTTTAGGATTTGGGGGATTCGGGACATCAAACGTACAGGCAGAAGAACAAATTCAATATCACCCAAAATTTAAAACACCTGCTTACATAGGGGAAGAATGGAAAGCACCAGAAGGAGTAGATAAAAAAGAATCTGTCTTTCAATATTTAGAGAGTAAGAAAGCAATGTTCAAATTAGCCGGAAATGTAGAAAAACATTTCAAGATTGTTGGGGAAGAAAAAGATGAGAAGTCGGAGACAACTCATATTAAGCTAGTTGAGAAATATAATGACATTCCTGTGTATGGCTCAGATCAAACGATCACATTTGATAAAGAAAATAATGTGAAGGCTTTTTTCGGACAAGTCATTCCAAATTTAGAGGATAAAAATATTCCGACTGCAACGAGCATTACGGATGAACAAGCTGTAAACATTGCAAAGAAAAATATTGAAAAAGAAATTGGAAAAGTGAATCAATATGATGGTGTAAAAAAAGATTTATATGTGTATGAAAAAGACGGGAACTACTATCTTACTTATCTTGTAAAAGCATCTATTTCCAAACCAGCTCCAGGATATTGGCATTATTTTATTGATGCAACAAATGGAAATGTGATTGAGAAATATAATGCAATCGATTCTATTACAGGATTTGGATACGGTGTATTAGGAAACAAAGCATCATTTGAAATTGCTCAAGATGAGAAAACAGGTGTATATAACTTGTTTGATGGGAAACGTGGGCAAGGTGTTCATACATTTGACGCAAAAAATATGGACGAGAATATATTTATAATTTTATCACAATGGTTTGGTTATACAGGAGAAGAAATAGAGAGTAAATCTAAGTTCTTTGAGGACAAAGCTGCAGTTGACGCACATGTAAATGCCGGAAAAGTATATGATTATTATAAAAAGACTTTTAATCGCAATTCTTTCGATAATAAAGGTGCAAAGCTCATTTCAGCTGTTCACGTAGGTGAGGCTTGGAATAATGCGGCATGGAATGGCGTACAAATGGTATATGGTGATGGTGATGGAAAAACATTTATTCCATTATCTGCAGGATTAGATGTAATTGGTCATGAATTAACACATGCTGTAACAGAATATACAGCGAATTTAGTTTATCAAAATGAATCAGGTGCATTGAACGAATCGATATCGGATATTATGGGTGTTATGGTTGAGAAGAAAAACTGGGATATAGGGGCTGATATTTACACGCCTGATATTGAAGGAGATGCGCTTCGTTCTCTGAAAGATCCAGCTTCGATTCCAAATCCGTTAAAGCCAGGTGAAGGGTATCCAGATCATTATAGCAAACGCTATGTAGGACCATATGATAACGGTGGTGTTCATATTAATAGTAGTATTAATAATAAAGCGGCATATTTAGTTTCTGAGGGCGGAGAGCATTACGGTGTAAAAGTAACTGGCATTGGCCGCGAAGCGACAGAAAAAATTTACTATCATGCGCTTACGAAATATTTAACTGCAAATGCTGATTTTAAAATGATGCGTCAAGCTGCTCTGCAATCTGCTGAAGATTTATATGGTGAAAATTCTAAAGCAGTACAAGCTGTAGACAAAGCTTATGAGTCAGTAGGCGTAAAATAATAGGGGAAAAGACCTGACTTAGCTGAGTCAGATCTTTTGTACATTAGTCACGAATGCCAAGAGCGATTTTTGCCATACGGGACATACGTTCTTTAGACCAAGGCGGATTCCAAACAACATTTACTTCTATTTCATTTACTTCAGGTACATTTGTTGATAGTACTTTTTTTACATCGGATACAATTTGCCCAGCCATCGGGCAACCGATAGAAGTCATTGTCATAGTAATAACAACGTTATTTTGTTCGTCAGCGGTAACATCATATACTAAACCAAGGTTGATGATATCAACGCCTAATTCAGGATCAATCACAGCTTCCAAGTTTGCATATATCTTATCTTCAAATTCCTTTGACATGTAGCACACTCCTAATATTAGTGATAGTCATTCTCATTATAAAGGAAAAAAGATAAAGATGCAGTGAAATAGCTCACACATGTTTCATGAAGTGCTTTCTATAATGGCGGTAAGTAGCAGAAAGGAGCATACATATAGATTATAATAAGACTCCTTTTATTGTGATATGGGAAATAACGCGTGATTGTGAATGTCGTTACATATGGGGAGAATCTCGTGAGAGAACGTCTATAGTAATAGAAGATTACTTAGAAAGTGAACTATACTGGGTTTGAAAAAGTAAAAAATCCAGGCTCCTTTAAAAGGAGTACCTGGATAAAAGGAATTTTATTCTGTTTTAAATCGCGATACGAGAGTATCTAATTCTTCTACTGTTCGTTTCATTTGACTTGCTGTAGAAGTCATTTCATTTATAACAATTACTTTTCTTTCCGCTGATTTTGCAGTTTGAGTCGCTTCTGCGGATACTTCATTAGCGATAGAAGCAATGTTGTTAAGAGATGCGTTCATTTCTTCGGTACTTGCTGCCATCTCTTCCGCTGTTGCAGAGATTTCTTGTATTTGTGTGGAAACATGGTTTACTTGTTCTACAATTGTTGTAAAGGAATCTCCAGCTTTGCGAATTACATGAATTCCTTCTGCAGATTCTGCTTGTCCTCGTGACATCATAGAACTTGCTGTTTCTGTATCATTTTGAATTTGATGCAATAGCGTGTTAATATCAGTTGCAGCTGTTTTAGATTGTTCTGCAAGTTTGCGGACCTCATCTGCGACAACTGCAAATCCTTTTCCTTGTTCCCCAGCCCGAGCAGCCTCGATAGAAGCATTGAGAGCAAGTAAATTTGTTTGTTCCGCAATGTTAGAAATAGATTGCAATGCTGTATCGATATGTTTTGTGTGAGTGATTAGACGTTCGACAACTTGTGATGTAGCATTGACTGCTTCATGAATTGTTGTCATTTGTGTAATCGATTTCTGAATAACGGCAGTACCGTTATTGGCATGATCTGAAGTAGTAACAGCTAACTCAGCAACAGAAGAAGCAGCTCCCGCAATGCGCTGCACATTCATGGTCATGTCATCCATAGCAGTAGAACTTTCTTCCATGCTAGAAGTTTGAGATTGAATACTTGTTTCTAATTCAGACATGGTACGCTGAACTTTTAATGTAGCTTCTCTTGATGTATTCGTTTTTTCGAGCATGTTTTCAGAAGCTGTTTGAACTTCCTTAGATGTTTTTTGTACTCGATGAATAATGTGCTGTAAATTTTCTAGCAATTTATTAAAGGAAGTAGCAATTTCACCAACTTCATCATTACTGTTTACTTGTAAACGACCTGTTAAGTCCCCTTCTTGAGATGCTAATTCTTTTAACTTTATATCAATTTGTTGAATTGGTTTAACAAGTTTATCAGAGAACCACCATGCAAGAATAATGGCAACAACACTACAGATAATAAGAGATAACAATACAACATATACAATGAACGATGAGAATTGGTCGATTTTTTGAATGGACTGTTCACGTAGTTTTGCTTGTTCATTGCTATAGTTTGTGAAATCCCCTATTACTTTATAGACGGTCGCATTTTCTGTTTCAGCAAGTTGAATAGCTTCTTCCCACTTTTCCTTTTTTGCAAGTGGAAAGACTTTTGTGTCAATAAATTCTCTCCATTTAGCCCCTAGTTGCATTGTATCTCTTAGCTGTTCATTGGCATGAGAGTCCGCAAGAAGTTTGTCCTTCGTACTTTCAATGTGCTTACTCATTTCATGAAATTTGTCGATTTCCACTTGATCATGTTGTAATAAATAACCACGTAGAGCAGAAAGTTGCACTTGATAAGCCTCTCCATGTTCCTTTAATTCTGTTGCTAAAGGGGAGATATCTGTTTGTAATGTCTCAGCTTTTTTGGATTGATCGGTAGCAAAAAATAAAATAAGAGCTAATGCAATACTGAATAAAGCACAAGTTGCTATCATCATGAATATCAATTTTTTGCGAATACTAATAAAACTCATACGAAAAACCTCCTTTTAATCATTCTATTAAGATTTTTAGATATAATAATGTGAAAAGCTTTATCCCGCTATTTTATGGTAGTAAGACTCCCACCTCAAGATTCAGAAAGAAGCAAGGAAGATAGGTGGGAGCCTTACTGCCCGTAACAGCCCGATTGGTGAAGGCTCATAATCGATGGGGATGAAGCCCCCACTGATTAAAGTTTCACTTTATCCTATATCTTGTTGGAATAAAACGTTCTTTCCATTAGGAATTATAGCAGACAGTCATTCAAAGAGGAAAGCATAAGATATTTCTTTTCGAGATATATGTAAATCCATGATAAATAATAAAAAAGAGAGACAAATGAAAAGTCTCTCTTACAATCTATTATGAAGTTGTTTTAAAATGCGCAACAAGTGCTTCTAGCTCCTCTACAGTAGCTTTCATCTCTGATGATTTTGTAGCGACTTCTTTCATTACATGAACTTGTTCACCAGCTGAATTGGATGTTTGGGTTGTATCAGCTGCCACCTCATTTGAAATGGAGGCGATATTATTTAAGGATGCATTCATTTCTTCAGCACTTGCAGCCATTTCTTCAGCAGTAGCAGACATTTCTTGCATTTGTGTAGAAACTTCATTTATATGGTTTACAATTGCTGTAAAAGAAGAACCAGCAGTACGAATGACCGTAATTCCTTGAGATGCTTCTGATTGCCCTTGTGTCATCATATCATTGGCAGCTTGTGTATCATTTTGAATTTGACGTAATAAATGGTTAATATCAGTCGCTGCTGTTTTAGATTGTTCAGCCAGTTTGCGAACTTCATCTGCAACAACCGCAAATCCTTTTCCTTGTTCCCCAGCCCGAGCAGCTTCAATGGAAGCATTTAAAGCTAATAAGTTTGTTTGTTCCGCAATATTAGAAATGGATTGTACAGCTGTATCAATATGTTTTGTATGTGTAATTAGGCGTTCCACAACTTGTGATGTGGCGTTGACTGCTTCATGTATTGTATTCATTTGTGAAATTGATTTTTCAATAACTTTGCCACCATCGTCTGCTTTTTCAGCTGTTGTCATTGCTAATTCTGCGACAGAAGAAGCAGATTCCGCAATGCGCTGTACGCTTTTTGACATGTCGTCCATAGCAGTGGAGCTTTCTTCTATACTAGAAACTTGTGAACGAATACTATCATCAAGAGATACCATTGTATCTTGAATTTGTGATGTCGCATCCATAGAAGCAATTGTGCTGGAATACATGCTTAACGATGCTTCCTTTACATTCGTAGATGTTTGTTGTACCTGTTGAATAATATGTTGTAAATTTGCGAGCATTTGGTTGAAAGAATGAGCGATGTTGCCAATTTCATCTCTACTATTTACGTCTAATCTTGCTGTTAAATCACCATCTTTAGAAGCTAATTCTTTTAATTTAGAATCAATTTTTTGGATCGGTTTAACAAGATGGCCGGAGAACCACCAAGCTAATAAGATAGAAATAATCGTACATGCAATAAGCGAGAAGAAAATAATATATTGGATGAATTCGGATGAAGTATGAATATCCTCAATTAATTGATTTTGTTTTTCTTTTTCTTCATTTGCATATTTGGTAAAGCGATCCAATAGATCATTGACGTAATCCGTTTGTTCTATTGCAATTTTGGAAGCTTCCTCCCACTTTCCTTCACGTGCAAGTGGAAGAACTTCATTATCAATCACACTGCGCCATTTTCCCCCCATTAAAATAGCTTCTTTCATCCCTTCTGACAGCTTTTTATCACTTGTCACTTCTTTACGTGTATCTGCTAATTTTTTGCCTTCTCGATTAAATTTATCTAACCCTTTTTGATCATGAGATAGTAAATATTCCTGTAAGCCAGCAACTTGTGCTTGAAACCAATCCCCTCTCTCTTTTAAAATAGTAGCTCGTTTCGATACTTCAGATTTTAAGGTTTCAGCCTTGTGCGTCTCACTTATTGCATAGGAAAGAATAATAATGAGTGCAATACTAAATAAGGAACATATACCTAAAAACATAAAGAGAAGCTTTTTACGAATTCCGATCTGTTTCATAATCTCTCCACCTTTAAAATTGATTATTATAATTAATAGATATTTATGAAAAAGAACTGAAACACTTTAAACGAAAAAGTGCTTCATATTCTAGTACAAGTATAGCAGATTATAGGAATTCAATCCCTAATTTATGGGAATGTTCGTAAAATGTTTACATTTCCATAGTAAAAAATATAAATAAAAAACTATTGTATTTCTAGAACACATCATGTATACTTCTAATTAGTTGATATTGATAATCGTTATCAATATCAACTAAAATATTACTCTTCGTTATGTTGGTCATACCCCTTTTGACTACGTAAAGTCAGAGATAAAATGTTGAAATACCTTGTGTCCTATTCTACAGAATTATGGTAATCTCCAACCTCAACTTATATGCGTTAAGCATGCAAAAAAGGATCCTATCCGTGAAGGGATCCTTTTTTGCATTATATAGTAACAAGGTTTCTCAATTTCTTTTCTACATACTTTGATTGAATGGACGTGTTTTAAGAAACTGCGGTGTGAAAATACCAATCCATATAAAAATGATGCCAAGCCATTGAAGTGGAGACATAACTTCAATACAAAACCTTCTTTCTAAATAAAAGCGCCCGTTGTCCAAGTTAGGACAACGAGCAAACGAAACAGAGTAAAAGCTCTGCAAAATTCCGCCGCTCATAAAGACATATTGAGTTTGAATAGGGAAATTCTCTTTCTATTATGTTCTGAAGCAATCGTAGAGTCTATGAATGCTACAAAGCTTTTGGAAACACAATCGAACATTTTACACCTTGAGGCGTATTTTGAATGCCGTAAGGGAATTGGTGCTTATCTAATATTTGTTTTACAATATACAAGCCCAAACCGCTTCCATGTACTAGGCCGTGTTTGCTAGGATTGGCTCGATAAAACGGCTCAAATAGATGAGCTAATTTTTCCTCTTCAATTTGTGTACCTGTATTTAATACTTCCAAAGCATAAGCATTTGGCTTTTCATAAAGTTTTATATATACATGTTGATGGTCGATTGTATAGTTAATCGCATTTGAAACAATATTAAAAATGGCTGTTTGAATAAATTTATGGTCAGCTAAAATTTGTACGTCTGGTTTGATATTAGATTGAACATTTAATTGCTTTACATTTACAAAATAATCTACCTTCTTCATAATATCTTCAAGTATGTTAGATAGGCAAATGACTTGTAGATTCGGTTTGAACTGAGGATTTTGTATTTTGGATAATTCCGACATTTCTTCCGTTAAATTGTTAATATCCTGCATCATCTCATAGGAACGCTTTAAATATTTATCGCGATCTTTATAAGCGCCGATTCCGTGAATCATACCATCTAATTGCCCCATAACAGCTGTAATTGGTGTTTTTAATTCATGAGACAGCATGGACATAAATTCTTTACGCGATCTCTCCAGTTCTTGTTCTCTTTTCAGTTCGTTTCTTAAATCTTTATTCGTTTCATGTAATCTTTTAACAATTTGTTGTGCTCCAACAGCTAAAGTTTCTAAACCATAATTCTCTTTTTGTATATTTGTAGATGGTTTATCGGAGAAATCGAGATTCATAATTTCTCGCAATGTTTCGCTCATATAGTGAAATGGTTTCGCTATTAATGTTGTATAAATGAAAGAGCCAAGGAGTGAGACAGTCAACATTGTTAGCGCGATATGTGGAGCGAGCTGCTTGAATATCTCTGCAAGGCTTTTTGATTTGTCTTCTTGTTTTGTTACATCTGAGTTAACAGTTTGGCTAGCTTGTTGTTCAGAATGTAAAGGTGATTCATTTTTACTATTTACATGAGAAGGGCTTTGCGCATTTTCTTTTGCCTCTTGATCATGATGTAAGACATGATTGAGTGCAGTATAGAGCAATTGAATATCTATACTAGAAGGTGGAAGGTTTGATAGACTTCCGGAAAATGCTTTATTTTGTTCACTTTTATTTTGAGCAGCCTTTGTATTTGCAACCGCGTCCTGCGTTGTCTGTAATTCTTTTGAATGAATAGAATGCCCGTGATGCTCTTTATCATAGTTTGATAATAAAAAATAAATAACTTGATAAAGGCATAGTGATAAAAGGATACAAAATAACATGGTTTTAATAAAAATATTTCTGGTGATGTTTCCTTTTTTAAGAGTCGATTTTGTAGCCAATGCCTTTCACCGTTTTAATATAAGGAATGCATAATTTTTTCCTTAAATTTTTAATATGTGTATCAATTACTCTCACATCACCGTAATGTTCATAGCCCCATACTTTATTTAATAAATCACTTCTTGATAATACTTTCCCACGGTTTTGTAATAACGTATATATAATTTCAAACTCTTTTGTTGTAAGTTCCACTTGATCACCATTTACATATGCAGCATATGCAGTGGAATTTAGCATTAGTTCATGGAATTGTAGTATATTTGCATTTTCAACCTCTGTTGAAGCTGCTCTTCGCAATACTGCTTCAACTCGTTTGATAAAAATAGCATAATGAAAAGGCTTTGTAATGTAATCATCGACCCCGAGCTCAAAACCTTTAATTTCGTTTTCTTCATTTTGTAGACCTGTTAGCATAATAATCGGTACATCTGACTGACCACGGATAATTTTACAAATACTATATCCATCTATATCTGGCAACATTACATCTAACAGGACAAGATCGTATAAATTCTTTTGGAATAGAAGAATGCCTTCTGTTCCTGTACCTGCAACATCAACTTTATAATTTTGTGCAGTCAAAAATTCTCGTATCAGTTCTTGTATATCTGGATTATCTTCAATCACTAGTATATGCGTCATCGTAACACCTCCTAAATAACGCTTTTTACTAAAATATTCAAATTCAACATTTATCCTGCATTAACGGGCAGTAAGACTCACACTTTAAGGCTTAGTGAAAGCAAGAAATTAGGTGAGAGATGAACTACCTGTAAAAAGCTGATTGATGAAGCATTATAATCAATTTCTATTGCTCATATACATAATAAGCCCCCGCTATTACAATAAAGTAAAAGTATGTAATATATGGGGATAAAAAATTTATTCACGATAATTCTATTATAGTATGTAATATGAAATTTATGAAACATTACAACTGTATAATTTTAATATTTATTTTTATAAATGTTAATAGCCTTTTTATTAAAGTTATTTTTATTATATATGTAAAGACAACTGCTTTGCTACTGTAAACAAAGAAATAAAGGAAATAAAAGAAGCCAAGATAAGTTCTTGGCTAATACAAGAGTTTTCTCTTGTTTCGGTATTAAACTAGTTTTTTACAATGACAGTGGCTTTTTCATGAATTTGTTCAAATAACCAATGTATATCGTTATTATACATACGAATGCAACCAAGCGTTGTAGATTTACCGATAGCTTGATTATTATTTGTTCCATGAATCGCATATGTTGTTCCCCATGTGCCTGCCATATTTAATCCGAGCCAACGATCACCGAGCGGATTACGTGGATCGCCACCTTTAATATGGCCAGTATAGTAAGGGCGATTTTTAATTTTGTTAACAATAATAAAAGATCCTGTTGGAGTAGGTGTGGTAGATTTTCCAGTAGCGACAGTAAAGTTTCTTATTAATACTCCATTTTGATAGAATGCCATCTTATGTGTATTTGTGTTAACAATTAGTTGCTGAGATGGTGAAGCTGCTTTTACTTCGGTAGTTTTGAGAGGATATACCCAAATCCATATAAATAACATAACTAATAATAACTTTTTCATCATTATACTCCTCTTGCTCATTTTATCATTTAAAATAATAAGTACGAATAAATTATTTATGACTGTACTACATACATTGAATTTGGAAAGTACGTAAAGTTTGAATAATATTCTCATTTAAAGCTTCAAAAAAGGAAGTGATTTTCGTACTATTCTTGCGGTTATTTTTATTGATTAGTAATCTTTCGTTAAGTAGAAGTTCACCGCTTGTGCCAAAGCTTTGTACTTGAATAATCATTTCTTCTTCATTTTCACAAATAATAGGTAGCAGATAGTGAAATGCTTGAGTTGGAATAATATAACTTTTACCAATCATACTTTCTTGCCGAGAATTGATCCACTTTCTAGTAATAATTTTGATATTTCTTTTTGTAACAATAAAGGATAACGTTGTAGATTTTGTTAAATTCGTATCAAATTCATTTGCTTCGCATATGTGTAGATTGAAAGTTGTTTCATGCGGCTGAGATTCAATTTCTGTATTGATAAAATTGTGCATGTTATACGCTTCCATTTTTATTCTCCTTTTCTCTTTTTTTGGGGAATCATTTATATTTATTCAATTTAATATATGGCACATTCACTAGTTATACTTTTCAACAAATTCCGATATAATTTTACAATATGTATATGAAGCTAATATGAAGTTGAGATGAGTTTAATATGGTTTTTTATATAGAACGTTTTTTTAAAAAAACAGAAAGGGTATTTATATAAAAATGGATAAAGGTTTGCAAATAAAGAGTTTATAAAAGTATGTATTTTTTTGAATTCGTTTTTTATATAGAACAAATGGATGTAATTTAGGTTAGCGTATATGTGATTTAGAAACATATAGAATGGGATCAGTGAAAATAAGTTGATGTGTATCTTACAAAAATGTAATAAAAATGTAAGCTGTTATGATAGTTATTTCGACAATTTTTTTATACAATAATAGTAACAATGGGTACGTGATTCATGTTGATAGGATTAGAAAAGGAGAGATAACATGGAATGGATTCATGAGTTATTTCAGCAATATGGCTACTATGTTGTACTTGTTGGATTACTGTTAGAGTATATCGCTCTACCATTTCCGGGAGAGCCGACATTAGCCTATGCAGGATATTTAGCACATACAGGAGATTTAAACTTATTTGTATTAATTATTTTGTCATTTATTGGGACAAGTATTGGAATGACGATTCAATACTTTTTAGGAAATAAGCTTGGGATGCCTTTTGTACAAAAGTATGGAAAGTATGTCTTTTTAACACAAAGAAAAATTGATTTAACAAGAATGTGGTTTGATAAGTATGGATATTTCTTAATCTTTATTGGCTTCTTTATCCCAGGTGTCCGTCACTTTACCGGATATTTTGGAGGAATTATTAATCTACCATTCCGTCGCTTTGCAATTACAATTTATGCAGGTGCTTTATTCTGGGTGTTGTTCTTTTTGCTTGGTGGCTATTGGTTAGGTGGAAATTTACATGACATCTTTGGTGCACTGGGACAGCATAGCGGGAAAATCATTTTTGGAATTGCTTTGATTGTGGCAATTACCTTATGTATTCGTTTCCGTAAGCAATTGAAACGTGTATTTGTTCAAAATGCAAATTAATGTGAGGACCATTCCATGTTGGAAATTAGAAAAAGCAATGCTTTTGTTAATCTGTACCCTTTATAAAGGACATTTAAAAAAAAGTTAGGCAGCCGCGAGAAGATGATTTCTGTATTCAACAGGAGTCATCTTCTTTAAATTCCACTGATATCTATGCTGGTTATGGTATTTCATATAGTCTTTAATCTCTTGTTTTAGCTGGGAAAAAGATGTACAAGCTTTTATATGCGCTTCATCTTTAAAATGCCCGAAAAAAGATTCTTGGGGGGCATTATCCCAACAGTTTCCTCGTCTTGACATGGATTGTCCCAGTTTTAATTTTTTAACTAGTTTTTGATAGGTCGGACTTGTATAATGAGCTCCTTGATCAGAATGAATATAGGCATCTTCAGTCAATCGAATTTTCTTATTCTTCTTTAGGTTGTGAAGAGTCGTCATTGCGATGTCTAATGTGAGCTGTTCTGAAACGTGATAGGCTAAAATTTCATTTGTGGACCCATCTAAAATAGTAGATAAATATGCTTTCTGATTCTTACCATAAAACAGGTAGGTGATATCTGTAAGAAGCACTTTTCCAGGGGTACCTTGCCTGAATTCTCGCTTCAATCGATTTGGTACCACGAAATGTTCTTTCGTCGCTTTTATCATTCTTTTGTAAGGATTCGCTTTGCGGATCGGGCAGATAATCCCGTATTTCTTCATAATTCTACGAATACGCTTCAAATTGTAGACAACTTGAAATTGACCCGCTAATGTCATTTTGATTTGAC
>NZ_JAKUFV010000013.1:0-114972 GCF_022663595.1 Bacillus cereus group sp. BfR-BA-01360
TTGAACCACACGTTGAGCAGCCATTACTTGCCATTGATCCACTTGTTGCTGCTGTCTCTGGTAACGCTGTCGCTTCACTAATTTCTACAAAGTCTAAATCCTCTATATCTGAAAATAATTCTTCTACTAATTTGTCTTTTTCATTTCCCATTGATTTCTCTCTCCCATTAATTTATTTTTTTAACTTCTTTTGAATAGCCATACCAAGAGTAATTAAAACAATTGAAACTCCAACTAAAATCATAATTTCTTTTGGATAATCTAACACTGAGTCATTTGTTGACCATACCCCTCTCATCATGGTTAAGCCATAAATAATTGGATTAAAAAGGTAAACCAAATTCTTTAAAAAAGTTGGAAACATCTCTGGCGGGAATGTTAACCCACCTAAGAAAATTTGAAAATAGAATATTAATAGTGAAACTGATTGATAGGTTACACTTTTATTTATAAAAGCAGTTAAAAAATACGTAATCGCAAATTGATACATATTAATGATTAAAAACACTATGATTACATTTGGTACATTTTCAAACGGAATCGAAATATTTTTTAAAACTGAAGCAAATACAACTAATACTAACGATGCAACCAATTGAAAAATAAAAGTCGCGATGTAAAGACTGGCAGAAACTGTTAAACCTGATATCCCTAACAACTTAAATTT
The DNA here is from genome assembly GCF_022663595.1 of Bacillus cereus group sp. BfR-BA-01360. Classification (NCBI taxonomy): domain Bacteria; kingdom Bacillati; phylum Bacillota; class Bacilli; order Caryophanales; family Bacillaceae; genus Bacillus; species Bacillus cereus group sp. BfR-BA-01360. The sequence continues at coordinate 668 of NZ_JAKUFV010000013.1, forward strand.
CAATAAATTCCCTTGTTCTTTATAAACAATGAAATTTTGTCCAAATATCACCATAACACCATTAACTATAATAATTGGGATGTATGCTGGTACAAGTAGGTTTGTAAGCGCCATCTGTCCATCAACTGTATAGCCAGATAATAAATTACTAAAAATGAAAAACATAGCTATTGGTAAGGTGAATCCTAAAATTACGCTTTTAACATTTCTTAATAGTAGCTTAATTTGATAGCCTGATAGAACTAATAAATTATCCATTTAAGATCTCCCCATTCTTTACTAACTTGTAACCTAATATTTTTAGAAAAGCATCTTCAAAAGTATGATTTTTGATAGCTATATCATATCCACCTAATTGTTTTACTTTTTTATACATTTCCTCCTCTTTATCTCCTCTGTAATCTAAAGACAACACATTTCCTTCATTTATAATTTTCCCACCAAACGCTGCATAGAACTCTTCTCTATTATCTGCTCTAAATTCAATCTTTTTAGCTGAGTCAAATTCTTCATTTATGATATTAGAAACTGTTCCAATTCTTTCAATTTTCCCCTTATTTAAAATAACTACCTTATCCGCTAAATATTCAACTTCATCTAGAAAATGGCTAGTTAAAATAACAGTCATTCTCTTCTCTTGATTTAGCTTTTTAACATAGTTCCAAATTTGATGTCTTGACATTGCATCAAGACCTGTTGACAGTTCATCAAATATAACAAGTTCTGGATCTCCTATTAATGTTAAAAGAATTGATAATTTTTGCCTTTGTCCACCAGATAAATCTTTAATATACATATTTTTAAAATTTGTAAATTCAAAATCCTGTAATAAACTTTCCAAATCAATGGAGCTTTTTAAAATTTTTTTGTATAATTTACACACTTCATATACTTTAGATTCTTGTTCATAACTTGACGATTGCATTTGATATCCTACCTTTTTGTATAAATCTTTCTTATCAAAACTAAACTCAATCTCCCCATCATAATCGATAATATTCATAATCGAATTGATTAAAGTTGTTTTCCCTGCACCATTATGTCCTAAAATTGCAACAATACTTCCTTTCTCTACAAAAAAGCTAATATCTTTCAGAACTTGTTTTTTTCCATATTTCTTTGATAATTTTTTTAGTTTAACTACATTCATGTTAGCTCCTCCTCTCAAATTTAAAACACCGTTTTCGCAACTAGTTTCATATCTGGTAGCTTTAAATGAAAGAATCGATTAATTGGTAAAGCTGCATCTACATATAATTTTTGGTGTGTGTTATTTATTAAAAAGATTAGGTTATTTATTAATAGAGAATAAATTGTTAACATATTTGCATAAGATGGGATTACTTGCGAATCACTACTCTTACGTACATTAGTTCCAAGTTGCTCTTTAGGAAATTCAGCTAATGAAAAGATACAAGGCCCTAATGTCATTTCGGTTACCGAATAAGGAAGAATACAATCAAATCCATCTAGCATATCTAGATCAGAGTTTAAAAACTCCTTTTCTACAACCCCAATTATCCTTTTATTTACATTCTCAATAGTATCAACAACATGAAATCCATTATTTTCTAATATTGTGGAGAGTAGATTGTTTTTGTCACCTAAGATATAGATACATGTATTTTCAAGTGACTCCCTATAATTCAATAAATCTTCTATTGGTGTTCCTGTTTGTTCACATAGTAAAAATACATTTCTAATATTCAATTCCTTACTTAACACCTTTATATCTTTACTTAATAAAAATTTTTCCGGAACTGATTTAAAAATACTAATCAGAACTTTTCCTTCTTCTGAATCCCAATCTTTTAATTTATTAATTTCAATTCCTTCATACATCATTTTTTGTAGTCTGGCATCATCTATTGATTCATTAACTTTGATCTTCGTTACACTTTTATTAAAAATATTCTCTATATAAATTGTATTATCTATATTTAATAATTTATTTTCTGCTTTTAATATAAGATTCATCTATCCCACCACCATTACATATAATAAGTCATACTCTTTTATATACTTTTTAAATTCTTCTTCATAAAATCCACCAATGCAAGTAGTATTCAACCCTAAATATTCCGCATATAGTGAAATATTTTGAGCCATATGACCAATTTCTTGATTTAGCAACCGATAAGATAATTCACCATATTTATCTTCCAATAATTGGTAGTCACTTGTGAAAAATATTTTTAATGGGAATTTAGCTAATTGGTTATCAATAACCACCTCATCTAAATAATGCCCTGTATTCAAAGAATATTTTTCTAACATATGCTTATATGGGTTATATCTATATATATCATCTTTAAAATCAGGAAGATTAATTGTTAAAAATAAAGTACACGGATACAATGCTCCTGGCGAAGGATACGCAAAGTAATTATTTTCACTATCTGTAATTCCCACAGAAAATAACAACAATTTTGATAGAATTTCTTTCGTAATATTTACCTCCGAACGAACCCTTCTCGTTCTTCTACGCTTTAAAATTTCTTCAATCTGTACTTTTGATGAATACTTTTGTAATGCAATCCCTTCGTATTTATCCCACTTCTTCGAACCTTTAACCTTTTTTATTTGAACTGATGTATAATTTCTTCTCGAAATTGAATGTTTATGAAAATACTTCCTCAGCGAAGATCTATCAAAATCTGTATCCCACCAAGTCACTTCTTTACTTAATTTCATATGTCAGTTCCCTCATTTCACTGAGACTCTTTGCAATTTCATACTCTAATTCAGGATGTACTCCCAAACGATTGTTTGTCATATGAATATGTGATAAAATCACATGAAGTGGAAACCCTTTTAATTTTTTTAATGCTTCTAAATACTCACTATATGCTTTTTGCGGAACATTCATTTTTTTTAAATAATCTACCCTTTTTTTAATTAAATAATCTTTTTTTTCAGAATCATCACTACAGTTTGCTTGTTTATATATTTTCCACATTTCTTTATATATGCTATATGTACTATTTGGAAGATCCAATTCTTTAATCGTCCAGAAAAGCAGATCAGTAGCAACTATTAATCTGTATCCAAAAGACAATGTATTTAACTTTAATACTAGATTGCTACTCTGAGAAAAAATGTTTTCTGATATCTCCATACCTTCCCTTCCACCATATCTATCGTATTCCGGTTCATAATTATCTTTTTCTACGGTACCATGCTGTTTCCAAAATACTGAACTTATATTTTCCCCTTTCAGCATTGTTTCATTATAAAAATTATCGTAATCGATTAATTTAATACTCTCTTTGGATATAAAATCTTCAATTGATTTTTGGAATTTCTCTCTAAAAAATTCATGATTGAAAGATTGCTCATTATTCACCCTTAATCTAATATGTGGACCACCTAGCCAATATCTTATAAAAAACCAATTATTTTTATCAGGTATATTCTCCTCAATAAATTTTGGAAACTTCTCACTCATATATTTGTCTAACGCGTTATAATCATGAATATAAGCATGATAGGAAAACCACATGTCCATACACCTCTCTCATTTTATAAATACTCCCTAATCTGAGTTACAGGACTATTACATAAAACACCAATATAATTTATTTCCCATGTATTATCTAGCTCTAATATCTCTTTTAAATATTCATCGTTATGATTTTTCATTGGTCGAAAAGCATAACCTTTTTCTGCACTATGAAGACAAAATGCTTGCATTAATTCCCCTGCAGAAATAATTGTAGAGATTAAACCATCTTTTTTAATTAATTTCTCGTTTGAATAACAAACTACAACTTTTGAATATGTTTGCAAATCAAAGAATTCATGATCATTATAAAGAATTTTACTAAAATCAACGCTAATATTTTGATTACTACCATTATCAAAAGTTATTTTCTCTTTCTCTACTATGCAAAAATTGATCTCTGGATTTGTAATGCAGTTTTTAACTCTACCAATTGAGAGTACTGCTTCTCTCGCATTCAATTTATCAAATTGTTCAGATATATTAAAGTTCCCTACCATTGTATGCGCCGAATTTCTTACCTTGTTATATGAAAATCCAATTTCATCATGCATCGGAATAAAACTACCTATTTCTTTTAATTTAAAATGCTCAAGCAGTTGACTCACATATGCAGTTGGTTTTAATTCATTAAACGTTTTCAATGTCGCGATTCTTTTCTGTTTAACATCCACTTCAATTTCCAACTCTCCATTAGGCCTATCCATTTCAACTAGGAAAGAAGCATATGAAGAATCTAGTGGTATATCCAATTGTTTTAATACTTCTGTAACATTAAATGATTTGTAACACCCATATTTATTTCCTAATAAGTTTAATGTATTTTTTACGTTAAATAACACGTGTCCAGCATCCAAAATACTGAGATATAAGGCGAACTCACTATAATACCGTGAAATATTCAATAAATCTGAAAAACCGATTATGTATATCTTGTCCATTGAAAAATTATTTCCTATTATGTGATCATTAACTAAGAACAGTTCATCTTCATATAAATCATAGAATAATACCTTACTATTAACCCAAAATAATAGTTGACAAGAATGCATATTCCTTGTTGAAGGAGAATGATTATGCTCCTGATATCTACTCAAAATATCAAATCGGTTTATCTTCAGCGTATTTTTTATAATCTGTTTCAGAATTGTATTCAATTCCGTTTCTTTTTCAAGATTGACTCTTGTCCCTCCAGAAAAATATTGTTTTTTTATAAATGGAGTTAGGTGTGTTAAATGAGTCATATTGTATCTATCTTTTGAGTATCGTTTATAATATTGAAATTCTAATGAATTCACTATTTCACCTACTTTATGGAAATGGATGAGGAACATTGGTTAGTACTTTGAAATCTCCCTCTAATTTATTTATCTTCACTGCTTGTTCTAATCGATCCCTATTGATATTTTGGTATTGCATTCCAAATCCAATATTTTGTAATGTTGGTATATGAATTTTAGTACAACTCAACCCCATATCTCTTAAAAATGCATTGCTTAAATCCGAAATAAAAATTTCTTTGTGATTTTGAGTTATCCTATTTAATAATTCCTCTAATAATTCTCCTTGGGTAATTCTCCTCCCATTATCTGCTTGATAGCTTTGAATACTCAATACGATATCAGTATGTTTCGGAGTATTTAAAGCAAATTCGAGGTGTTTCCTCATCTCCTTGGACGAAAATAAATATAGATGATCTTCTAATTTATTAACATTTAAATAGTTTCTTTTTAAATTTAAAAGTTCACTCTCTGTATACTTTTTATACATATATGCCTTAAACACTTTAATTGAAGTAGCAGCTTCAATTAATGCTGATTTTATTGCAGCTATTGGATTAATATTGGCTCCAGCAGCTGTATAAAAAGCTAAGTTTTCATCATTATCTCCTTTATATTCAAGTAAAACCCAGTAAGCAGGAATTCTTGATTCTAAAGTAATATCAAATAGATGAACTTTGTAATCAATCATTTCTAAATATGCTAGCATTAGCTGAATATCCGTATCTGGATAACTCTCGATGTTATCTAGTTTAATTGGTGGTGATTTTGTATACCAATGGACAAGAAATGAATCTCTTTCAATAACCTCCATCAAAGATACGATTGCCGCTTCTTCCCACGTACTACCTATCGCTGTTCCATTCGAAGTTTCAGCTATATATCTTTCTTCACTACCATCTTTATAAAATTGTTCATTAGAAAAATAGATAATTTGTTCTGGAATCAATACTTCCCTTTTCTTGTTATAATCAAATGTAGATCTCCATCTAATTTTCTTTTTTGAGGAATATTCATTAAATTCGAATGTTTTTAATTCATAATTTTCTTTTCCGTAATGATTAAATTTTTTCATCGGTAAATATTCCATCTTTAATTTCTTCAATTCATCTTCACTCATAATAATTGTCTTTGAATCTTGTGGAGCTACTCCATGAAATCTCTCCAAAGCCTCTAAGACACCTGTATAATAAGATTCATTGTAACTAGAAGCTCTGCCATATGCATCATAACTTCGCCTTCCTAATTTTGCATCAACAGCAATTAATGGCATGGAATCAGCAATTCCTCGATAATGTCCCTTAAATATACCAAATATCGGATGAATTAAACTGGAGTGATAAACTAAAATCTTTTTCATAATTTCTTCAAATTTTGTTTTCCTGAAATTTTGATAACTAATTTTACTAGAATCACAACTTAAATGTTCCCTAGTATTTACCAAGGAATAGTCTAAAACACGCCTTTCCTCAAATGTTTTTGTAATTAAGCTGAAAGTATAGTATTTTTCATTATTAACCAGACTTTTTAAAACTTTAATTATTTCATAATCAATAAACGCCATTTTTTCTTCATCAAAATCTTCAATCTCATAATCAGTATTATCTTGAATACGTTCTTTAATATAATGGTTCCAAGAATACAATGTTGCTATAACAATCAACTCTCTAACCTTTTTTATAATAATTTTGCTATTCATTGTATTCACCTACATCAATTCTCCTAGCAGCAAATCCAAATTTTAAAAGCTCGTACTCATAGGTCCATGCCCATTCTTCATACCTAATGTTATTTTCTTTAAAAAGCCTTAAGGCTTTTTCAATGAAATGATTTTCATCTTCATGGAATGGAACGAATTCTTCTTGTAGATCTGTTAACTTAATTTTATGCTCTTTAAAATAATATGGTGTTTTTACATTAGCTTCAGAGTTTAATTTATTGAAAATATAATTAATGACAGTCTTTTCGATTTGCTCTTCTAACCTAATTGTCTTTTGATTGTCACCAAATAGCTGCTGATCTTCAGTACCAATATATATTTTATACGCTCCTGAATATTCAAAACGTTCTATATATAAATTCACATCCGTTAAAAAATATTTATATGCCGATAACACTTTTATATTTCTCAATTGACTACTACTCATTTTAAAAATTGAACTAGGCTCTTCTAAGTGTTCTAAAAGCAGACATGCTTTTTTATAATAGTAATCTTTAGCTGTTGTAACCAACCACTGATTTCCAGTGTGTTTTGTTAAATATGATTGCAAAGTGAATGTTATTGTCTCAACGCTGTTCTTTTCAAAATTCAATCCAGCAATTGAATATTCTTCATTATCTATAACATCTTTCATTCCATATGTTGAAAAACCAATTTGCTTTAATTCCCCTAACTTTGTTAAATGATTCGATATTTGCAAATGAATTCTATTATTTAATAAATACTGTTCAAAATTATCGATTTGATCAATCGGTTCTATATCACTAACAATTAATGGGATTTGTGATGTACTAATAACTTCGATTTCACCTTGTTTTGTCTCATTTTCAATGAATTTTCCATTTTCATTTATATAAAAGGTATCTTTCCCAAAACCAATAATTTGTTTTAGAGTGAAAATGAAAATGTAGAATGCTCCCATGTTTTGTACCAAAGTATTGATTTCATTATCCAATAATTCATAATCTAGATAATCTACTACAGTTCCACAAATACCCGTATTAAATTTTTGAATAAATATATATCGTTGATCACCGCTTAAGATATCTTCCTTTTTATCTGTAATAACGAAATCATTATTTTTAACTTCTTTTTTATCCTTATATATAAATACATTTATATTATTTGATTGAAATACTTGTGCAATATTAGGGATCTTCACTACAAGTGTTTCAGCAATCGCAATATTAGATTTTTCAACTTTGCTGGCTGCTTCTTGCGAATTATATTGACTAGGCAAATACTGCGATAAAATTGGAAACCACTTTTGATTTTTATTTCGATCAATAGGATCATTTTCATAATAACTAAATAGCATACCGTGGTTTATAAGCAATTTCACTATTTTCAAACAACTTTTTCTGTTCCCCAACATAATGTTGGAGAACCATTCCCCATTTATTGTCTGAGTTAGTATCTTGGTAAGTAATTTATGCTCTTGATCATCAAGCTCAATCTTTAACGTTTTATAGCTTGTCTTTAAAAGAGTAATATTCTTCTTTCTATATATCATTACATTCTCTCGGTTTAATAATTTTATTTCTTTACTCATTGTATCTCCCTCCCTTTTTAAGATTTCACCTCTTTACTCACTGAACATCCTCTTTTTTAAAAATTTCAATGTCGTATTCTGTTGCAAATGTAGCATCATCGCTCAAACATTCTTCAATATATAAGTTTTCATATTTAGTACCTGCATGTTTTTTCAATATCTCCTTTTCGAAAACTTTCAGTGAAATAGGGTTTAGTACATCTACAAAAAATGGTTTAAAATCAATAAGCTTAAATTCTTTATCAGATAAATCTCGCTTAGCAACGACAAAAAATTGTTTTGGTAATCCATGCTTTGTAAAATACAAATTCAACCGTTTATGATATTCCATTGAACTTTCTAATTCTTTTTTATTTAAAAACTCTGCAGCACAACTTAAAGTAACTCTTCTTCTACTTAAAATAATATTATTTGCAAAAATCCTTGGAATTTTCTCTCCTCTAATTAAATCTGGAAATTTAAATGTCATCCTTCCAGAAGAAAATAGTTGTAGTAAGGTTGATATATAACCAGGCATTGCGGTAGGAATTAAAGATCCTCTAAATAAAATTTTCACACGCTTTCCACTATTTCCAGTATGGAATCTTATCGCATCCGTTTCTTTTTCAGCATCAATTGATAAACTTTCTACTTCTAAGTAATCTTTTGCAGCTTTTGAGAATCTTTTTCTTCCTGTTCCAACTGTTGTAACTAAATTATTTAACGTATATTCTTTTATATTTCCATTAAAACCAAAGTTTTCTGTGTACTCACTGTAATCTTGTTTTTTATAATAATCTTCTTCGAATTTTTGATAATTCTCATCACTAATCAGATATTTCTTAAAATAATCCATGAATCTTGCTTTGTATTTTTCTTGTCCATCATAAATTGCATTAATAATTATTTTGTCTCCATTTAGTTGCACGAAAAAGCTCGAAGATAGATCCGCTATATTATATATTTGCTCTGGAATTTTTTTATTATATTTTTCAATTAGTGAAATTATATTAACATCTTCTTTTCCATTACAAATTTCATTTAATTCTTTTATAAATTCCAATTTTAATTCATCTAAAAGTTTGACCCATTTAGAAGTTGCGTTAAGATATCGATATACTGGTCTTGACCAATATGGAAGAATTTCTTTAGATGTATCAAATAATAATGTAAAAAAATCATTGTTCATTTTTTTTACATTATGTTCCTTCAGTTGTTTTCCAAGCTCTAACTGCATTCTAATATTCACATCAAATAGTAAAGACAATCTTTGAAGACTTTTAAGAACAGGCAAATTCTTTTCTAATCGAGAATAATCTAAATGAAACTCGTCTTTTACCACGCCATCTTCATAAAACAATCTACTTGGATCTATATAGATATCCCTAGTTTCAGAGTAACTATTAAGAAGATTCGCCGTATCCTTATATAATTTGTTTCTATGGTGAATATTTATGGAACCTTGTAATTGATTCTTGATATTACTTAAAGATTGTAATATCTGTGAAAGCTCTTTATATTTTTCTGGGGATAAGTATTCATTTCCAACTTCCAGAATTTCCGAAATAAATTCTGTCTCATTTTTTTGAGAAAACCCAACAGTTGGTACTAATAATCCTATTTGTACATATTCTTTTATAAGATCTAACACCTGCTTTTCAGAGATTTTTTCTCCTTGAAAGACGCCTAATAAATCTTTCACACTAATAACACTATTTACACTATGTTTCTTAAAAAATTCAGCTAACCTCCTAGGCATTCTTAATTTCTTCACAATTTCACTTGTCTCAAAAATTTTTTCACTTTTCTTATCATCACTGGTAGCCACAAAGCTAATGTAATTTTTTTGATTTTCTTTCTCAATAGATAAGGGAGGAATTTTGTAGGTTACTTTCTTGTAAAAATTATCCTCATTGAGCAAAAATTCAAAAATTAATCGATTTAAAAATGCATAGTTTATTTTTATAAATTTTTCATATTTAAAAACAGATCTATCATCCTCATAATCACTCTCAACTAAGTTAACTCTCCCAACCCTTGTTATTTCAGAGAATGGGCTAGTCTTCATAGCTGCTCTTGAAAGTACCTTATAAAGAGTATAATCGAGTTTTCTTTCTTTATTTTTATGTTCTTCTGGTGGCAATGCTAAATACTTATTTAATGTTTGATAAATTTTGGGTTGAATCATTAATAAGTTATTTTTTATTTCATTACTATTCTTTACTTCTTCATACATTTTTCTTCTGGCATTGTTATAGGTATTCTCATACAACATTTCATATTCAGTTTCATGATTCAGATAATTCATCCATAATTCATAAAACATTGTAAGTTCTCTCACTATATCTTCATTTAGCTTAGAAGTAACTTCAAATAATATTTTTTCAAACTTATTAAATCTTTCATTATATATGGCTCTTTTTATGTTTAGTAATTTATTATCTTTAGAGACTTCAATGAGCCTTTCTAATAGGTTAATTAATTTTTCTTTCGATTTATCAAATTGTTCCTTTAACTCTAATATTTTCTTTATTTGTTCTTCAAATTCAATTTTATTGCTTATCTCTACTGACTTTTTCTCAATTGAATTCGTCCTAATCAACACAAAAGGATTCAGTGTTTCCATTAGAAATACCTCATTTCTAAAACTTAAATTTTCATAAGGAGATTGCTATAATTTTCTTCTACATGTTTAATTGCACAGTATCCATAAAAATGTTTTTTTAACATTCCTTGTTCAAAAAATGGCAATGTAATATAGAATAGATTAATAATATTTCGATAAATTATCATCTCATCTGACATCATTAGTGCTTCCAAATCTCCTTTTTCAAGTAACAAATTGTGAAATGGATTGTCCATCTTTGAAATATGCTTTTTAAACATTTGATATTGAATATTTAAATCAAGGTTTTTGTCATCAATAAATTTTTCTTTTTTGAAATCAGCCCTCATATCATCACTAATAGTTTTCCATACTTCTTTCCATTCACTTAAAGCTGATTTAGTTTCTTGAGTATAATTTATAACTTCTTCTTTAAACAACTTGTTATATAAATCATCAAATCGTTCCTTAACATTTTCATCATGTCCTTCAAGTTTTAATCTTGAGAAAAAGCCCATAACATGAGATAGATAAGAAATGTATCCCTGAGTAATATTTCCGTTAAATAAAGTAGCAATATATAGAAACATTTCCGTAAATAATTTTGTACGCTCCTTCTCATTCATATCACTAATCTCTTTTAATAATTTATTATTAACAGGCTGGCTCAAAAATCTAAATCTATGAAATAATTGTCTGTGATATTCAGAGTTATAAACACCACTTTTTCCCTCTCCTATTTCTACTACCCCATCATCTTGCATCTCAATATTTTCAGCTGTTCTTAACTCAAGATCAATTAATCTCTTTTGTTCTTTTTCATATTTTCTCTTTATCGTTTCGATAACAACTGGATCTACACTATTTTCATTTTTATAATGTTCAACATATTGCTTTACTTGATCAGCAAGTCTTTCCTCTGATTCCTTTTCTCTTAATGTAATTAAAATGCTCGGCCCTTTTAACCAATCTGTATCTAAAAAATAATTACCTGGTACTTCTTTCTCTAATACATTTTCGGCTAAACCTAACATTAATGGGGTTTTACTATTTTGATAATCATATACTCTCACTGGCACAATGAAACACTCCTATTTTTATATTTTGAATTTAAATACTAATATTTTTTATTTCTTACTCATTACCCTTCTTAGTTCTCCCTGTTTGTTTCCTCTAAATTTTCTAAGTTGTTCTTCAAATTTTTTTGTGTTTTCCTTTGTGACTACAGTATATCTCTAATACTTCTTATTTTTTTATTTTTATCTCTATTCACTTGATTTCCATCAAAATCGTTTTTACATAATATAAAAAAGACGATTTTGATATCAAAATCGTCTTTACCCACTTAAAATAGTCTTCATTATAAGATGTGAAACAAGAAAAAAGCAACACTTTTAAGGATTCTGTCCCACCTTATGTTCTTCCCTTTTCCAATCCTAATTCTCCATTTACTTTCGTGCACTTTTCTTCTAAAAAATGTCCTTCATAAAACACAAGAGCAGCTAAGCTACATAGTAAAGTCATTGGCACACTTACCTTATATAAATCTATAAAACTCTTCGCCATTTTCTTTTCTGCGTAATGCCTCACATCATTTGAAAATGTAAGAATTTCTTTTCTATTTCTTCTCTTCCTACTTCTCTATATTCTACTGGGGCTTTATTTAATATTTCACTGACTTCACTTAAAATTAGTTTTTCTTTTTGCTATTTGCTCAAATTTAGAGCTTCTACATTTCTTTTTCAGACGATTTGTTTTTAATCCGATGCTGAAACGACAGAGTCGTGAGAAATACAGTTACTCCCCATGCCCAAAGCGATTTTAAAATTGCATACGGAAATAGTGCAAAGACTGCAACATAGCTCCATCCTTTAGTCAAATAAGGTTTATCAGCTATTTCTGACCTCATACGTTTCTCATGTTTTAAGTTCAAAAGATATTCTCCCTTCTCATTTTCTTTTATTCACCTCAAACATCGGTGTGTAAAATAATCAAAATATGCATGTATTTTTGCTTACTATGCAAGTAAGATCATATTCCCTCAACCAACTCTTTCTTTTTACATATATCGTATATTGTGACAAAAATGGATAATACTAACAAATAAAGTTATAAAAGAATAGGGGCTTTGTAAAATGAAACGAAAAATATTTTTCTTACTTACTCTTCTTTGTATAGTATTGCCGATACAAGTAAGTGCCTTTACATTTCAAGAACTTCCTGTTGCTTCAAAGTCTAAACAATGGTATATCGAAATTGATAAATCTTACAACTCAAACAAACAAGCGATACAACCGAAGCAAGGTGTCTATGATACATATAGTTTATTCGTTAAAAATATCGGTAAAGATGTATCAAATGTATCTATAGAAATAGTTGGTAATGATCCATCAGCTAAAACTACATTTAAACCTACTGTACCACATACAAATGTCTCAAAAAGTCATACAAGTTTTGATTATATGGTTTTCCCACTATATTTTACTAGCCATACATTTAAAGTTGTCATGACTTGGGAAGAAAAAGAATTTACTTATAACGGGCATCCAGAAAGTAAAAGTAAAAAGATGAAACAAACATTTATATTTACTGAAGAATAACAAATTTTTCAAATCAAAAAGGTGTTTTCTGTGGAGAAAACACCTTTTTCGTTTATTACATTTTTAAATTACTTTTCAATGTCCAATATTTTTCTTGCTTATCTTTCATCGAAAACTCTACCCATCCATTTGGATCTTCACGATGAACTGTTACTTTTGATCCATTCGTTAATGTTCCCATTTCATTTTGTGTAATATCTGGGATACTCTTAATTTTCAAATCGTATGGATACGGCACTTTATAATATTTTCCAGATGCCTGAACAGCAATTTCTCTATTTCCTAAATCCTTATATGGAATTTCATTTCCTAACGCTTCAACGTCTAAAGTATGTGGGTTTTTCGGTAATCTGTTAGCATTTTTATAATCATTTCGATCAAACGGCTTAATACGCTCCATTAAACCAGCAATTTTTCCAGCCCATTCTGGATCGGATGCATATTTCACATTCATACCAACTAATGTTGGACCATTATAATAGATTGCACCTTTCTCTAAATAACGTTCTCTCACGTAGTTAGCATTGTACGAAATACTATCACGGTATGTTGGTAAATATTTTGCATGATAGAATGGATCGCGATCATATGCACGTAGTCCAAATAAATTATGTTTACGATATGCAATCTCAGATCTTCCATATCCAGATTCTAAAATTGCATGTGCTGCTAAGTAAAGAGCATTTACACCATGTTCATTTTGTGCTGCAATAAAGTCTTGTCCATGGCCAATTAACGGACTATCAGAACGCGATTTCTTAAGAAAATTATCAATTTCTTCTGCTGTTACATTGGAAGCTAATGTTAAATCTAAATTTAAATAAGATTGTTCCGCATTAAATAAAAATTGTGCATATTCCTCACGTGTGACAGTTTTTGACGGATAAAATGCACCCGTTCCATCTCCCTCTGCCATTCCATTAGACTGTAACGCACTAATTGCATCTTTCGCCCAAGAATTCGGATCCACATCATGAAATGTATGATTCGCCTTTACTTTTAAATGATAAGCTCTTTGTAAAATCATTGCCATTTCAGCGCGAGTTAATGAATCCTTTGGTCTAAAGTTTTTGTTCTCATCCCCTGTAAAGATTCCCATCTCCGTTAAAGCTAAAATCCCATTTGGAAACATTGTTGTACTTGCACTTACATCATGATATGGATTTTTATATTCTGCTTTCGCTTCTGGTTTCAATGCACGATAAATAAGTGCAGCTACTTGTTCACGCGTTACGCTGTCTCCCAATCCAAATTTACCGTTGTCATAACCTGCAATGATGTTTCGATTTGCTAAATCATTGATTGCCTCATATGCCCAATGACTCTTTGGTACATCTGAAAATCCTTTTTCTGCCGCAAATGAGGTTGTTGGAACCATTATAACTTGTAGTGCAGCTGTCATTGCTAAAACGTTAGAAATTACTTTTTTCATCTTACTCTTAACACGTTATGTACTTACTTGTCCCGTGTTAACTAGCCTCCTTTTTTCATAAAATACTAGCATTTCATCTATCAAACTCATTCATACTCTCCTCTTCTTATAAGAAGGAGATAAAAATACCCTATGCTACGAGATAAATTAGCTAACGATAAAAGTATACGTTATTAAAATCAACTAATCTAGCCCTATATCTTAAAAATTAATATAAAACGATATATTTCTCTATTTTAATGAAAAATTATATTGTAAAAAAAACAGTTTATCTGAATGCTAGATTTGAAAATCAAATCGCTATTTGACTAATTGGCACTTGAATACGTCAGACCTTTTCCATTTGTACTCCCCTCTTTTTCACTGCTTACAAACTTAAAAAAAATAATTTTCTGAATTTAAATAAATAACTTGATTCCTCGAAAAATTTAAATTATTATAAAACACATGTTACCAACAACTTCATAACTGAAACACTCTCGCCTAAAACGTGAGATAGAGGTTGCAGCACTTATGATTATTCTAAAGGAGACACAGAGATGTCAATGAGTTTAGAGGAAAGGAAGTGTTGCCGAAATCGATAAATTTCTCTGCATTTATCGATTGGGGCTGTTTTCGAATAGAAACAGAACTGTCATATATACAGACGTGTATATATGAAGAGCTATCTACAAAAAAGAGATATCATGTTTATACTGATATTCCTTTTTTGGCGATTTTTTTATTAGCTCCGTTTTCTGTTTCCCTTTTCCTGTAACAGCACCATCCTCATCTATTTGAGATGGTGTTTTTTCTTTTCTGTCCGGTAACTACAGGAATATTGGGGATTTTCATATTACTCTCCTATATTACATTTCCTGATGTATTGTGAAAAATAAGCTGAAAGAAGGAATGAACGATGGAAACGATTGTGCAAAAATTCGGCGGTACTTCTGTCGGAAATATTCAACGCATTCAACATGTCGCTAATTTAATGATCGAAGAGTACGAAAAAGGACATAATGTCGTCACTGTCGTCTCAGCAATGGGCAAAAGTACTGACGAACTCGTTGCACTTGCTACTTCTATTACAGAAAATCCAAGTAAGCGCGAATTAGACATGCTGCTGACAACTGGTGAACAAGTAACAATTTCACTCTTAACAATGGCATTGCAAACAAAAGGATATCAAGCGATTTCATTAACAGGTTGGCAAGCTGGTATTACAACTGAACCTGTGCACGGAAATGCTCGCATTACCGATATCCATACAGAGCGAATCCAATCTTATTTACAAGAAGGGACAATTGTTATTGTGGCTGGTTTCCAAGGATTAAGTGAAGAAAAAGAAATTACAACCCTAGGCCGAGGTGGTTCTGATACAACTGCTGTTGCATTAGCAGCTGCTCTTAAAGCAAAGAAATGTGATATTTATACGGACGTAACTGGTGTTTACACAACTGATCCACGCGTTGTAAATAATGCATATAAATTAGATGAAATCTCTTATGATGAAATGTTAGAACTTGCCAACTTAGGGGCTGGTGTCTTACATCCGCGTGCTGTTGAATTTGCGAAAAACCATAATGTCGTATTAGAAGTCCGTTCCAGTATGGAACAAGAAAACGGAACAATTGTAAGGGGAGAATGTAACATGGAACAACAATCCATCGTAAAAGGTATTGCATTTGAAGATAATATTACACGCGTTACAATAAAAGGATTAGAGCATGACTCATTATCAACGATTTTCTCTACATTAGCAGAGGCTCATATTAATGTTGATATTATTATTCAAAGTATTACAAATGAAGGAACTGTGCATCTATCTTTCTCTATTCATTCAAATGATTTAAGAGAAACATTAGAAGCATTAAAACAAAATCAAGAAACACTTCACTATGAATCTGTAGAATATGAAAATCATCTTGCGAAAGTATCCATTGTAGGTTCTGGGATGGTGTCCAATCCAGGCGTCGCTGCCCATATGTTCTCTACATTAAAAGAAGAAAACATTCATGTTAAAATGGTAAGTACATCTGAAATTAAAATATCTGTTGTTATTGATCGTCTACATTTAGTAGATGGTGTAGAAGCACTTCACCAAGCGTTTATGACAAAAGTTGAACCATTGGTACAAATGAATAAATAAACTTGCTACATAACAGCAAAGAATATTTCTTTGTTGTTATTTGTTCTCTAGCTAATTATGATTATGTTACACTATGAAACACGAAATGTTTTCCATATCATTTAAAAAGGTAAGAAAACAATATTGACATAATAAAAAACAATTTCCCCTTTTATATAGTGGAAATTGTTTTTTATGATTTGCAAATTAACTTCCAAAAAAGATACCTACAAGAGAGTAGATAATAACTGTGGAAAATAAAATTGTCATATGGAACAGTGAGAAAATAAACAATGATTTTGCCCATTTCTCTGAATCCATTTTTTTATACCCATAAATACTTAAGGCCAACCATAAAATGCTTAATAGAAGCGATACTAACATAAGGCCGATACTTAATGATCCTAAAAGAATACTTATGATAATTAAAATAACTAAATACACATTTGTTTGTATATATGTTCTTTTAACTCCCTTCACTACTGGAAGCATTGGAACGTTCGCAGCCTCATACTCTTTATGTTTACGAATCGCTATTGCATAGAAATGAGGCATTTGCCAAATAATCATAATAATAAAAAGACCGATAATAGCTGGATGTGTCACATCCGGATATATAGCAGCCCAACCGATAAGCGGCGGCATTGCTCCTGAAACACTTCCGATTTCTGTGTTGTAAATGGTTCTTCTTTTGCTCCACATTGTATATGGTACAATATATAAAAATAAACCTATAAACCCTAGTATTGCTGCTAAATATGTCGTTAGCGCAAGGAATACTAAACCAAAAATCGTCATAAATATTCCAAGCCATAGTGCTGTCTTCGGGCTTATATCTCCCGTTACAGTTGGTCTATTTTTTGTTCTCTCCATAATAGAGTCAATATCACGATCATATAAATTATTAAATGCCCCCGCTGCTCCTATTATTAAGATTGAACCTATAAAAGCAAATAGAATCTCTGGTATTTTTTCAAACGGGCTTATTTTATATTTATATAAAGCGAGTGTCAATCCAGCAAACATTGGCACCAAATTGGATTTAATAATTCCAGTTTTAATAGTTTGAGCCAAAATTTCCGGTCGTTGTCTTTGGGCATTTGTTACTTCTTTTTTCCTTCCCATAATATCTTTTCTCCCTTCCATTAAATTATCTTACTACAATAGAACAAATGATTCCTACTTTTTTATCCACTATTTTAGGGCAGTGAAATCTCCATCTAAAAAGTTAAGTACATGAAAGAAAGGCGATGAGAAATAATTGCCCGTTAATATGTGATAAAGAGTATGAATCTTCTCGGTCACTTCATTTTTTCTGCTATGTATCGTTCACAAATTATATACGAATTCGAACTTATATACCACTCGGTATATTAATACCTCATGATATAATTGTCAAGAGAGGGGGTATATTATGAGCCGCCAAAGATTAACCCAAGAACAACGAAAACATGAAACACGAAAGTTACTTTTAGAATCCGCTTTTGAAACATTTGCTAAATTAGGCTTCCATGGAGCTTCTGTTGATAAGATTGCAGAACATGCTGGATTTAGTAAAGGAGCCGTTTATGCTCATTTTCATACGAAAGAAGAACTATTTCTAGCAATTGTAGAAAGACAAATGCATCTATATGTGCAAGATATTTGTATCATGATAGAAAAAGAGCAATCATTAGCAAGCTTTATCGAGAAAATGGACCAATATTCCCATTCTCTTAGACAGAAAACAAAAACATGGAACATGCTTACTATGGAATTTCTTCTATATGCAATGCGTGAGGAATCAGTGCGAGATAAATGGGCAAGATTGATTGCTGATGCGGTAGAACAAATTTCTAAGTCTATTGAAAATTTCATACAAAACACAGACTATCAAGCTACTTTATCAGCAAAAGAAATAGCGTGGACTATCCTTTCATTAGAAAACGGTATATCTATATTTTATAATATCAGCCAGCAGCATATTCCGATGAACCTATATAAAAAGGCTCTACAAAACATGTTGCTATCCTTCGACACAAACATGTAAAAATTTCTTTCATTACATAATGAAAAGCACATTTTATATCCCATTAAAATGTGCTTTTTTATCACCTTCCCCTCGCTTCCCTACTGATTTAAATCGGGCATATAACTGTCCTGTTTACTGTAACTACTCAATCAGTGCGATACAAAACAGTAAGATAAATAAGATCATGTGCTGATATTCCTAAAAAATTTAGATACGGAATATGATTAATCCTAAATACTATAAAAGCATGTACAATACTTCAAACAGTTCCCGCGTCTTACTCCATATCTAATTTAAAATATGTTATCAAGAGTCCAATTACAGACAACAGCATAGAAACGATTCCTAAATCAATACCGATCACATAAGAAAAACACCTATATAATAACTGTCAATCACTAATTTATACTCGTTTTATGATTATAAAAAAGGATAGCGGTTCTATGATTGAACCAACTATCCTTTACATACTTTCTATTTAAAACAAATGAATGTTTTCCTTCTTACAAGCTTCCCGCATTTCATCAGGCCATACAGAAGATTGAACTTCACCGATATGTGCTTTACGTAAGAAATACATGCACATTCTTGATTGTCCAATGCCACCACCAATTGTTAATGGTAGTACATCTTCTAAAATTCCTTTATGGAAATCGTAATCGCGTTTGAAGTCTTCTCCAGCTTTCGTTAGCTGTTCGTCAAGTGATTGACTATCCACACGAATTCCCATTGAAGATAATTCAAATGAAGATTGAAGTACGGGATGCCAGAATAAAATATCACCATTTAATTTCCAGTCATCATAGTCAGCTGCACGTCCATCATGTTTTTCACCAGAGCGAAGTACATCACCAATTCCAATAATAAAGACCGCACCATATTCTTTCGCAATTGCATGTTCACGCTCTTTCGGTGTTAGCTCTGGATATTTATCTTCTAATTCTTGCGAAGTAATAAATGCAATATCTTCTGGTAAATATTTACCGAGGAATGGGTACTTTTCAAATAAATGGTCTTCTAAATCTTTAAATATTCCATAAATCGTCCGTACTGTCTCTTGCAAGTATTCCACTGTACGCCATTCTTTTTGAACAATTTTTTCCCAATCCCACTGGTCAACGTAAATGGAATGTGTTGCATCAAGCTCTTCATCACGGCGAATCGCATTCATGTTTGTATATAAACCTTCACCAGCTTCATAGCCATATTCATGTAGCGCAAATCGTTTCCACTTCGCTAGTGAATGAACAATTTCTAATTCTTCTCCTGAATGTAGCATATCAAATTCAATTGGGCGTTCTACACCGTTTAAGTGATCATTTAAACCTGATTTTTTCGTTACGAATAATGGTGCAGATACACGGAATAGTCCAAGTCGTTTTGCCAATTGATCTTCAAAGAATGTTTTAACTTCCTTGATTGCGATTTGTGTTTCTCTTACTGTCATTAATGATTGATACATGTCCATTTCCTCCTAAAATGTTTGGATGTAATGGAAAGAAACCAATCAAAAAAGCCTTTCTTTCCCAAAAAACTGGGACGAAAGGCTTTGGTTCCGCGGTACCACCCAAATTAGCAACAGAGGTTGCTCACTTATACAGTACGGAGATACAAATCTCGATACTGTTCTTCTTGTAACGGCGAAGTTCCCGGCTAAGTCTACTTTCCATAGTTGGATTTCGGTTAGCGACTCCAGGAGGTTCTTCATAATAGGTTTCGTATCAGGCTTACACCATCCCTGACTCGCTTTGACTACGTCCTACTACTACTCGTCCTTTCATAGTCTTTTTTGTTGTCACATCTCTGAAACATTTTATTAATGATTATTTTATACAAAAAACAAAGAAAGTCAATGAATTTTTAAAAATATGTTTCAATTCTTTATTTTAAGTCTTTATTGATTGTTGTTAATATGCTATCTTTACTTCTTTTGCCTCGTCAATCCGAAAAACGTTTCACTGACCGAAACGAACATATACACAGCAATTAATATAATCGTTCGAAATATAGAATCCGCAGTATTTCTTATTATTTTCATTTTCTTTGTAATTCCTTTCAATATTACTTGCAAATTCATGATATACTATAGCATTCAAGTCGTTTTTTATTTAAAACAAACATAGTCCTTTATCAAGATTATTTTCTCAATGATTGACTATTATTAAATAATGTCTTTATATAGCGGAGTGATGATGTGAGTAAAACGAAAGCGAAACCGAAAAAAGGTGTAGGACAAGGTACAGGAAGCAAAGGATGGAACCGTTGGCAATCAAGCGCAAGAAAAAAGAAAATTGCAAAGCCATATAAAAATAAAAGTAAAGGGACTAACAAATAAATTTTGTTTTATTTCTTTACTTTGTTCAAAACAAAATAAAATTATTACAGCAAAAAAGCTATGCTTTCATCTAGGTGAAAGCATAGCTTTTTTTACATTTAAATCATAAGTATATCCCGAATTTCTTCCTCCGTAATAGAAAATAATTTCTCTTCCCCCGGTTCAATCACTTCAGCAATTAAATTTTTCTTACTCTCTTGAAGTTCATGTATCTTTTCTTCAATTGTTCCGCGGGCTACTAACTTAATCACTTGTACTGTATTTTTTTGCCCCATTCGGTACGCCCTATCCGCCGCTTGTTGCTCAACTGCTGGATTCCACCATAAATCGTATAATATTACCGTATCTGCACCAGTTAAATTGAGACCAGTACCACCAGCTTTTAAAGAAATAAGAAATAGATCTCCTTCTCCTTCATTAAACCGATTGCATAGCTCTACACGCTCTTGTGATGGTGTATTCCCGTCTAAATAAAAGTATGGAATGGCTTGACGATTTAGCTCACGACCAATAATAGAAAGCATCTTCGTAAATTGAGAAAAAATTAAAATACGCTTCCCTGTACTTCTACATTCCTCTAAAATTTCTAACAATTGTTCAAATTTAGCTGAACTCCCCTTGTAATCATCAACAAATAAAGCGGGATGACAACAAATTTGTCGCAATCTCGTTAAACCAGCTAAAATTCTAATTTTATTTTTACGTAACGTATCTTTATCTAAATGCTTTAACGTTTCTTCTCTTAACTTTGCTAAATACGCTGCATAAAGTCGCTTTTGATCTGGTAATAACTCCGATGATTGTAAGTGTTCTATTTTATCTGGCAACTCATTTAATACGTCTTCTTTTAGCCTTCTTAATACAAATGGTTTCACTCGCTTCGCTATATCTTCACGTCTTAAATCGCCGAACTCTTTTTTTCCTGGTAGTAGTTCTGGAAAAACGACATAAAAAATCGACCATAGCTCTTCTAATGAATTTTCTACAGGTGTTCCCGTTAATCCAAAACGGTACTCAGCCTGAATTGTTTTCACCGCTTTTGCAGTTTGCGTCGTATGATTTTTAAATGCCTGCGCCTCATCTAAAAATAATGTATGAAATGGCTCTGAATACAGCCTCACATCTCGTCGTAATAAAGGATACGATGTAATCACCACATCGAAATTCGTTATATTCCTTAAACTATTCCGGCGCTCTATTTGCTTCCCATCTACAATCATTGCTCGTATATGAGGAGCAAATTTTCGAATTTCATGAAGCCAGTTATACACTAACGAAGACGGTGCCACAACTAAGACAGGCAGCTTTTTTTTCCGAATTTCAGGCAAAACGGAGACAATGTACGCAATACTCTGAAGCGTTTTGCCAAGTCCCATATCATCTGCTAATATACCGCCAAAGCGATAATGTGCTAACGTCTTCATCCATGCAAATCCATACTTTTGATACTCTCTAAGTACTGTCGTTATTCCCTCTGGTATAGGAAATTTAAGATTTCTAGGATTTTGAATATTTTCTATCAAATCTTGAACAGATTGGTCCATATTTAAAATGTTTCCTTCTTGAAGTGAGCTTAGCCATTTTATACTACGCACAAGCGGTACATTCACTTCTTTTCCTTGTAAAAAATCTTTTCGAATACCTGATTCTTTTACAAATTGGTTGACCTCGTTAAATTCTTTACTTTCAAGTGATAACAAGGATCCATTCGCCAATCGGTAATATTTTCGCTTCTCTTCCAGCGCTGCCAGCACTCCCTTAATTTCAGCTTCTGGAATTCCTTTTATGTCAAATCGAAATGATAACCAATCTATTCGCTCTTTTCGCCTTACTCGTACAAGAGGGGCACTGCCCCCTTTTACAATCCGCAACTGAATCGCTGTCGTCGCGTAAACAGTAAGCAACTTTTTTAACCTTGGAACAACATGATATAAGAAATGATATTCCGCTTCCTCATTGTGCATAAAATAGCCGCCTTCCGTTTTCGCAAAGGCACTTTCATCCATAATCCGCAATATTTCCCGCTCTTTCTTCTCATCTCGATTTAAAACAGTCGGTTGCCCCTCTTCTAGCGGATTGATTACAACGTTCCCATATTGAAATTCAAGTCCTGCTAATAAGCGATTTTTCACTCGATCTAAAAATAGTTTTGCTTTTAAAGAAGGCATTTCAAACCTTTCTGATACTACTTCATCCATCCGAACTGTCCCAATCTTCATTAACCCTGGTACAACCTTTTGGATAAACGGCTCTATTTTATCACTTGGAATATGAAATTGATTACGTATGGACTGGTTCATCATCTTTTTTAAGGCAATAAGCCTATTACAATCCTCTATCGTTAAAGAATATAGCTTTCCTTCTAAAAGAGCATACCCATACGCACTCATCACGTCCACCTTTTGCAAGCCAGCAATTTTCAACATATAACCGCTGTTTTCTCCCTTATGAAATGCAAACGTTAAAGGTAACAATCCCCCTGAAATATGAAATCCATTGTGTACTTGCTCACCTTGTATAAAACTCACAAAAGAAGCTTTAGACAGCAAAGTAAGCATCTCCTCCCAAGAAGCGGGCGGAATAAAAATCATACTTTCATCTTGTTCAGAATGTATTTGCAACGATTCTACGTACATTTTCTCATTTTGATAAATTTGAATAAGTCGCTGAATAATTGTATCTGTTTCTTGTTCGAAACTATGTTCTTCTGGTATGTAAGTAAAATCATTTGTACATGTAAAAGATTCTCTTCGCTCGACCTGATGTAGAAATTCTCTAATCTTATGTATAAAGTATTGTTTCTTTAACCGTAATTGGATACCTAATACCGCTCCGCCGCTTTTCAAAGATACTGGCACACAAATGAATTCCACATCTAGTACTTCACGTGTATCGAAACGATGCTGCTTACTCTTTGGACGTAGCGGCTTTTGGTCAAATAGGTGCAACATACCATTTGCCAATCGCTCATCTTCAGTGTATATAGAACTTGATTTTTGATTTATCTCAAGCGATTGCTCTTGTTGAAAATGATTGATGGAGAATAATACAGCTGCAATATGCTGACAGTATAATGGGATAGACGCAAGTGAAGGACATGTACACGTTCCAACAACATTACCATGATTCGCTTTTTCTATCACAACATAAAAATCTTCCGTCCCTTTCACAGTTGCCTCATAAACATTGCTCTCAACATGATAATTTGTAATATGTACCCGATTTTCTCGATAATACATTTCACCTTTTTTATATGCAGCTTCTCCACATAACCGTTTAATCATTGTTTTATTTACCATACATGTAATCCTTTCTTTGAAATCAAAATCCTCCGCCGACTAAAACGATATTAAAAAATATTAAACCATATATTCATTCTTCTATTCCCATTTTATATAGAACACTTACTCTTATACAACATTTTACATGCATATATACGAAAAGGGATTGCAGCTTTCACACCGCATCCCTTTTTTCTACATGAGTTTTTGAACTCCTTGAACAGCTTCATATCCAAAATACATACCAAATCCAACTAATATGATTCCTGCTGCAAGAGAAATCCATTTCATGATACGATCATTAACAAATTTTCTACCGAAGTGAATCGTCGTTGCCATAAATAAGTCCCAAATCATAATCCCGACAAATATCATAATGCTGTATAGCAATGCTTTTTCCTTACCTACAGTACCAATCGCACTTGTTAAAACTGCACCGTAGATTCCAATCCAAAATACAATATTAAGCGGATTAGAAATTGCAATGAAAAAACCAGCGGCAAATGATTTCATCGGATGTTCTTTTTCCTCGTTTTCTATACTGTCAACCTGCTTAGAAGCATCTCTTATACTTTCATAACCGAGATACAAGAGTGTAAAAAAACCGAATACCCAAATCATTAATTTGGCAATAGGTGTTGTTAAATACGTAGAGACACCAAAATAAATAAGAAACATCATCATAACATCAGCTAACATCGCACCTACCCCTACAAGCCATGCGCTTAAAAATCCGTTTTTTATTCCCTTATTTATTTGCGCAACATTGATAGGACCAACTGGTGCTGATAAAGAAACCCCAAGCAATACGTAACTAAAAAGAACGCTAATCACGGTTCCTCTCATCTCCTTTATATGTACTCCTAAACGAAATGTATATTCCATTATATCCTTTCATCGCAGAAAATTAACAATTTCCTGAATTTAAAAAGAGAAAGAATACTCACCTATCCCGTAACCCTGAAAGCAGAATTCCGTGTTGCAACTTCTCTATCGTATCCAACAGCCAACGCTGCGGAAGACATGCAGCTATTTTTTTACTGTTGTCGGCATAACTTCAATCGGAAAATAATATCCAGCGATTAAGCATGTTGGTAGAATCACTGAAGCTCTCCTTTATACGAAAGCTTTGACCCCTTCTATCACAAGTCCAATTACAAAGCCACATACAGCACCATTGACACGAATCCATTGCAAATCTTTCCCTACATTTTTCTCAATCATTGTAATAAGTGTTTGATCATCTAATTTATCTAAGTTCTCTTGCACAAGTTGTCCAATTTTTGAATGATTGTTTTCCACAAGTTTCACAATTTGCTTTTGCAACCAATTCTCCATTTTTTGCACTACTTCTGCATCTTCTTTTATTTTATTGAGCTGCTTCATCATAAACGGCAACAAATACTGATCTGTAAATTCTTCTTTTTTAATAAAAGTTACTGCTCTTTCTTGTACTTGGTCTAATAGTTCTTTTATTTTTTCAGCTGCATTCCAGTTCGCAATCCACGTTTCTTTCCATTTTTGTAACTCCTGTAATACTGCTTCATTTTCTTTTACTTGAACGAACTCCTCACGCATTTTCATTATGATAAGCTGTCTCGTACGATTATGAGGATTTTGCAAACTATGAATGTTACTTATGACAAATTTCTGCAATATATTTCCGATTTTTTCTTCATCGACAATATTCATAAATGATTTTAATGTAAATTGCAAAAAGCCATCTACTTTTATATTTTCCATCGCTTTCATCCCTAAGCTTCCAAGCTGATACCGCGCTTCATCTTGCGCGGTCCATTCCTTTGCTTTCGCTAACATATAATCAAGCGCCTTCTCATCATATTCTTGCCTTACGAGTTGATCCATTAAAATTTGCAGTATATTTCCTGTATCGATTGTATGCAAGTATGTTTTTAATTCTTTTTCTACAATAACAGCAAGTTTTTCTGTATTCATTTGCCGAATCGCTTTTTCAATAATCGTAACAAATCCTTTTTTGACCGTTTCTGATTGCAGTTCTCTTTCTGCAATTTGTAGTACCATTTGTGTTAACTGCAACTCTTTCAGTTTGCTTGTAATACTTTCCTTTGTCAGCCAATCATTTTCTAATGTTGTAACAAGACCTTTTGTCATACGTTTGCGATTTTTCGGTAAAAGCGCTGTATGCGGAATAGGAAGTCCCATCGGATGACGAAATAAAGCGGTAACCGCAAACCAGTCAGCGAGTCCCCCTACTAACCCTGCTTCAAAACCACCTTGCATAATTTCTCCTGCTACTACATGTTGAAACGGAATAGTAGCAACAAATCCAATTCCCATCACACCAAGAGAAATTCCTGCTATATATTTTGATTGTAATGACATTGTACACACACCCTCTTTATGTAAACTGAAAAATTTGTTCCATCATTATCTGTAAAAGTCCATATATATACTATAAAGAACCTCTTTAAAAATAACAAAGAAAATCCCACTGAATAAAGTTTCACTTTATTGATAGCAGGATTGTTCTCTTTACATATCGAAGCTTTTATATAACAAAATCATGAGGAGGCTTCATAAGTGAGATTAACAGTAATTGGTGGCGGTGATTTACAAAATGGAAATCACCTTCCTATTAACGAAAGGCTTGTAGAACTAACGTATAAACAGTCTCCAAACGTATTATTCATTCCAACAGCGAGTCATGACGATGAAAATTATATTGAATCATTTTTCAATGTCTTTGGAAAACAATTAAACTGTGAGGTTCATGTTTTACGCACATTAAATAGGACACCGAGCAAAAAGGAACAGGACGCTCTCATTCATGCTGCAGATCTCATTTATCTTGGCGGTGGAAACTACATCCATATGATGGAATGTTGGAAAACATATGAAATAGATAAAAGTTTACAGCGTGCATTACAAAAGGAAACATTAATTGCAGGAGTTAGCGCTGGTGCTATGTGTTGGTTTACTTCTAGCATTCGTTCAAATGAGGAACGAAATGATTATGCGGAAGCACTTGGATGGGGAATCATCAACAAAAGATTTTGTCCGCATTATCATCAACCAGACCGGGCCATCGCCTTTCACTCACTTTTACAACGTTATGAAGGAAATATAGAAGGTATTGCTTTAGAAGATGATTGTGCCATTTACATTACTGAAAATTCATTTGAGATTATTGGAAAACCAGAAAAAGCTTGGGAATTTTACACGAGTAATGGAGAGCTGAGTAGGCAGCATCTTGACGTTACGTTAAAAAGTTATTTATAAAAATAGCAATACCCCTCCATACA
Source organism: Bacillus cereus group sp. BfR-BA-01360 (assembly GCF_022663595.1). NCBI lineage: Bacteria > Bacillati > Bacillota > Bacilli > Caryophanales > Bacillaceae > Bacillus > Bacillus cereus group sp. BfR-BA-01360. The sequence continues at coordinate 28,359 of NZ_JAKUFV010000013.1, forward strand.
GGGTATTGCTATTTTCTAACTCACAAGTCGTGTAATTCGTTTTTTCTTCCATACAAATCGATAATAGCCATATTGTAAAAGCAAGCTCACAATAAAGGCAGCTGGATAGCCAATCCATATTCCTTCTATGCCAAGGTCAGTATGGTACGATAATACATAGGCAACAGGAACCTCTACAAGCCAAATCGATACGACACCGATAATCGTCGGCCAAAGTACTGTTCCACTTGCACGCATAGTAGCACCAATAATTTGCGCATGTCCAAAAATTAAATAGCTCCATAACGTAATCATTACTAAGCTATGCGCAATATCAATTGTACTTGAGCTTGTTAAAAATAGTGATAAAATTTCTCTTGCGAATAAGTAAATGAGAGCAATTAAGACGCCCCCAATGACATAATTCATAATAATACCAGCTCGAACGACTTTTTGTAATCGTCCAAACTGATTCGCACCAATTGATTGTGCAGCAAAGATGGAAACAGTAATTCCAAGACTAACTGCTGGCATTTGTACATAGCTTGCTACTTGATTCACAACTCCGTATGCCGCAGTTGCATCCGAACCAAAGCGATTGACAAATGCAATAACCGCAATCTCAGATAAAGAAACTAAAATCATATTAATACTTGCTGGAATACCAAGACGCAGCAATAATTTGAGCAGCTCCCAATCCATGCGAAGGTATTTTCGTACCGTCTTATCTAACTGTAATGGATGGTTTTTCTTCTTTAAGTACATAAGCATTACAACAAACGTGATGATCGTTGAAATAACAGACGCATAAGCTGCCCCATACACATCAAGCTTCGGAAGTCCGAGCCATCCAAATACTAAAAGCGGTAATAAAATCGTGTTTAAAGCTGTACTGACAATTAAGAAATAAAATGGCGTTTTGGAATCCCCTGTTCCGCGCATAAACGTTGTATAAGCAAAATATAAAAATAAAACTGGCATCGAAATAAATAAAATCCGTGCATAATGCACACTCGTATCAATAATATTGGCTGGCGTACCCATAAAGCGCATAATATCCATTGCAAATATACTTCCAACAATCGCTAAAATAACCCCTATAATAAATGTAAACGTTAATGTTGTCCCAACAATTGCTTTTAAGCGCTCTTCATTTTTAGCCCCATACGCTTGACCAATTAAAATGGAACTACCAGATCCAATTCCAATTACAAATGAAACAAGTAAGAAAAAGAGTGGAAAGAACGCTGAAATAGCGGCTAAATCATGTTCACCAAGCCAGCGTCCTACAACTACCATACCAAATAATTGTCCAACTGATTGTAAAACATTACTTAACAGTAGAGGAACTAAAAATATGGACATCGATTTCCATATTGGTTTTTCCTTCATGTCTTGATTTTGTGATTCTACACTTTCTTTCATGTTCTCTACAGATGATTTCAATATTCATTTCTCCTTTATTTTAGGATTGCTCGGTTATATCCGCACTCTCCAAATGGTTGTAATTGTTCCAACCATTTTTCTTCTAGTTTTTTCAATTCTTCTTTCGGGTGAAAAGATTCTGTTTCTTTCTTTTGCAACACCTCTAATCCTTCAAACTTAAAGTCTTCTTCACCATATTGTTTTCATTCCTCTTGTAGTACCCGATTTATATGTGAACCTACATTTAGCTCAAAGCATCTTCCATTCATCATCTTTACATTCATTGTACTTTCTACACATATCTTTTGATTTTTTGTATCGGTAATTAAGTAAATGCCTGCTTCCACCTCTATCTCTTTGTATAGTTGTTTTTAATTCTGCTCTTTTATTCATTTTCCTCTTTCCTTTCTTATTATAACTTCACCCAATATTGGCTTCCATCATCAGTCCGATCAAGAAAACCATATTCGATTAAATACCTTCTTAACGTTACAAAATCGGAATATACACCTTTCAAAATTTCATTCACTTCTTTTTCGGTATACTTTTTGTTACGATTAAATTTCTTTATTAAATGACGCAATATAATTAATTTCCTTTTTTGTTTTTTTGGAAATTTAGCAAGCGGACCATCTAATCCTTCCGTAAAATGCATTTTTAATATTTCATCATTTTCTTCTTCGGTAATATTGTAACGATCGTCCACCATCGTAGCAGTTCTATGAATGGGTACAAATTTAGATGGCACGTTTTCCTTTTCTTCAGACAGTTCCATTAACGCTAAAAACACTCTTGCTTGCTTCATTTTCTCACGCAATGTAAAGCGATGATTACGAATCGTCGATGTACTTCCCCCATCCAGCTCTTTCACAATTTCTTTATCGCTATATCCCATATAAAAAAATTGAACCATCTTCTTTTGTAAATCTGTTAAGCCTGTATACTTTTTATCAAGATGCAATAAATAATCGAACATAGATATATGCTCATTTTGAATGTGTACTTGTACAAACTTTTCCGATTCATATAAAACTTGCTGATCCTGGTAAATAACTCCTTTTCTAAAGGACTCTCCACACGCTAAACAAATATAGGTTTCTGTTTCTTCCTCAAACACATATCCTTTCTTTAATTCTTCAATCGACGCATCCCAAAATTTCTCTGAAATATCACTCATACCAAACAATCCTCCACATGGTTTACTTTAAGTATAAACAAATCATAATATCGTTTATTATTCCCTTTTCATCTTAACATAACAAAAACAAACATTTCAATATTTCGTTTATTTATTTTATAAACATCTATAAAATATATCTACACATAATTAACATTGATAAAGAGAAGTCATTCTTTTAATAATCCCATACTTCGAATTTTTGCAAACAAAAAAGACGCTTTCTTTAAAATAGGAAGCATCTTTTCGTTCTTTATGATTACCATTATCATCTTGCGTTTTGCATAACTGTTTTTTTCTTCACACTGTTTACTAAAATTTGGCTCATTTTAATCATATCCTTTTTCCGATTTCTCTGACTCCATTCGTCTTGAAATTGATAGGTGCATCCACTAATTATAAGCATACAACTATATATAAAACAGATCTTTATTATTTTTTCACTACTCATTTCTATCACCCTCAATACAGAAAGCTAATAACCAAATCACAAAAGAAGTATGTATCGTTTTTCTTAACTTAAATAGTTTACATGAACCTTAAGTTAAGAAATATGCAATTATGCATATTTTAATTATTAATCTACGCGTTATGATTTAATACTACATAGAGGTGATTGATTTGAAATTTAAAGTGAAACAAAATCCGATTCATATTATTTTATTCTCTACGATTGCAATCGCTTTCATCATTCTTTTCTTTCTAGAAGATAGTCATTCACTTCTTAATACCTTTATGGTCGGAATGACCTTATATAATATAATTTCTTTCGGTCTACTTACAAATTCACTTCTTCCTCTCTCATTATTCATTGCGGTTTTGTAAGAACAGAAATTTTGTATGAAGACATTCGCCATATAAAATACTATGGTAAACCGCTCCATTCAGAGAAATGGACAAGACAACGACTTGAATTTGCATATGGACTATTTGATACTTTAACAGCTTGTGTACCGCAAAATGAAGACGAATTTCTTTCCGAATTAAAAAGCAAATGTCCAAATGTAAAAATATTAGATAGACACGTAAATTAAAAATAAGAGCACTGTCTCACTTTTATTATAAGTAGGACAGTGCTCTTATTCGCTTCTATGATAGAATATTTCAATTTAAAATTTTTATTCTTTCGGAGCAATCATTTTCTCCGGATCAACAATTTCGTCAAATTGTTCTTCTGTTAATAATCCTGACTGTAATGCTGCTTCTTTTAAAGTTAATCCCTCTTTATGTGCGTGCTTTGCAATTTTTGCTGCATTTTCATATCCAATATGCGGATTTAATGCTGTTACAAGCATTAAAGAACGATTCACATTTTGCTTAATTACTTCTTCGTTCGCTTCAATACCAACTGCACATTTATCATTGAATGAAACCATGGCATCCGCTAATAAGTGAGCAGATTGTAAGAAATTATAGGCAATAACCGGTTTAAATACATTTAACTCAAAGTTCCCTTGGCTAGCCGCAAATCCAATTGTTGCATCATTTCCCATTACTTGTGCTGCTACCATTGTTATAGCTTCACTTTGTGTTGGGTTTACCTTACCCGGCATAATAGAGCTACCCGGTTCATTTGCTGGAATAATAATTTCGCCAAGACCACTGCGCGGACCACTTGCAAGCCAGCGCACATCATTTGCAATCTTCATTAAATCAGCAGCTAATGCTTTTAGTGCACCATGTGCAAATACAACTTCATCATGACTTGTTAACGCATGGAACTTGTTCGGCGCAGAAACGAACTGTTTGCCTGTAAATTGGCTAATTTCTGCCGCTACCATCTCACCGAATTTAGGATGAGCATTAATCCCTGTTCCAACTGCAGTACCACCAATTGCTAACTCTTTCATATATGTATTACTCTCTGCAATCATGCGCTCCGTTTTTTCAAGCATACGATGCCATCCACTAATTTCTTGTCCTAATGTAAGCGGCGTAGCATCTTGCAAATGTGTACGACCAATTTTAATAATATGTTGAAAAGCGGTTACCTTTTCTGCTAATGTACCTTTTAACTTCGCAATAGCTGGTAATACATGCTCTTCCACTGCCATTACGCAAGCTACATGAAGAGCTGTTGGAAATGTATCATTTGAACTTTGAGACATATTTACATCGTCATTTGGATGAATATGTACATCAATCCCTTTTTCTTTCAAAATTTGATTCCCGCGATTCGCAATCACTTCATTCACATTCATATTTGATTGTGTACCACTACCTGTTTGCCATACAACAAGAGGGAAGTGTTCATTCCATTTCCCTTCCATAATTTCATCAGCTGCTTGTACAATCGCTTCTGCTTTTTCTTCAGCTAATTTTCCTAATTTTTGATTACTAATCGCAGCACTTTTCTTTAAAATAGCAAACGCCTTTACAATTTCAAGTGGCATACGCTCAGTGCCAATCGGAAAGTTCTCTTTACTACGCTGCGTTTGGGCTGCCCATAATTTGTCAGCTGGAACCTTCATTTCTCCTAATGTATCTCTTTCAATTCTATACTCCATTTTTTCATCCCCTTGAAAATAAAATATCTACATTTCTTATTTTAGCAGAATTCCAATCAAATGATAAGAATTCTCACTTCAGTACCTAAATAAAATAGAATGATTCCTTAGAATATAAAAAGTCACCTTCTGCTCTTAGCAGAAGGTGACTTTTTATTTATGATACTTGCTTTCCTTTTTCAGCATCATCTACATACCAAATAAATTTACCTGTATATCCATAAATAATTGCTAAAGCTAAAGATACGAAGCTTAGCCACATAAATGGAATGTATGATAATGTCGCTACTCCTAAAATACCGGCCATAAAAATACCATTATCAGACCACGGAACCATACCAGCTGTTAATGTTCCACCTACTTCAGAGTTACGAGCTAATACGCGGCGATCTAATTTTAATTTATCATAGTTTTCTTGCATAATTTTTGGAGTCAAAATTAACGATACGTACATCGCACAGCCAAATACATTTGCTAAGAAAGCTACAATTAATGTAGACAACGTTACATTTCCGGCAGAATTTAATTTCTTCTCAAATTTCGATACGATTACTTTTAAAACACCTAGTTTTTCAAGTAAGCCGCCAAATCCTAATCCAAAAATAATAACAGCTACTGAACCGAGCATACCGTTAATACCACCACGGTTTAATAACTTATCAATAAATTCAATCCCTGACTGAATTGAGAATCCATTATATGCTGTTCCAATTGCCTCCCCAAAGTGCATACCTTGAAAAAGCGTAGCCCAAATCGCTCCAAGAAGTGCTCCCATTGCAATTGTTGGCATAGATGGGCGCTTCATTGCCAATAGCATAATAACAATAAACGCTGGAACAAGCATCCATATGTTAATATCAAACTGCTTCAATAAAGCTCCTTTTAAAAACTCTACTTTGTTTAAATCAACATGATCTCCATCATACATCCAGCCAGCAATTGTAAACATAATTCCTGTAATGATATAAGCTGGGACGTCTAGTACAAGCATCGCTCGAACGTGTGCAATTACATCTACTTTTGCCATAGAAGCAGCAAGTACTGTACTATCTGAAAGTGGGGATAGTTTATCACCAAAATAAGCACCCGACAGCACTGCCCCAGCCACTAATGGAAGTGGCAATCCAAGCCCTTCTCCAATTGCCATCATCGCGATACCAGCTGTCCCAACTGTTCCCCATGATGTTCCTGTTGCAATCGAAGTAATGGAACAGATAATTAACGTTGCTAATAAGAATATACTCGGGTGAATAAACTCTAATCCATAATAGATTAATGTTGGCACAATGCCACCAGCAATCCATGTCCCAATGAGTGCCCCTACTGCAACTAAAATAAGAACGGCTTCTAATCCATTAGCAATTCCCTTTATAATTGCATCTTGCAATTCTTGATAACGAAATCCTAATCTGAGTCCTAGCGCAATCACTAAAAACCATGAAATAAATAGCGCTAATTGAATAGGGAGATTAAAAATCGTTTGAAAAGAAAAGACGACAGCAAGAAACAGTAATAACAAAATGATGATTTCTGGAATCGTCGGTAATCTTACACTTTTCATTTGCTTCTCTCCTTACAAGTCGATAACATGATGTGTGTCGTCTTACTTGTATACGATATACAGTTAGCAAAGACAAACTAAAATTTTCACATTATTTCGATTTATTCTTTTAATATAATATATATGACCCTCTCTATTGTAAAAGTAGATTGTCCTTTTCGCAATGAAAATTATAAAAAATCTTATATTTTTATTTATAATTTCCAAAAATGCATATGAAACCCTTATAACTATAAATGAGAACAAGCTAGATCCCTAGGAGAGGAACCAGCTTGTTCTCATTTTTCTTTTTTCGGCTTATTGATTACATTTCCCCATATTATAATTACAATTGTGCTGATGACAACAAATGCCGCATAGCCAATTCCAGCATTGTCACCAATTGTTTCTAAGCCAAATGGTAATAAGATTGTGACAATGCCGATTGTATAAGAAAAAAACCTGATATTTTTGCAAGTTTTTCCTTATCTCCTACAAACGTTTCTTCTTGATATCCTGCTAGAAGAAATAATCTCTTTTTTATGTGAATTTGGTATCCTAACATGATGATGAACATACCTAACAAAAAACAAATGATAAAACCACCGATCATCAAATCTCCCCCTCCAATCATTTACCATCTCTCCATCTATTATCTAATTTATTTTTTCGAAAATTCCATTTATCTTTATTATTATTCGTGATATATTGCATATTGTATTACATATTTTACTGCATTTCCTCTAGAAAGGAGGCTTTTATTATGAATTCAGCTAGGTTAAAAGGAATTATAATGGTGATTATAGGAGCCAGTTTATGGGGATTATCTGGGACTGCTGCACAACAACTTTTCCAACAAGAACGTGTATCTGCCGAATGGCTTGTAACAATTCGCCTACTTATATCAGGCTTTCTATTGCTCTTATTTGCATCATTTCGTAGTAAAAAACATGAAATATTCGGGATTTGGAAACAAAAAAGTGATGCGAATAAAATGATTTTATTCGGATTACTAGGTATGCTAGCTGTACAATATACTTATTTTGCATCTATTCGTGAAGGAAACGCTGCAATTGCAACATTATTGCAATATTTAGCACCTATTTTCATCACTGTATACTTAATCTTCAAATGGAAGATTCGCCCGAAAATCATTGACTTTATTTCCATTACACTTTCTTTAATCGGAACATTCTTTTTATTAACAAATGGTTCTATTCATACTCTTTCTGTTTCTGCTCCTGCTATCATTTGGGGTATTTTATCAGGATTATCATTAGCATTTTATAGTTTATATTCAAAAGAGTTATTAGATAGATGGTCTTCAGCAGTTATTGTGGGATGGGGAATGATCATCGGGGGGATTGGTGTAACCATGTTACACTTCTTTTCTACAAATGAATTTATCTTACTATCTAGCATGAAATATCTCCACATTCAAAACTTACTTTTGATCGCATTCGTTATCATCTTTGGTACACTCATTGCATTTTATTTATATTTAGACAGCATACGATACTTAACTCCAAAAGAAACAACATTATTTGGTTGCACAGAACCTCTTGCAGCAATTCTTTCAAGTGTTCTTATTTTGCATGTTCCCTTTCAATCATTTCAACTACTAGGCGCAATTTGCGTGATCGTAATGGTACTTTTATTGAGCCAAAAACCTGATGAAGGGAAACCAAAATTACGGCTTGTTCAAACAAAAAAGAAAATAGGAAGTAAATAGCGAAAGGAGTTCTTCTTCATTATGCCTATTCCTCAAAATTATCAAAAACAAGAAAGATTATCCGCTAAATCACTCGTTTTAAATCAATTACAAGACTGGATTATTGAAGGGGTCTTACAACCTGATGAAAAGATTCATGATGGAGAGCTGGCTAAAGCTTTAGGAGTAAGTCGAACACCTGTTAGGGAAGCACTTCAAGTATTAGAAATTTCAGGACTAGTCGAGATGGTACCGGGACAAAAAACAAAAATTGCACCAATAAAATTAGAAGACGTACCTATCATGTATGAAACAATCGCTGGGCTTCATACAATCGCTGGAAAACAAGCTATGAAGCATATCAATGAGACTGATATTGTAGAGCTTTCGCAAATCAATTCTACATTTCAAACAGCATTGCTTGAGAAAAATACAAAAAAAACGTTACAATTAGATGTAGCATTTCATAATAAAATAGTAGCAATATCAAAAAATACATATATCGAACCTTTCTTAGCCAACCTTCACCTTCATGTATTACGCCTTGAATATATATTTTTTCAAGCTCTTACTCCAGCAAAGCAATCGATTGAAGAGCATCATTTCATGATTAAAGCTTTACAAGAGAAAGATGAAGAGAAATTAGAGAAAATGATCACACAAAACTGGTTACGCCCAATGAAAGAAATTCAAAACATCATTTCTACAAAATAACGAAGAGCCGTTTATGCTGCATCCAACATAAACGGCTCTTCTGACTTATTCTATATCTATATAACTATGCCTGAATTTCAGCGTATTTCTTAATGTTCTTGTATTCTTTTTCTAGTTCCTCTAATGAAAGCTCATATAATTGGCGATTGAGAATTTTAAATACCCCTGCCCCAATTAACTGATCAATCAATTGCTTTTTTCGATTTTCAATAGCAAAACGGAGTTGACTACACACTTTTAAAAAAACTCCTTTCTACAATGATTATAGATGATAATCTTTATCAATTATCAATTTGACTATAAAAGGTGAAACTTTATAAGTAAAATAATTTCATGAAATATTTACCTTCCAAACTGTTTGTGGCCACATTATATATATGTATGTTGCAAGGCAAATGTTATGACACTTTTTCGCATCTTTTTTCTTTCATACTTTGCAAATTGTCTTCGAATCATTGAATGCTGTATATTGACTTCTTCTTTTCACATATTTGTTCCTTACGTTCATAGCACTTATTCTTATCGTAATGTATCTGTTACACCCTTCCTATACCCTCTTCGTCATTTTCATGCTCGATTCCTTTTTCTCAAAAAAACAAGACTACTTCCCTTTCTTTCTCATATTGTTTAATAATGTACAACTAAAAAAGGAGGCGTTTCATTTGAAGCGATTATTTCTTTGTATGGAGCGTGAAATTATTGTTGCTGAAGAGAAAGATGGGGACTTCCAAATTCAATGTCACTTACAACATATGCAACCCACTTGTATCGCAGTTGACCCATTCCAACCGAATCGTATTTACTGCGGTACTTTTGGACGAGGATTATGGGTAAGCGATAATAAAGGAGATTCTTGGAGACCGATTGGCGATGCCTATCGCTATTTTGATTTTCCGAAAGAAGATGGAATTCTTCATTCTACTATTACTTCCATTACTATAAGCTCCGCAAAACAAAAGAACGGTTACGGCACTATTTATGTTGGAACAGAACCTAGTGCGTTATTCTGTTCAGAAAATGGAGGAGAAACGTGGACAGAACTAAAAACGATGAAATCATTATTATCTTCCTATACATGGGCTTTTCCACCTCGTCCCTTTACGCATCATGTACGATGGATTACAATAGACCCCCATAATGAAAATACAATACATGTATCTATCGAAGCTGGCGCCGTTATTCAAAGTAATGATCATGGACAGACATGGAGCGATAAAAAATTCGGTGCTCCAATCGACGCCCATCAGTTACTCATGCACGATGATGCCCCTAACCGCCTATATGCATCATGTGGTGATGGATTTATGAACGGACCTGAACGAGCATATCTCGAAAGCCACGATAATGGTAATACTTGGATTTCATGCAGTGAAGGGTTAGAACATCATTATTTATATAGTATGGCAATTGACCCAGCTGATTGTGATACAATCCTTGTTTCTGCCGCACCAAGTGCCGACTTAGCTCACCACCGTATTCCTTATGAATCCTATATATACCGAAAAACGAAGGATACCTTATTTGAACAAGTACATAAAGGCTTACCACCTGCAATCGGCACAGTCATTTCCATGCTTGCTACGAATCCAGCAGAACCTCATACGTTTTATGCTTTAAATAATAATGGCGTCTTTCAATCTATAGATAGCGGGGAAACATGGGAGCAATTAAACATTCCATGGAAAGAAGAATATAAGACGCAGCACCCTCACGCCCTATTCGTAACTACCTTTTAAAAAGAAGGGACTAGCCTGCTAATCAAGGCCAGTCCCTTCTTCCTTTCTTTTATTAGCTCTAAATTCATGTAAATGATTTAAATAATGAATTGTTTCTTCTTTTCCTAATGCCACATGATTTGCGAGCATCGTATCTCCTACTATTTTATGATATAAATCAAAATAGACATGATTGATCACGTGATTATCTTTTATATTCTTTAGCCCTTCAATGAAGGGGATCATATGGTTCACAACATCAAATTCACAAGCTACATTTTGTACATAATGTATTTCTGGAACGTATTGTATACTTTTATAAAATTCTATTACATTTATTCTTTCTCGATATTTTTCTATAATTTCTTCTTCAGATAAACCAGAATAACTATGACGAAATACATTTTGTACTGGTCCTGAAATCCATTTTGTTAAGCAGGTTTGCGGATTATTAACAAGAGCCACTGTATCCTTAAGAAACCCAGCTAGCATGAAAGACATAAATCCACCGCCTGAACTACCAAAAAACAGCACATTTTTATGAAGTACCTTTGTTTTTTCGATTAACTTTGTAAGAATGGTTGCAATATCTTTTAAATAATATCGTTCTTTTGTCCCTTGCCCCCACCCTAGCAAAATATTACCTAAATATAAAGTAGGATCATTATAATAAATAACAGTATCATGTAAATCATTGATCCAAGAATGCCGTTGAAAAATCGGTGGCCCAATTGGATTCTCATGATATCCTCCCGCTCCAGATCCTAAAACGATCATCCTAGAAGAGTTTGACTTCACTCTAATTAAAAATTCATATTTCACCCCATTCCACATGACGGACAACATAAACGGTTCATCATATATAAGATGAAATGAATCTAAATTCTCATATTGAATGTGTATATTCTTATATTGATCAATCAAATAACCTAACACCCCCCTTTTCATATTCTGCCTTCGATAACGAGAAAGTTCATCATCATAAAACGAGCCACCTACTCCCACTCTAAAACTTAGGCGAGAGTCTTACTGTCCTAAAATAACGGGATAAAATTGATATCTTTTTTACAATCTATACAGATTGTAAAGTTTAGACAAAATAAAAACATACTATATGTAATGCATCTTATGCCATTTTTGTTTGGACACTCCTATGCAATCTTGTATATTACACAACATGATTACTTTTCTACTAAAAATTTCTGAGAATATTTTCTCAAGTCTACAATTTATTTCATCTCGTATACTATTTATAAAGTTAGATTTTATCTAGCTATACATTTCATTTTATTAATCTATCACTATTTTATAATTAGGAGATGAGACATATGTGTGGAATTACAGGTTGGGTCGATTGGAGAGAAGACCTTTCAAATCAACAGCATATTTTGCAGGCTATGGCAAACCGTATTAAACACCGTGGCCCAGATGCAGAAGGCTTTTGGCTATCCCCGCGAGCAGCATTCGCACATCGTCGTTTAATTGTCATTGATCCTAAAGGTGGAGCGCAGCCAAAAACATATAAGGCTGGTGATGATACATTTGCCATCACATATAATGGTGAAATTTATAATTTTCGAGAACTAAGAGAAATCTTACAAAAGAATGGGCACACATTTGAAACATGTTCAGATACAGAAGTATTGCTCCATGCTTATTTGGAATGGAAAGAAGACTGCGTGCAACATTTAAATGGTATTTTTGCTTTCGCAATATGGGATGATCAAAAACAGCAACTCTTTTTAGCGCGAGATCATTTAGGTGTCAAACCACTTTTTTATACAGAGCGCAACGATAGTATTATTTTCGGCTCAGAAATTAAAGCATTACTTGCTCACCCGTCCGTGTCTGCTGAAATTGACGAAAGTGGTATTAATGAAATATTTGGGCTCGGGTCATTTCGAACTCCAGGATGCGGTGTGTTGAAACATATAAAAGAAGTGCGCGCCGGACATTATATCACATTTACAGAAGATAAAAAGGCAGTAAAAAGATATTGGACTTTAACAAGTAAAGAACATACAGATACTCCAGAAGAAACAGCCTCACATATTCTTTCCATTCTACAAGACACTGTAAAACGACAACTCATTGCTGATGTACCTCTCGTTTGTATGTTATCTGGCGGCTTAGATTCTAGTGGTATTACTGCTCTAGCAGGAAAGGAATTTGCAAAGGAAAATAAAACACTTCATACGTATTCCATCGACTTTGTAAACAGCGCCAAAGATTTTGAATTAACTTTTTCTCGCACTGGTCTAGACGCCCCGTGGGTAAAACGGGTATCTGAACATATCGGAACAACTCATCACGATATTATTGTCAATGCAGAAGAATTAGCAAATCATTTATTCGTACCACTTTATGCAAAAGATTTACCGGGTGCCGGCGAGATAGAAACTTCACTATATTTACTATTTCAGGAAATGAAAAAAGACGCTACTGTTGCTCTTTCTGGCGAATCAGCTGACGAAGTATTTGGCGGATACCCTTGGTTTCATCAAGAAGAACTATTATATGTAGATCAGTTCCCTTGGCTCACCAACTGGAAAAACTCTTCCTTCCTCTTACAAAATGAAGTAAAAAAACAATCCAATCTTGATCATTATATTCATAATCGATTCCAAGAGGCCATTCAGGAAGTTCCGATCCTCCCTGATGAAAATAAAAAAGAAGCAAAACAACGCCAAATGTTTTATTTATTCTTAACAAGATTTTTACCGTTTTTACTGGACCGAAAAGATCGCATGAGCATGGCGGTTGGCTTTGAAGTGCGCGTACCATTTTGTGATTATCGACTCGTAGAATATTTATGGAACGTACCTTTTGAAGTAAAACGGATTGATCATATTGAAAAAGGCATTTTACGTCGGGCATTACAAAGCGTTCTACCAGATGACGTTCGCAACCGAAGAAAGAGCGCTTATCCAACTTCACAAGATCCGAATTACTTGCAAGCCATTCGTAATTTAACGCTTGATATGTGTAGCAATAAAAACAATCCAATCTTCTCACTTATCGATCATTCCGCATTGCTTGCAATTGCAAATCAAACGAATCAAGAAATCAATGATTTGGATGCGAGAAGTACAATGGAATATATGCTACAAACGAACGAATGGTTAAAAAGCTATCATATTCGCATTCGGTAAACAAAAAAGAGCTCAGATTTTTACATACTCTGAGCTCCTTTTTCTATTTATATTCCTTTATACGTTTGTTCTTTTCTGTATCAATCGACCATCCAATAATGGTAGCGCAATCTCTCCCTTTCCATTTCAGAACATTCTGTAACACAGGTTCAATTTGCAAGCATCCCCTGCTATGTAATACCTCAAACAATGATTGATCATCTTCTAACATTTTTTTATCGCAATCCAAAATTCCATCTGTTACCATTACAATATGATTCACTCCACGTTCTAAACCACGAACTCCTGAAGTAAAACAAGATGTATTCGCTGCAAAAATATTTCTTCTTCCTATACATTCATAATATTTAGGCTGGTTAAGCCTTCCTTTCCCGTTCTTCTCTCGTTCAGAGTGAAATAAATAGGCAAAGCACTCTCCTACTGATAACCAATACAAAAACTCACCTTTTCGTAAACAAATCAAACAAGCTAGTTCTTCATTCTCTTGTTCACATTTCTCAATAAACCATTCATCGGTAAAGAGTGCTAATAAATACATATGTGTATGATGAAATGCCAGATGGACAGGATATGAGAACAATTCTTGTAACTTTTCTCTTCTCTCCGAAATTGCATCTATAATATATTGAATCGTTTTCGTTTTATGATGGGCATCAAAAATCATCACAAATTCAAATTGCGCATCCCACCAAGCTAGTACTGCATCTCCTCTTTCATACGCATCACTTTCTTGATTCCCGCCATAAACCCCAACTGAAAGAGGACCACATTTTTCAACATGTATTTGATCTACATACATTTTTTCATGACTAATCCATTTAAATGTATTCAATGATATCATCCTCTCTCTTACTATATGTATGCCCTTACAGTAAGAGTACCTTAAAATTCAAGAAAAATAAACTTTTTCTATAATAAAAAGACATTTACATCTTTACAAACGATTATATCTTATTATACGATATAATAAAAAATGGAAGGACTTTCTTATTATGAAACATATCAATCAAAACTGGGAAACGATTTATTACCATTTACGATGCGAATATGAAAATAATCTATCTCATCAAGCGATTCGAATTCTTCAAATCACTTCCCGAGAAGCAGAAACAACAATTAGCAAAATTGCATCTGAACTAAATCTCTCTCATAATACAGCATCCGAACATGTAAAAAGGCTCATTCAAAAAGACCTTATTCTAAAGGAACGGAATAAAAAAGATGAACGAGTCGTGAATCTCGCATTGACTGCTAAAGGGAAAGAAGCACTCATAAAACATACTTTATTAGATGAAAAGAAATTAAAAATATTGGAATCCCAATTATCAAAAGAAGAACAGCAAATAATTGAACAAGCTTTTTCCATACTTGCAAAGGAGGCCCAATATGCATTTCCTCGTTAAAGTCATTGTTTCAGCTCTCATGATCGGGGGCGTAACAGAATTAGCGAAACATTATAGTACAATTGGCGGTTTCATTGCTGCTCTTCCCCTTATTAGTTTGCTTAGCTTATTTTGGCTTTCTGTTGAAGGCGGGAGTAAACAAGATTTAAGTCAATTTGCAATCGGTGTATTATATGGCTTTCCTGCATCAGCGCTGCTTTTATTTGTGGTGTATCTTGGTTTAAAACACTCCTTCTCCCTTCATATATCTGTACTACTTGGCGTGGGCGTTTGGTGTTTACTACTCGTTTGTCAAAAAATATTTCAAGCTTAGAAGGTGATCATTATGACAAATAAAAAAGGAAGCAGTTCTTCTGCTTCCCCCTACATCTATTCGTAATCTTCCTCATATTCATCATATTCATCATCTTCATTATCATCGTAATACGAATTTCCGTTATTTACATAAATCGGGCCGTTTGCAACATCAACGCGAAGTACCCATGCCCACGGTACCGCTAAACGCTTATGTAATGAGCGCCAAAAATGCATGGATTTTCTTTCATACTCCTGAAACTCCTGAAGTACATCTTTATAGGAGGAACCGTCTAACTGAACATTCGCTTCTAATAAACGAGAATAGGCATAATGTTGTAATTCTAATTCAGCTGCAACTTCCATTTCTTCCGGTGTTGCCATGCCAATAATTGTTCCATCTGGCGGTACAACTTCATACACATTATGAACTTCAATAAGCCCTTCTTTCTCTTCCTCAAACATACAAACAGCCTCCTTTATCACACCATTTTATCTTGCAAAGCCTTACTTCTCTAATCACTTCCTTCTTTCCTGCTTTTTTGATAAAAAATTACAAAATATTCAGTTGATGATTTCATTGTTAGATTGACTCACTCTTCTTTATTTACATAATAAAATTATTTTATTATAACTTTTTTCTGAACGCTTCATTTGTCACTATAGATTTAATAAATAAATCTAAATTATTTCGAATTTTTCTCGCTTCAATAGGATCCAAATCGTTAGACATAAAAACGATTTCCGTCTTGTTTCCTTCTTGATCCGTTCCATAAAAACTATTTGTGAATACAAATACAGTAGAACCACCTTTTCTACCTGCATGCTCATACTGATTCCTTTCAAGAACAGTCCCTTTAAAAATTCGCTCAACCTCAGCTTGCATCGCCTTTGGAAAAACAGTTCTGCTATTCATTTTCCCTATTAAATTCATATAATCTGTAGCAGTTGCACTTACTAATCTATCAGACCAAATACGTTGAAATCCCATATCAACCCTTAATGGTATATTACGATTTTTCCATTCCTTTTCATCTTTCATCCATTCATGTATTTGAAAAACATGATTTTTATATTCATCGCTAGACATATTACGTAACATGTCTAGTGATTGATCTGTCGGTACATGAAGTTCTTTCTCTACATATCCTCTCATATATAGTGACGCTGTGTATGGATAAAAATCATCATGACTACTTAAATGTAACTCTTTTATACTTTCATTTACTCTTTCAGCCCCTAGTTTATCTAATAAATACGTTGTATTTGCATTGGAGCTAAACTGAATCATTCCTTTCGCCACTTCTTCTATAGATACCGTTTCATTTTTTATTACGCTTCGCTCTTTTATATCCTCAATCCATTTTGGGTGTGCGCCGCCATCTGTGTTTGGAACGTAATATTTTTCTAGATCTCGCAACGGAATGAGTTCCGCTCGATCTATTTTCCCTTCTGCCACTTGCTTAGCAAATTCCACCGCTATAACGATTTTTGCCATGCTTGCTAACGGTAATTTTTCATTTTCGTTCACTGTCACTAAAAGTTCTCCATTCCTCCTAACCATTAAAGAACAAACTTTTTCTTTTTTATGCTCTTCTACATATTTTAATATGTACTGAGGATCTTCTTTTTTTAAGTAATATCGAACGATACATATAATCGCAATACATACTAACAGAATCGTTAAAACAGTATAACCTATTATTGTTATAATCATAATTCCTCCTTCTATCCATATTCTAATTTTATTATAATATAATTATATACCGTATTTTGGAATACATTCAATTAAATGTATGTAATTGCAATTGCTCCCTTATAATCGTTTGCATAACAAAAAAACATGCCTTCTCATCCAAGCATGTTTTGTGATATTCTTCACATTATTTTTCTAAAAAATGAACCTCTTTACTTCCCGTGATGTAACATGAAATCAGCGAATTCTTCTTCGATATGATTTAACTTCGCAATCCCTTCTTTCCATTTGTGAATATAACGTGAAACTCCAAAAATAAATAAAAGAATAATAGCAGAAAGAATAATACCATATACAATCGCTACAGTACTCATAGTTACACTTCCTTGTAATAGGTTATGATTTTATTATAATCCTTTTTCTCGCAAAATGTCGGAAATTCAACTTTTTGTAACAAAATTGAATTTCCTAATTATTATAAAGAGAAACCTTTCGAATAGAAAGATTTCTCTTTCATTTGTATATTATTCCACACCAACAGAAATAGTTTCTGGTAATGTACTGCCGCCATCAATGACGATATGTGTTCCGGTTATGTAACTCGATTCATCCGATGCAAGAAAACCAGCTAGCTGTCCAACTTCTTCAATTCTTCCTAATCGTCCTAATGGAACGCCTGAGGCAATTCCATCAATAACAGTATTTGGTTTATTTGGATCAGATTCATTTGCAATTTGTTCGGCCATCGGTGTCATAATATAACCTGGACAAATTGCATTCACAGTTATATTATGTTTTGCTACTTCACGCGCCAACGCTTTTGTAAATCCCCAAATGGCTGCTTTCGTTGTCGCATAAGCTGTTTCTCCTTCATCTGCCACTAACGTTCCTGTTACAGACGACATATTGACAATTTTCCCGTAATTTTTCTCAATCATATATGGTAAAACAGCCTTTGCAAAATTCCACACACCATTAATATTTACTTGGAATTGAAAATCACGCATCTCATCCGACATATCTAAGAAATTTGCAAGCCGAATGACTCCCGCATTATTGACCAATATATCAATCTTCCCATATTTTTCATATGCATCTTTTGCAATCTCTTTAACGGCTATAAAATCCGTTACATCCACTTGATAACTAGATGCCTCTAACCCGTTACTTACAATTTCCTTTGCTGTTTCATGAACCTTTTCGGAAATATCAACGAGTAATACTTTCGCTCCTAATTCTGCAAATACATGAGCGATTCCCGCACCATTTCCCATTGCAGCACCAGTAACAAAAGCAATTTTTCCATCTAATTTCCCCATTTCATAACCCCCTTATGATTTGTAGAAAACTGTCTCACAAATTCATCTTAACAAATATCCCTTTATATATCTTTAAATTACAAAAAATGTCAAATAATATTCAAAAAGAGACTGTCATAATAAATGACAGCCTCACAACTTTTAACATATGAGTCTATTGATTCTTTTTCGCTTCTATTTTTTCATGTGTTTTCTCAAGTTTATCCAATGCTTCTCCAACTTTTTTCTGCTTTTCTCTTAACTCATCAACGCTATCTACCGCTTTAATCAGTTTATCAATTCCTTTTTCTTCAATTTTTCGTTTCTTTTCTGCCCTCGCGTTTACTTTTTCTTCAATATCTTTCGCCTTTTGAAGCATATTTTCGGCATTAGACTTCACAGCTTTTTCAAGCGTCTCATCCATATTCATTTGTAACACTTTATTTGCATCGTCTTTTGTTTCTAAATACTTTCCATCTTTTAATGCATTTGCACCGTGGTCCATAAATTGAGCAACTTCTTTATATGAATTCGCTTCACTTCCTGATTTTTCTTTTTCTGCTTTTTCAAACCACATCACTGCATCACTATATTTTTCATTTTGCAATGATGTCAGACCCGTTTCAATATACGTATCATAGTTACTGCTACATCCTGCCATGATAGCGAACAGAAATAACGTAACAAAACTTATTTTTCTCATGATGTTTTCTCCTTTTTTCTTTACAACGCTTTTCATTTTAAATGTAACATACATACATCCTACTTTCAAAACGAAAAAAGATTACAAGATGCTCATAAGCAACGTTACATATCCAAACTAAATGTTTCTATTTTAAGCTGACATATTCACTCTGTTTTTCGTCCCATGCTGTTTAATTCCTACGAATACAACGAAAAATAACCCTGTTCCTAACGTTATCACGACAATACTCGTTGGCAATCTATCTAATAAAAATCCATATATAATCATTCCAAGTGGTGCAATTGCGGTCGCAATCGTTTCAAGAAGGCCAAACACGCGACCTAAGTATGCTTGGTTGATTGTCTTTTGAATATGTACTTGCATCGGGATATTTACAATCATCATAGAAAACCCACTAAGAAGGACAAAAATTATATAGTAAATAAAGCTTGCTACTTTTGGAATCGTTATTAATAATGGAACTACCGTACATAAGCTTAAACTCGCAAATATTAATAACCCAATATAAACAGAGCGAAACGGATTACTTATTTCCTTACGAACGGATAAAACAGCCGCTCCAATTAACATTCCAACTGCTAACATTCCTTCTATTATCCCCAGTTGCTTTGAAGATAAATGTAAGCTCTGAACAATTATATATGGGAGTGAAACGAAAAGCGCACTCGAAAAAAAGTTAACCCACAGCGCAATTTTCATTAATCCATATATTTCTTGTTGCTGTCTTACATATGTAAATCCTTCTTTTATACTCGTTAAAAAAGGTTCATGATTTTCTGTGTCTTCCTTTTTATACAAATGAAATGCGATACATAACTGTACAATAACAGCTAAAAAGAATGTGATACCATTTAAGAGAAAAAAGGATGTGATTGAAAAAAATCCAAATATCATTCCTCCAATGATTGGAGCTAAAATTCTTGATAAAGAATCCGCTGTTTGATTTAAAGCATTCGCTTTTTGAATTCTTTCTTCATTCACTAAATGCGGGATGGACGAGGTGAGTGCAACAGAATAAAAGCTTGCACAAACGGATAATAGCGCTGCTGAAATATAAATGAAGAAAAGTGATGGTTCAAATGTAGTAGCAAGAATAAACATCGTAAACATCGTCAAACTACTTAACAAATCCATGCCGACAATGAGCCATTTCCGGTTAACGCGATCCGCCACTGCCCCGGCAATAGGGCCACATACCATTCTTGGAACAGATCCGCAAATAAGCGTAGTTGCAAATCCTATTCCTGAACCCGTTGTTTTTAAAACATATAGTCCCATTGCAAACGTATAAATCCCTGCTCCTAATAAAGATATAATTTTTGCAACCATCATGAAAAGAATGTTTCTCGTTGCAATTTTTATCCTCGGATCATTTTGTTCTATACTTACATCTCCCATTATACTCTCTCCCCCTGAAGGTTAAATTGTGTTACACTTATTATACAATTCGATCCCATTTTCTTACAATCATTTCCTAATTCGACACTTTCTCGATTTATTAAAGAAACATTACAATCCATACAAAAGCTTTAAATATGTCTCAATTTGGTATATTATTCCTTCCCTTTAGCAAAAATAGTAAAGATGGGAGGAATGTAAAATGAATGTACAACGTGCAAAAGAGATTTCCGAATCCGCAGAACAAGCAAATGTTAGTTTTCAAGGTATGCCTGTTATGATTCAACATGTTGATGAAAACAGTGAAACAGCCCGCATTTATGATGCCGCAAATCCAGAACGTGAATTAACTGTTCCAGTTAAGAGCTTAGAGGAAAGATAAGAACCCCCACTTCAAATCATTTTGAAGTGGGGGTTCTTATTATTCTGAAACGAACGGCACGAATATATCTTGTTGAAACATCTATTTCATTTCAAAAGAATACGTAATATACTAAATAAAACCTCTCTTAAAGGAGTTTTCATATATCTATGACATTACTTTTACTTACCTTCATTATTTTCATTGTCATATTAGCACTTGCTTTTATATGTATCACGTTAAAAAGGGGAACCTATTTAGGTCGTCCTTATCGATATTCTCTTATTGCGATGTCCCTTGTTCTCATGCATTGGATTTTAGTGTTAACACACTTTTATACACTGCTTCCAAATTACATAAGTGATTTTCTTTTCCTTCCTATTTGGTATTTTCTTTGCATTTTAGGATTTATCGTTTGTGTGAAAGAATGGCGAAATAATCGAATTATTTCTATATGTGTCAGTGTATTTTCCTTTATCAGTTTTCTCTTTGGAATGTTGCTGCAAGCTATTTCTAATATGTAAACTTGTAAAAAAGCTATCCACTTAAGATAGCTCTTTTATCCGTTTTCGTTCCATCCAAACAGGTATAAATAAATACAGTACATATGCAAAAACCATCCAGATTGTGAAAGAAATCATTTGCTGTAGTGATAGTTGCGGAAAGAGCGTCGAAGCATAATATAAAAGAAAGGAATCGAGAAACAAACCAATTCCCGTTCCAAAAATCCCTAGTTTTATAGCGGCATATCGGGAAGAATCTATTTTTTGATAAAACCATAACACTACATATAATGCTATTGCTGTACCAATCTCCAAAATAAGAAGCATGGGAAGAAATAAGCTTGATGTGATTTCAACTAATACGTAAGAACCAAATAAGATAAAAAATAGAGAGGCCATAAACCAAACACCAATTGAAAAAATAATTGTAATCCATGATTTACCGTTCAATGTTTTCTCCTCCTTTATCTATACTCCTACATGTTGTATTAATTTGTTTACCCCATTATATGCTTCTTCTGTAGAAAACTTTGGATTATATAACGCTTGTAGTGCCAATCCATCTATAAGGGCATTACACATGATACTCCAAGTTTCAAATGTAATTCCTTCAATCGGTGATTTTTCCCACATCCCTTGTAATCCTACCTGTAGTTTTTCATTTTCATAATGTAATAGTTCTCCAATCGTTTCTCTCATCGATTCATTCTGTAAACTACTTGCCAATAGTTGAAAAAATAAATGATGATACACAGAGTCTTTTGTACACCTACTTTTTGCTGATTGCAGAGCTTTTTCAACCTGAAACCCTTCATCCATCTCCTCCCACGCTGACTGACAAAATGATTCTGTCACCTCAAGTAATAGTTGCTCTTTCGTTTTAAAGTGATAATAAACCGTCCCTTGTGTCACATTTGCCTTTTCTGCTATAGCCTTTAACGTTAATTTCTCCATTCCTCGCTCCGCAATTAATGTTTTTGCTGCTTGCAACAATTGTTGCTTATGAATGACATTCGGTTTTGCCAACTAAATCTCTCCCTTATAAGTTAGTTATACAACTAACTTAATTATAAAAAAATTCAAAAGAAAAGAAGAAAAGCTTCCATCAGCTTTTCTTTCTTCTACTCTTCTCTCTATAAGACTGCCCAGATGCCGCATTACAAGGTGTATAATATATTTGTGGTGTTGCTTTGTTCACAAACATTGTAAAGGTAATAAAACCAATGAGAAAGAAAATAAATAATGTAAATAAAACAATACCTACTGTGAAAAGAATCATAACACCACCCCTATTCTAAGCTTTATTACTACATGTTTCGATATCATTCCTTAAGATTCCTTGTTATAAAAACAAACGTAACAAAATAATCACAATTACTCCTGTTAATACGGTTCCTAATAAGCTCCTTGTATAAATAGCGACGAGAAATGTCGGAATTGCAGCAATCATATAGTCCCACTGCATCGTTTCATTCATCAGTAATACTTGCGCAAGAAGAGCAGCTAATATTGCAATCGGTATGTACTGTAACCACTTTAATACCCAATCTGGAATTTGAAATTTTTGAAATACAATAAGGGGCAGGACGCGTGGAATGAATGTAACAAGTCCAGCTCCTATTAAAAGAAACAACACATCTAATCTAATTTCCATTTCTCAATCATCACTCCTATCGTTGCTGCTGTAAGCGTTGCGATAATGACAGCTATGCTCGCTGGCATAAAGAAATGAGCGCTATATGCAATCATGATTGCAGCTACAGCAACACTAAGATGGATCATTCGTTTCGGTTTGCTGCTTATGAATTGCAGAACAAATAAGCCGATAAACATCGCAGGGAGGGCATAATCCATCCCGTACGTATGCGGATCTGGTATCCACTCTCCAAAAAGCCCGCCAATAATCGTAGCGATAATCCAATTCATATATGCTGTTACATTTAACCCGAACATCCAGCTTTCTCCTATATATCCCTTTTTCGCTCCGTGCTGCACAGCAACACCAAATGTTTCATCTGTAATTTGTGAACCAATTACTATATTTCTAAGGAATGGTACTTGTAAAAAATATGGAGCTAGCGCAGCACTCATTAATAAATGACGTAAATTCACAAAGAAAACGGTAAAAATAATAGCTGATGCCGAAGCTCCAGCAGCGTACATACCAGCTAGTATAAATTGTGCAGAACCAGCATAAATAAGCGTCGACATAAAAGCGATTTCTATAATAGAAAAGCCAGCTGTCTTGGCGATTACACCAGCTGCAATACCAATACTTAAATATCCTAGTACAGTTGGCAAACAATCTTTCACGCCTTGGCGAAATGTTTCATCATCTTGCATCGCGAATTGTACTTTTGCTCTACTCATCATCCTGCCTCCTCCCTATCTTTTTGCCTCTGTTTTCCTGTTATAACATGAACGAAATTAAGGCAGTAACAGCCCGATTGGTAGGGCTCATCAGCCGCTTAGATTGCCCCCACGGATTAAAAACTGCTTTGTCATTTCTTAGTGGCCATTGTGATATCTACTAATATAGAAAGAAGCAAGAAAATAGTCAATAATATTTGGAATTTTTATAAAAAATAAACAGAATATTCCATTCGTTTTTTATCAACCGTTCACATATTAAAATTATGTATACAACATGGTATGTTTGATTTGCAGTTCTTACACTTATTTAAGGGGGAATTTTTATGTTTAAAAAAGTCGCTATTGGAACGCTAGCAGCTGGATTTGCTTTATTGGGAGCAGGAGGAGCATTAGCTGCTGAACAATCTTTTGGGAAATACGAAATTGTAAAAGCAAACGATCAATTAACAGCTAGTTATGTTCAAGATGAAAATAGTACTGTCAAATCAGTAACGTCTGGCAAAGTTGACGGAGGCTATTGGATTCGTGGAAAGAAAGATAAAAATGTGTACTCATCTTATAAACATTACTCTGCACAAGGCCATGCTTCTGTTGTAAATGGAAAAGGTGATTACAAAAGTGGCGGATGGAAAGCAAAAAATGTGTTTAGTACAGCGCAACTACCATGGACATCTGAAGGGACAAATAAAGCATACTACGATCATAAATAATAACGAAAAAAACAAGAGGAGTTTTGCTCCTCTTGTTTTTCACTATTACGATTCCTTTCTTCTGAATCACTTGATCACGGCTTCTCTTTCCACATATTTAATGATATGATTGGGAAAAAGTTCATTTTAGGGAGAAATAATTATGAGAAAAATCATTTATATCTTGTTTACCACTTTATTATTCCTACTAGGAATTTTCGGATTGGACACCTTTAAAGAATACAAAACAAATCAACTATTATATAAAAATACAACAAGTATTTTATTAAATTTCCAAGATGCAAAGCCACATTCAGAAAATTACATTGCATTCTTTCAAAAAATAGCAAAAAAATATGATGTTAGTATTTCAAAGTACATTTTTACAAGTGAAAAAAATCTTACGATATATACAACAGACGTAAGTTTACATAACCAAGTGGACATAAAGGAAGGAACATTACCGACGCTACATTCAGGGGAATTTCTTAGTACATCGCAAAGCAAAGATAAACAGCAAAGTGGTGTAATCAAACAAATTGATCCACAATTAAACATGACAATTAAGCATTTAGATTCCAATACAAATTTCAGTGGGAATGGTCTATATTATGTTTCTACCCAAGATAAACAGAAAATTCACGATTTAGTAACCGAGTTAAATAAAGAAGTTGCGAATGCAGAAGTGTTTAGTGAGAATCATCCTTCTATGTTTCATTTCAATGTATCCCAAATGATAATCATTGGCTTAGTGATTCTCTGCCTTTACATTGCCATTGCTCATTATCTAATAAATCGATTAAAAGAATTAAGCATTATAAGAGTATTTGGATATTCTATCTCGAGAATCATTGCGCATGTTTTCTTATTGCTAACAAAGCCTATCGTACTTGCTAGTTTCACAGGATATTTGTTAGCTAGCATCTATTCCCTTTTACATAATGGTACAAATTACTTTTTGTACTTAACATGCCTATTTTGGATTTTTACACTTTTATTTGTGTTCACATTAACAATCCCTGCTATTTTTATGATTGTTTTTCTATTTTCTAATAACACCAATGTCTCCAAAATAAAAGGAGAAAAGCCTTATACTCTTATTATGATTTTAAATTATGGCCTAAAGCTCACCTTTATTTTCGTTCTTCTTTTCTCTGTTCATCAATGGAACGAACTAGCAAACGAGCTAAATCAAAAATTAGCTAGTTTATCTTCATGGAAACAGACAAAAAACATGTACGCTACTTCGGTAACTTTTAATGGTGAGCATGATAGAAAAATAGAATATCAAACAGGTAAGCTGATAAAAGACTTCTATACAAAAATGGAAAAAGAGCATAAAGGCTTTCTCATAGATGCTTCAAACTATTATAAAGTGAACGGTGAATACACATATCATTTAAATGCAAATGGTGAGGACCCGGCTCTCTCTCCAAATGGAAAAAGCATAACAATCAATGAAAATTATCTACACTATAACCCGATTGATTCCGTAGATGGTACAATGGATAAAAAAATAATAAGAAAAAAGAATGTCATGAATATACTTGTTCCAGAAAAACTAAGGAAGTTTGAAAAAGAAATTAAGAAAAATTACCGGCAGCATTTTTATTTCCAACAAGTGGAAGTCGAAAATATTTATAATGAAGCACTAGGGAAAGCGAAAAATACAACGAAGGAACAAGATCTATCTGTCAATGTGATCTACGTGAAAGATCACCAAAACTACTTTACTTATGATCCAAATGCGGAAGTAGAACATAACAATATCGTTACCGATCCAATTGCAATTATCGATACTGGTTATTTCGATAATTCCTTCTATTTATCTTATGTTTCAAGATGTTTCTATTTTTATTCCGACAATCATGATGCTTATAGCACCATTTTGCCGACTATTTCTAACAGCAACGTTCAGTCATCCATTCAACATGTAGATTCACTCTATGATAAGCACGGTCAAGCAATTCAAGATTTAAAAAGGGAGAAAGAGAAGATAACAATTTTTATTGTGACACTCATCTTATCCAACTTGCTCTTAACCTATAATGTAGTAGCAACATATTATCAAAAAAATAAATTTAAACTATATGTACAAAAATTATTTGGATATAGCGCTTTTGCTAGAAATACTTCGCTTATTTTGTTGCTATTTGCGATTAACTTTATTCCAACGATCAGCATGTATGTCTATCTTGGTAACATACTCCCTTTCTTAACAGGACTGTTTGTCATACTTTTAGAATTTGTTTTTGGGACCATATTTGATCAAAAAATTAGTAATAACACATTCCATTCCATTATAAAAGGAGAGCATTAACATTGATTGAATTAAAAAATATTCATAAACAATTTCGCGGAAAAAAAATACTAGAAAACTTTCATTTAAAAATTGAAGATCAAGATTTTGTTGCTATTGTTGGAGAAAGCGGTCGTGGTAAAACAACATTATTAAACATAATGGGGCTATTAGAAAAAGCGGACGCTGGTGATATTATTATTGATAAGATTACAAATCCTACTAAAAAACAAATTTTACTCTTACAAAGGAACGAATTTGGTTACTTATTCCAAAATTATGCATTAATTGAAAATGAAACAGTTGAAAAAAATTTATTGATTGCTTTAAAGTATCAGCCTCATATGAATAAACGTGAAAAAATAAAAGCCGCTTTACAAGAAGTAAATCTTGTTGGCTATGAAAAGAAAAAAATCTTTGAATTAAGCGGTGGTGAACAACAAAGAATTGCTTTAGCTCGCATCCTTATTAAAAAGTGCAACTATGTTTTCGCGGATGAACCAACAGGTAATTTAGACGAAAAAAATCGAGATCAAGTATTTGACCTCTTAAAAAAAATGAACGATAACGGCAAAACGGTTGTATTTGTAACGCATGATTTACAACTAGCAGAAAAAGCAAAACGAATCATTCATATTTAATACGAATGATTTATGAAAAAATCCCATTCTTCTCTACTAAAGAATGGGATTTTTAAATTAACGTAATATTTCATTCGCTTCTTTTTCATAAATTTTATCAAATGATGTCATAATACGTTGTGAAGCTTGGACCATCTTTTGATTGGTCATAATATCTGCCATTTCTTTCGTCATATCTACATTTGAATTTTCTAGCATGTAGTTACGAACCGCTCCTGTTCCATTTGGCAAATCAGCAATATCCCCCTCTGCGAGTGTAAAGCTTTTATTTTCTCGCTGCACAAGGCGTGCATTTACTTCCGTATTTACCATCTTCGTTTGCAAACGAGCAATATGATTTTGTGACACCTCGTCATATAGCATACCGTCTTCTTGCACTTTGACCTTTGTCCCTTCCGGAATACGAATACGCTCATGATTCTCTCCAAGGACATAAGCACCCGATGCTGTTTGTAAATAGCGATCCTCATTTATTGTAAACTGACCATCTCTCGTTAAAAATGTTTCTCCACCTTTGGAAGTCACAAAAAATGAGGCAGTCCCCGATGTCCCATCATCTAAGTAAAAATCTGTAGGACGATTTGTAATTTGCACACTTCCTTGTATTAAATTCACATGTGTTGCGGCTGGCACAACTGCATAATCCGTTGTACCAACCGATGTACTTGGTCCATCTCCAAGACGGTACGTATTTTGTGAATCAAATACTTTAGAAGTTAGATTTTCCGCTTTAAAACCAGGTGTTTGTGCGTTTGCTACGTTATTTGCATGTACATTAATGTGCTGTATGTAATTCATCATACCCATAGAACCTATATAAATACCGTTCATACGAATTTGAATAAGACAAGTGCCTTATTCTACACCTCTTTTCTTATGATGTATGTAACATCTGTTTTGCTAAATGTTCTGCTGTAGCGATATGTATATGTTGCTTCACATCTTGCCCATCTGTCATTAAGACAATCGGAGCTGATGAGACTGCTGGAATTTTTAACAACTCACCGCTACTTGCTGTTTCATCAAACTTTGTAAATATAATTCCGTCAATATGAATTTCTTTAAAATTCGTAATGATTTCAATCATATCTTTACTTTTCATCGACGCTGATAATGTTAAACAGATAGAATCAGGATTCACTCGTTTCATCATTTCAATCATTTCTGCGACTGTTTCTGCTGTACGATAATTTTGCCCAGCTGTGTCAATGAAGATATAATCCACGCGTACCTCTTCTTTAAAATACGTAAGAGCTCTTTCCATAGCCGCTTCATCACGAACTGCAATTACTTCTGCCCCAATTGCTTTCACATACTCTTGCAACTGTTGCACCGTTCCAATTCGGGAATGATCCGTTGTAATAAAACCAACCGTTTTCTTTTGACCATGAAGCTGCCAAGCCATTTTGGCAATTGTTGTCGTTTTTCCCACTCCTGTTGGTCCAATTAAAGCAATCGTTTGTACATCTTTTTCAAATATATTTTCTGTATAAAAATGCGACTCCATATCTTCCAATATAAACGTGATCACTTCTTCTTCTGTAATCATCGTCGCATGTTTAAACTTCATTTTCATTTTTTCCGCATATGCGTTAATAAAATATGGTTCAACTTCATTTTGTTCTAGCAGACGAATCACTTTTTGAATAATAAATGGTACAGATTGTTTGTTTTCTTCTTTCTCCTGTGCTTCTTCTCGTTCTCTTACATTAGCCAAAGAACTAAGTTGTCTCACTTTTGGATGCTTTCCTTTCTCTGTCTGTTTCACAACAGTAATTCCTCTTTGGAAAACTTGCAATAGTCTTTGTTTCTTTTTTACCCATTCCTCACTATTTTCAATCGGAATGGTCATAGAAGGAAGTGAACTCGTTGTATGTTCTAAATTATGAAGCACGGTTCCAATATCATTTGTTTGTACAATTTTTTCTGGAGGCTCATGAACCATTTCCATCAATTGTTCATGAAATTCTGGCACTTGTGTCCTCTCTTTATTTTTCTTATCTTCTGGAAAAGCAACCAACATTTCATATTTCTTTTTCCAAAAGAACGGAATACTTCGCTTTACACTTTCATCGACGACATAATAATAATTATCACCATATTGCTCAAACAATTTGCGGTATAATTCGTTTTTTGAAGCAGCCTTAATGAGCTTAAGCGCTTCTTTTTTCTCGTTCATTTCCACAATCTCACCTCCTTACTATTCGATATAAGCAATTTGATCTACAACAATTTCTGGCGCAAGTTCACTAATACATAACACCTTTGCTTCTATTTGATATCGTTCAAGAAGTCTTACAATCCCAAATCGAAAATCTTTGCGGCGCGTTAATAAAACGGGCTCTCTTCCCATTAAACGCGCTTGTTTAAAGATGTGCTGTACTTGTTCTATAACGCGCGTTTCCAATTCTAAATCCCAGTTTAATAAATAACCTTGATAGGAGTTATTCACAACATCTGCATCTAACTCAAGAGAATCAGAGAATAGCGCCGCATAAATTTTCCCATCAGGATTTTTCGCATGTTCACAAATGACTTTTGAAATACATTCGCGCACAAATGAAGTAACCCCATCAACGTGATTTTGATAAACTTCTTTTCCATCAATAATCCCTTCCATAATTGTTGGTAAATCCCGAATTGAAATTCCTTCTTTTAAAAGCTGCTTAATCACGTTTTGAACAAGTGATAAATCAATTTCTTTCTTCTTAATTTCTTCTAATAGAACGCCGTGGTCGTTTTCAAGCGATTGAATTAAATCTTTCACATGTTGACGCTGAATTAACTCATGAAGATTGCGGCGTATAATAACATCTAAATGTGTAATTAAGATGCTGAGTGGTTCTAATACTTGGTACCCTTTCATCTGTGCATCTTGTACCATATGTTCTAAAATCCAATATCCATCTTCACCAAAGATTGGATCTTTTGCTGGTTCTGCATCTAAATCAGCCATCACATTAGGCGTCTTCAGCGCTAATAAATAACCCGATTTCAACACCCCTTCAGCAACTTTCGCTCCTTTAATTCGAATCATATAGCGTCCGCGCGGTCTAAAGCTCGTATTATCTTTAAAGTTAATTCCTGGTACATTGATCCCAAGATCTGTAATAATCGATTTCCTCATGAGAACAACTTTATCACGGGCTGTTTCCCCATTAATCTTCTGCTTAACTAGCGCCGCTAAATCCAAGCCAAGTTCGACGATGATTGGATATTTATCTGTAAATACACCGAATGAATCTTCCACTTGCTTTAGCTGATCTTCATCGTTTTGAATCATTTCTAATTCTTTTTGCATTTCCGCTTCTTTTTCTTTTTCCATGCGTTTTTTATTGCGAATGCCTAAGAAAATAATTCCGCCACCAACAAGCGCAAATGGTAAGAATGGAAGCGGCGTAAAGATCCCCATTGCCATAAAGAGACCGCCAAGCGCATAGACAACAACTTCATGCGCCATTAACTCTTTAAAGATTCCTTCACTTACTGTATCAGGTGAACCGTCAAATACTCGCGTTACGATAATCCCTGTTGAAATCGCAAGCATTAATGAACCGATTTGGTTGACGATTCCATCGCCGACAGTTAACTGCGTATAATGAAGCGCAGCTTCAGAAAAACTCATCCCCTGCTGCATCATGCCGACAATTAAGCCGAAAATAATGTTCACGAATAAAATGACAATCCCGAAAATAACGTCCCCTTTAATGAACTTTCCGGCACCATCCATCGCTCCGTAAAACTCTGTTTCCATATTTAATTTTTTTCGTTTGTCTTGTGCATCTTTTTCTGTAATAATACGCTGGTTTAAATCAGCATCAATAGACATTTGCTTCCCTGGTAAAGAATCCAGTGTAAAACGAGCTGCAACTTCAGCGGTACGAGATGCACCATTTGCAACAATAAACTGGAAAATAATTAACACCGTAAAAATAACGATACCAATTAATAAGTTCCCACCAATTACAAACTGACCAAACTCTTCAATAACATGACCTGCATTCCCGTTTGTTAAAATCGCCCGCGTTGTCGAAACGTTAATCGATACGCGGAAAATCCCGATTAATAACAGCATGGTCGGAAATGACTTTAATTCGTCCCACTCTTTAATACTTGTTGCTCGCATATAAATAAGCACTGCCATGCTTAATAAAAAGACGATAATTATATCAAGTATAAAGGGCGGAAGTGGAATTAAGAGCGCCACGACGAATGACGCTGCTAAAAAGATAGAAAAATAGGTTCTTGCAGAATCTATCTTAAACAAAGAGATCGCCTCCAAACGCGCTTTTATACTTCAATTTGTTTCGTTTGAATTAAATAGCGCATAACTTCAATGACAGCTACATATAAATCTTCTGGTATCGCCTCATCTTCTTCCACTTGGTAATATAAGGACCGAGCAAGCGGGCGATTTTCTACCATTGGTATTTCTTGTTCCCTAGCAAGCGTACGCATATATAATGCGAGCTCATCTTCTCCCTTTGCGACAACAATTGGCGCAGCATCCACATGTTTGTTGTAGCGAAGCGCTACGGAAATATGTGTTGGGTTATTAACAATAAACGTTGCACCATCCATTTTCTTCGCAATCGTTCCTTGTAAGATAGCATGCATAAAGTTTTTTCGCTTTCCCTTTACTTGCGGGTCTCCTTCATTATCTTTATGCTCTTGCTTTACTTCTTCTTTTTTCATTTTAATATCTTGCTCGTACTCCCACTTTTGATAAATGAAATCAACAATAGAAAGAACAATTAAAATGATTAAAATGGCTAAAAAGATCAATTTAATTTGGCTAATAATTTCTGTTAGTGATGCGGTCCAGTTAAACCCAATCATACTGACAATTTTCTCTAAATTCTTTTTAAACAGAACGTACGCAACATAGCCGATTAACACCATATAAAACAATGACTTTACAATATCGACTAAACTTTTCCGGCTAAATAATCTCGTAAAATAATTTTTCGGATTCATACGCGATGCTTTCGGTTTAATAATTTTAGATGAAAATAAAAAACCAACTTGGATCATATAATTAAACAGATGAAACGCATAGACGAGGATGAAAACGGGTACTGATACTTTCAGAAGCAGTATTCCCATTAAATAAAAATACTCCGTCACATCTGCATTTTTACCAATCTCTTCGAATAACTTCGCAACTGAATTGGCAATTTCATAGCCAAGCCAATCTCCAAAAAAATAAACGACAACTGCTAGTACGAGAATCGAGAATAAATTATTTAAATCTTTACTTCGGGCAATATTCCCTTCTTCACGCGATTTTTTGCGCTTCTGCGGGGTGGCCTTTTCTGTTTTATTATCCTTTGCCATATGCGCCCCCTACTTTGTTAAGAAAAAGTTAAATAGTTTTGTATATTCCTCAAGTAATACATTTGTTAAATTTTTAAATATATATGACAACATTGGAACACTCATCGCAATTAACAAAATACCACATGTAATTTTAATTAAAAAAGCATTCATAAATATGTTAAGTTGTTGTGCATTTTTAGCAATTAAAATTAATACAAAATTAATAATAAATAAAGTTCCCATAATGGGGAGTGCTATCTCAACAGCTGAAGTGATTACAAATAATAAGGTTGCTAAAACACTAT
Organism: Bacillus cereus group sp. BfR-BA-01360; assembly: GCF_022663595.1. Lineage (NCBI taxonomy): Bacteria > Bacillati > Bacillota > Bacilli > Caryophanales > Bacillaceae > Bacillus > Bacillus cereus group sp. BfR-BA-01360. Next base: position 61,564 of record NZ_JAKUFV010000013.1, read on the forward strand.
CAAAAAAATTAGTTGTTAGCAATTTTGAAATTGCTTCTGTATACTGAAAAGATTTTAAAATTGTGGCAACAAAGTAATCAATTCCACCAAGCGAAACAAAAATAACAACGAAAAAGACATCAAAAATTGTAGCAATAAGTGTTGATTGTGTACCACTGTTTACATCAAATAAGCTAGCTTGTGAAAAACCGATATCAAAATCTATAATATGACCAGCCATTTTAGGGATATTCAACAGCATTTCTACAATTTTTGCTAATGCTACTCCAATAACCAGTTGCGTTACAGCAAAGGTTACAACTTCTCCAAATGTTGTAACCTGAGATACATCAATTTTGTCCGCTACCGTAATTGATAATCCCAATCCAAATGTAACCTTTACCATCGCTGGAACCGATTTACCAGAAAAAAAAGGTAAAAAGTATAAAAAAGTAGCAATACGGCAAAAAGCAAAAAAAGCACTTTCCCACAACTCTATACTCATCTCACATCACCCTTTTCAATAAGAGCGTAACAATATTGGAATTTTATCATACAAATCCAAAATGAGAGTCGTTAATTCTTGAAACATCCATGGCCCGACAAGAACAATAACTAGAATAATCGTTGCCATCTTAGGTAAAAACGTTAAAGTTTGTTCTTGAATTTGCATCATCGCCATTAACACTGAAATAATGATAACAACAATCATACTAACTCCAGCTACAGGAAGTACGATTTGAAATCCTTTATAAAAAAAAGTTTGAAAGATTTCCGTAATAGGCGTTATATTCATTCAAAGTTGACTCCTATCGCATATATATTCTTAACCAAATCGGTATCTAACTAAAGATGCTATTTCAAATTCACAATAATCCTTTTATGCATTTGTCTAACTAACCGTCTTAAACATAATATCTACGACTTTCGTATATCCACCTAAATATACGAAAATAAGTATTTTAAACGGCAAACTTAAAATCATCGGCGGTACCATCATCATCCCAAGATACATTAATAGCGTACTAATGATTAAATCGATAAAAACAAATGCTAAATAAATGAACATCCCTGTCAGCAACCCCTTTTGGATTTGCGTTAACGTAAATGATGGAACAAGCGTAAATAGCGAAATATCTTTCGTATTTTTTGGTAACTCTTCTCCACGTACTTTCAACATCATTTTTAAATCATGCTTATACGTATGCTTGGCCATATACTCCTTCATAATAGGCGCGGTCTTTTCAGCCGCTTGGCTAACTGTTATTTTCTCCTTCGTCATCGGATCCCACACATCACCTTTTAATTGTCCTAATACCGGCTGCATCGTAAATAGCGATAAAAAGAGTGCCAAACCGACAAGCACTTGGTTTGGCGGTAAATTCATGACGCCAAGCCCTTGCCTTGTAATTCCTAGAACAATCATAAAATACGTAAAATGTGTGAATAAAAGAACAATAGAAGAAGATAGTGATAAAAGGGTAACGAGCGCAAATAACTGCACACTTGAATTACTCGTAAACTCTTTCCCATTTTCAAAATGAATAAAGCCATTTGGCTCTGCATACGCTGGATTTACAAAAATAATAGAAAAAATAATAGAAAATACAAAAATGACCGCAACTAACGATAAATTTTTCTTTATTCTCATGATGGTTCCTCTACTTTTTTCATTTCGCTCTTTATCGCGTCTTCTAGCGCTTGTTGGAACTGATTTCCTGTTAATTGCACAGATTGCACACCGTTATTACTCACAACAGTGAACACTTGCTTTCCGTCCACTTCAAATAAAAAGGCGCTCGTTTGATGGTTTAAATACACGCCATCCTTTACTTGAATATGGCCGTTCTCACCTTGTTTAAAAAATTGCTGTTTGCGCGTCTTTTTCGTCATATAGTACGCACCATACCCGAGAACGCCAAACAGTAATACAACTTGTAATAAGGTCGTCATATACGACATATGACTCCTCCTCTACTCTTTTTCCTGTACTTGTTTTTGCGCCTTTAGAAGCGCAGCGTGTTTCTTATCGGCCTCAATTTCAGAAATAATAATACCAAACTGTTCATCCATTACAATTGCTTCTCCAATGCCGACTTTCATATCACTTAAATACACATCGACTTTATGCCCAAGGTTTTTCTCAACCTCTAGCACATCACCAACTTTTAAATTTTTCACATCGCCAAGCTGAATCGATGCTTTTCCAAGTTTGACACCAAGCTCAATCGAAATATCCGAAATAGTATCAATATGAGCTTTAGCTGAATCATTACGCTCTCCTGTATATTCTTCTAAACTCATTAACGATACAGGTGATACTTCATGCTTCATATAACCCCTCCTATTCTACAAATTTTTTAAATAAGAACGCCTTACGAGTTTTATCCTTGCCAATAAAACAATTAAACTTATGTTTTCCATCTACATATCCACGTAACTGATCGGTTACCTTTGTACGTAGTGGAATAATATCGCCTTCTTCAATTTGTTCAAGCTCACCAATTGTCATTTTTTGTTCCCCTACTGAAACGCGAACTGGTTTATACACTTGATTGACTTTCGTTTCCACTTCTGACGTATACTTTTTCCGTTTGTCAGAAGAATGTTCCACAATATTTTCCGATGTTAACTTATCCATAATGTCTTCCACTGACAAGAACGGAATGCCAATTCGAACCGTTGTATTCCAATACTGTGTTTTCATGTTCACATTGAGTAAGGAAATAATATCGCTCGCTGTCGTAATCTTTAACGCATTAGGATCTGTCTCTGTCGTCACAAACTTCGGCTGAATTGCCACAACACTTTCAAATGCTTGCTCTAAATTTTTACAAAGTAAAGAGAAAATGTTATCAAGTGTTAAAAATTCAAATGCTGTCAGAGACCGGCGCATAGAAAAGTCGCGTTTACTATCCCCGCCAAGCCAACATTCGTGAATATAAATAATGAATGCAAGATCCATCTCAATTACAATTTCTCCAAGCTCTGGTAACCCAAGATCGATCACGCAATATAAATAATAATCTTTCGGCATTTTCTCCACATACTCACTTGTAAATGGAACTTGTTCAACAGTTGAGGGCTCTAGTTCAATTGGAATGCGCATCCGTGCCGCAAGTGACTGAGACGTTTGCTTTCCAAAGCTCGACGCAATCGCTTGTAAGCTTCGTAAATGCTCAACTCCAAATTTCTCTGGCCTATTAAAATCATATTCTTGAAATTTCTCTTGCTTATCTGCCTCTTGCGCAAAAGCTGGCATTTCTGAGCCATCATTCATCGCCTTCAGCAACGCATCAATTTGCTCTTGGCTTAATTTATCGCCACTCATGAAAATCCCCTTCCCTATCCTTTCAATTCAACAATTTCGACATACATCTTTCCGTTTTTTGTCAAAATCTTTCCGGTACCAATCTCTTCATTCTCCAGCATAAGACGAACCGTATTTTTTGTTGAATCTTCAAGACGATACAATGTTCCTTTCGTAATATGAAGCAGATCTTCAATTTTCTTTTTCGTTTTCCCAATTTCAAAATAAATTGTTAACGGAATATCATCTTGTAATTTCAAATCTAGCCAACTCCCATATCATGTTCACCAAAATATCGTATTTTTCTTCATATACTATGAATTTTTTTATTTCGAAACATCAATATTTAATATTTTTTTAATATATCCTTCTGTTTCTTTAAAAGGCGGTACACCTCCATACTTTCTTACATTGCCGGGACCGGCATTATAAGAAGCAAGTGCTAAAACGAGATCGCCGTTATTTTTTTTCAAATACCCAACGAGCTCTTTTACCCCAGCCTCAATACTTTCCGCTGGTGAAAATGGATTTTGCACACCAAGTTCTCTCACATTTTCTGGCATGAGCTGCATTAATCCCTTCGCACCAGCGTGGGATACCGTTTTCGGATTAAAGTCCGATTCTACTTCAATCATTTTTTGAATTAATGTTTTCGGAATTCCATATGTACGACTCACCCGATCAATAATATCCATATACTTCCCTTCATTTTCAGAACGTATCTTTTGAATATTATATTTTTTTGTTAACTCCCACGCATCTACACTCTCATTGTTCATTTCTGGGAAACGGCGCACAAATTCTTTTTGCGCCGTTTGAACCTCTTCTACCTGCTTTGATTCAGGCACCTCAAGTTGTTGAGTCGATTGGCTTACTTCGTCTACTTTTGTAGGCTGCGCAGTAGCTTTCACCTCTTTCACTGGAGTACTTTGCAATGTTTCATGAAAACGACTACTTACAAAAGTTTGAGGACTACTTAACTTTTGCTGAATTTGCCCTTTCTTATAAGAAAGAGCTTCTTTTACTATATTTCTAATTATCATAATATCACCTTTTCGGTAAACAAAGATAATCTAATATTAGAGTTTTTTTTTTAAGTTTGCAATAATCCTTTTCATAATATGCAATGAAAAAATGAAAAAAATGAAAAAAATGTTAAACTATTATTTTTTATATTCATTAATTCAAATTTTCAGTTGACACCCGCTATAACAAGGATTACAATAAATCTCGAAATTGATTTTTTTGTATATTATCGTTTTGAGATTTACAAAAAAATAAAATAAAATAAAAATGGAGGTTCTTAATAATGAGAATCAATACTAACATTAACAGCATGCGTACTCAAGAGTACATGCGCCAAAACCAAGAAAAAATGAACACTGCAATGAACCGTTTATCAAGCGGTAAATCCATCAATAGTGCAGCTGACGATGCAGCAGGTCTTGCAATCGCAACTCGTATGCGTGCAAACGAAGGCGGTTTAAACGTTGCTTCTCGTAACTCACAAGATGGTAAATCTATGATTCAAACAGCTGATTCAGCATTAAACACAGTATCAAACATCTTACTTCGTATGCGTGACTTAGCAGTTCAATCTGCCAACGGTACAAACTCTGATACTGACCGTGCTGCTCTTCAAAAAGAGTTTACACAATTAACTGACCAAATCAACTATATCTCTAAAAATACACAGTTTAATGGTACAGATTTAATGTCTAACGCTGCTACTACAATTAACATCAAGTCTACTGATGCATCTGGAGCTGATACAATTAATATTGAATTAACAGAAATTAACGCATCTACACTACAAGTTAACAACGCAGCAATCGGAAGTGCTAGTAATGCTGATAATGCAATTGCAGCTATCGATAGCGCAATTAACAGAATTGCTGATCACCGCGCAACATTAGGAGCAACATTAAACCGTTTAGATTACAACATTGAAAACTTAAACAACCAAGCAACTGCTATGGCAGCTTCTGCTTCTCAAATCGAAGACGCTGACATGGCAAAAGAAATGTCTGAAATGACAAAATTCAAGATTTTAAGCGAAGCTGGTGTAAGCATGCTTTCTCAAGCAAACCAAACACCACAAATGGTAAGTAAATTATTACAATAATCCATTGATAAAAAGAAATACACCTTTCTGTAGAGAAGGTGTATTTCTTTTTATATCAATCATTTTCCATAAAATTCATCCATTAAAACCTTCTTATTTTCGCAATCATTTTTGTACACTTTAAGATTCAAGAAAATATATTTGTATATATCACTACTTTCCCTTTTTGCCTTTCTTACCACCTCAAATAACCGATAAAACTTAGTTAAGTCCTTACAATGAATTTCACAATATGACGACATTGCTTCTGTTAATGAAAAGATACATATCGCATAACACAAAATGAAAATTTAGCTACAAAGCAGTTAATTTAAACCTTTTTGTATTCATGATATTAACTTAAATTTATCATTGATCCACTATCTCACGGCATTTCACATATTTCACATGCAACAAGAGCTATTTTTTCATAGAGAAAGGCTGCGCAACCAAATTATTGCACAACCTTAAAATAATATATAATTACCGACAACATGCCTACCTTATCCATTTAAATACTTAAAAACGTCTCATTATATTCTAAAGAAGGCCCAAATGTATGAATCAATTCTGTTAATGATTTAGAATCTTGCCCTAATATTACATATACCTCTGCTGCTAAGTAATAGAAATCTGTATATGAAGGAGCAATTAAAAAAGCTTTATTTAAAATCTCAATTGCCTGCTTATATTGTCTTGTTTCTATTAAACACTTCACTAGCCACTTTATAGCAAGTACCTGATCTTTTTTTGAAAGCTGTGATAGCAATAAATTGAGCTGTTGAATTATGGTATCAAAACGATGATTTAAATAGTGATTTCTAAGTTCTCTCATCCAATTTGGGATAAATTGAAAACTTGAACTTTTACTTATTTGAATAGGAAGTACAATCATCTCTTCTGGTACAATATCATATTTCTTTTTCTTGTTCATCAGTCGATTTTCTACTCTTACTAGTGGTGTATTAAATACATAACATGGATAATTTATTGGTATTCCATATTCTACGTCCAATCCAAGTGATAAAAGTCTTTGCAAGTATAAAATACTTCCCTCTTCTATCTCTTCTCCTTCAGTTAACCAGAGACACCACTCTTCTAGCATACCCTCTTGAATTTTATTCATGTATTCAATCATCTTTTGGTCGTTTAAATGGACTGGTAATTTTTCCACTCTTAAAAGCAGTCTATGTGGCGACACCTCTTCAGATTCCCATACTTTTATTGCACCGAATAAGTATTCTTCCCATTGCACCATAATTTTTTCCCATTTAAACTTTTCAGATGTTAAATAACCTGCTTTAATCAGATTCTTTCTTTTTTCTTCATTATCAATTAAATCAATTAAACAAGAAGCTAAACTGTCCGAATTACCAATTTTTCCAAGTAGACAATTCACTCCATCTATACCGTATTCCTTTATCCCTTCATTATCAGTAGATATTACGGCACATCCACATGTCATTGCCTCTAATGGTGGTAAAGGAAAAGATTCATAATAAGAGCCCGAAATAAATATATCACTTGATCTATATATTTCTCCTAACTGTTCCTGACTAGGATTAATAACTAATTCGCCATCAAACTGAGATTCTGGTGTAGTTTGACTAACCCAAACTTCATCAAATTCACGGCCCGTTTTTCGTACAATTTTTAAAGCTTCTCTGACAATGGAAATTCCTTTAAAATGATTATTTTCTTGTCCCACAAATAACACTTTTAATTTATCATGCGGCTTTTTATTCACTATTGGTGGGTAAAAATAATTATCGTTTAAAGCATTATGAAGTATTTTTCCCTTACAACCAAAATTTTTATCTAATGTATCCATTAATACCTTAGAGACTCCTACTACAGGGATAGGAAATCTCCATATCTTTTGGTAAAACTCCTTAGAGGATTGCGGAATTTTATCAAACTCGTAAATATAGACATCTCCTTGTTCAAATAAAATTACTGGTGCGTTACCTAACAGATAACATTCAGGTACTTGATCAGCTACTGTACACACAATAATATCTACATCTGGAATAGATTGTACAAAACTCGTTTGTTGAAGTGCTTGTATATACTTAGCTTTTATTTCTTTCCAATCTGGCTTTGGATCTCTAGAAATAATAAATACTTCATGACCTCTATCTACCAACTGATTTGTATGTTCTAAAATAATTTTCGCCCCACCACAAACACGTGTATGATTCATAACATATGCAATTCTTAATTTCCGTTCCAATTTTACTGCCTTAAAATTAGTATATACTCTTTCTCTTTTCTTTTTATTATTTACAGATGAAGTGGCATTTAATAAAGTCTCTATTCTTTTAAGTCTATTATTAATTATATATTCATTAATGTTCACAAATTTCGTCCCGCCTTTTTATCATCCATATATTTACACCACAATTCAAAAAATGAGTATATTTTTCTGATATTTAAATCTTTAATCTGATCTTTCCTTGTAGCCTTCTTCCAAATATTATTAATTGTTTCTTGTATACTTTTGTTGGTTAAAATAGCTGAAACCGACTTTGATGTCTTTTTTTTCGCAATTAAGCCACAATACGGTTTAATGTGACAATCTGGTAAGTCTATGGAATCAAAAAACGGCTTAGATTCCATAATTAATGATATTAATTTTTGCTTAGTTAGACTGTCTGGGATTTCATCTATCCAGAAATCAAATTCTCCAAAATAACCTGAAAAACAAATTTCAAAATCTAGCAGCGAAAGTATCTTTCCCCATACTTCAGGATACATTGATGCTGTATTATGTCCTTCATAATTTTTAAAATCTAAAAACATACGCATAGCTCTCAATGGGAACCCCGAGAAATTAGGTACTTCTATAACTAAATATCCATTCTCCTTAACCATTTCACTATGTTTTACTAAAACATCCAGCCAATTTGAAAAATGTTCTATAAAACCAAAAGAGCAAACAATATCATGCTTCGTAGTAGAATAATCCAAACTGAAAAAATCTTGTTTTTTAAACTGTCCAATAGAATATCCTAGCGATGATAGATAAAAAGGCATACTTTCTACTTTAGGTGTTAAGTCTATACCATTCAAAGTGTAACCGGCATCACCAAAAATCGTTAGGAACCTTCCTGGAAAACATCCGATTTCTATACAACTTTTTCCTTTTCCTATTGGAATATGTTCATTAATCCAAACTCGGAAAGGATCATTCTCGGCCGGTTTATATATATCTAAGTTTTCATATAGTGTATCCCAGTGGTTTTGGTTTACTAACCCTTTATTCTCACATAAACCATCTGATATATTATTAGTAGTAGAATATATAGCAGCCACTTGCCTATAAACCTCTTCATGTTTTTCAACCATTATATCAATTGAAAATTTTTCTTCTGCATCTTTTCTCCCTTGAATTCCCATTCTTTTCGTTTCTTCTCGATTTCTAATCATATATTGAAGGCATTCAGATAATTGGTCACTATTTTCAGGTTCAAATAATATACCGTTCTTTAAATGTTGTACTTGTTCATTCATTCCGTTTACTTTGCTACATACAATTGCACATCCAGACGCCATAGCCTCGATTACAGAAAAAGGGAAATTTTCAAGTCTAGAGGGTTGTACAAATATATCAAATTTCGGCAACTCTTCTTGTAACACTTCTCTTGGTACGTGTCCCTCAAATTTTACTGGTAATTGATGCGTTTTTACCATTTTCTCTAGTTTGTCCCTTTCAGATCCATCACCAAACATTGTTAATTCATATGATAGGTTTTCTTTCTTTAATGCTATAAGTGCTTGCAGAAGTATATCATATCCCTTAAGATGGTATAAATTACCTGTTGTTGCAATTTTAATTATTGGATTATTTTTTTGTTTAACTTGAAAATCTGAAACATTTATTCCGTTATGAATAACAGTACGTTTTTCAGGAGCAATTAATGGTAAATTTTTATCTAAATACGAGCTTACAGTAATGAGTTTATCTGGAATATTTACAGCTTCATTATCGTATTCCTTATAAAATTCAGCATTTTTCCGATTCTTTTCCCACATAAGTGTTTCACTATATATACATCCATGAATTGTCCCAACTAAAGGTATATTCGGAAAGACTTCCTTAATCACCGAATTCAATAAACCTATTTGTGAGTGAATTACGTCATAAGTAGAGTTTACAGAGTTTAAAATTTGTTTGTGAATAAACCTTTTTACTTCTGTTCGTATTACATGTTCTGGTACTTTCCCCTTAAATTCACCATTCAATGCATTTTGATATTCAACTATACGTTTTATATCCTCTTGGTTTAACTTTTTCACATCTGTATAAGAAACTAAATCTACTAAATGTCCTTTTTTTTCAAGCCCACTTTTTAGTGTTTGAATATAAGTATCTACTCCTCCCTCACATGGATGAGCATCATAAGCAACTATTAATACTTTCATTTCTACGCTCCTAATTATTTTCATATTTTCTTAATAAATTAAATCTCACTCTTTTAAATAGACCTCAACAATTTCCCCTTCAACCAATTACTATCAGAGAATTTCTTAATCGCTTTTGATATAATTCCTTCTGTATCACCTAGTTCTATCTCTATGCTATACTTATAAAAGCGAAAATCTGATTTAAATTTCTGTAGTGCTTCAAGAGCAATACGATAGGCTTCTTCTTGATTCTCATGCATAAGCAAATATTCAATAATATTCACATATCCTTGCTTAGTAACATGATTTTCATCTGATAACTGATAAAAATCCATTGCAATTTCTTCATATGCATTGTTATAAAATAAATCAGCAATTTTAGCATGAATTTGCTTTGGAAATAAACTTGTGTACGAAATGAGTTTTTCTACAAATTCTGCCTTTTGAAAACGTATTGCTTTCTCTAAGATTGGTAAATATTCATCTTGTTTTATTTTTTTCGCATTTTTTGTTGTATTGAATAAATTGTAAAATACATGTTTAAATTTAGAATTTTCCAATACAGTTTGAACATATGCGTCTTTTGTCATTGCATATAATACAATAAGGTCCGCTATATCGAATACTTCCATTTGTATACCATACATCAAATTATCTATTGTAAATTGTAGCGGTTCTTCTGCAATAATCATATTTGCTTTCAATTGCAACGAACTAATGAGCAACTGTTGCTGATTTATAAAGTCATTCATAAGTAGTAATGCTACTTTTCCTAGACCTAGATCTAGTAACAGTTTTAGTACTTCGATACGAATATAATCTGATTTAATAATCTGACGAGTGCTTATAAAATCATATATTTCTTCTGGAGTATGATATTTGCTTAATAAGCTAATAATATTTACAATGATTTTAACGGATGAATTATTTTCATTTAGTGCTTCTACATAATGTTGTAAAGCTTGTTGATATTGTCTTTCTTGTGTATAGATTTCACCAAGCCTTACATGTGGAAAGAACATTTTTGATCCAGCATTGAAAACTGCATTTTGATATATCATATTATTAGAAATAATGTGCGCATATACTTCTTTCGCATCATCAAAACGTTTTTGTTTAAAATAAATCTCACCTTTCCAAAACGGAAAGTCTGGTGCTGTAGGAAATACTTCTTCTGCATCATTAATAATTACGATTGCTTCTTCATAACGCTTTAATTCCACTAACATCTCCACAATAAAATATAAACATCTACTTACCCATTCTTTATAAACATCTTCTTTATTCTGATAAGCCTTTATAAATGACTCCAATGCTTCTTTTGTTTTGCCTAAGCTTCTAAGCTCTTGTCCGTAGTTAAAATAAGTAAAACCATCACTGTTATTAGATTTTAATTCTTTCTTTAGAATATCCATATTTCTTTTTCGTTTATTTTTCTTCCTGACTATATTTGGTAAATATCCATAATGATAAAGTTTTAATGTTGAAAAGGTTACTTCTTGTCGTCTTTCTCCTTTTTTTACAATTTGTTCATGAATGGCTCCCGAAAAATGAAATTCTCCATTATTTTTATAAACCCTTTCCATATGATTCATAGATAAATTATCTCCATATTTATCCGAGAAACTATTAATTTCAACTGCATACACATCAAATTTATTATCATGCAATTTGATTTCCTCTATTGCAGCAGCAAGATTCTCTGGATCTACACATTCATCCGCATCAATTGCAAGAATCCATTCACCACCTGCTTTAGAGGCTGCAAAATTACGTGCTTCCGCAAAATCATTTGTCCATTCAAAGTCATATACTTTATCTGTAAACTCTTTTGCAATTTCTTTTGTAGTATCTGTTGAACCTGTATCAACTACAACAATCTCATCCACCCCACCTTGCAGGGATTCTAAACATTTTCTTAACATATCTTCTTCATTCTTTACGATTAAACATGCTGATATAAATGGTTTCATACTATTTTTTAACTCCTTTATGTATAAGAATATATCATCCTATAATCATTATATTACTATTTTATATATTTTTTTAATATTTTTTTATAAAATATTAAAACTTAATAATATGGTATTTAAATTGCAATAAAAATTCTCTATACTTAAACATAAAGGTGGTGTACAAAAACATGAAAATTGGAACAAATATACAAGTTCTACATATGCTAAATCAAAACGAAACATATGGAAACCAGACAGCAGAACATTTTACAACCAGAAAACGAATGAATCATACTGCTAACAATGATAACGAGCTTGTTCTTACAACAAGAATGCATGTGAGAGATCAAAAAGTGCATATAGCAATTCGAAATACTGAAAATGCTATTTCTCTATTACGCAGGATGGAAACTTCTTTGCAAACTATTAACCGTATCTTAATACGAATGCGTGATATTGCTGTACAAACGGTCAGCGGGATAAATTCTAGTGTAAATCAAAATGCTCTAGACAAAGAGTTTCAAGAGCTTATAAAACAAATTGGCTATATAAATGATACAAATTCTTTTCATGACATTCCATTTTTTAAATATGGAGATAAACTAGAAAACGTAGTTCATATTCTTAGAAAGACTGTGAATCTTTCATCTTCTTCATTACGAAAACATCAAAAAATTAATGATTCTACTTCGTCTACACCAACTAATATCACAGTCTCAACCGCTATTGCTAACATAGAATTAGCCTTACAAACCCTCTCACGCTATCAAGAAAATATTGGCATTATAATAAAGCGCTTACAATCTGATGTTGATTGTTTAACTAATCATGCAACCACTATGATTACTGCTAGTTCTCGTATGGAAGATGCCAATATAGTACAGGAAATGAGTAAGTGTGTAAAAGATAGACTCTTAACAGAGATCACATTAAGTACGATTTCACAAGCAAATCAAGTGCCATCACTGATATTAACGTTACTACAATTATAATTTGATATTCCCTTTTATGATTGAAAAGATTCCATACAAAATAAAAGGGAAATACATATCTTATTATGTATCTCCCTTTTATTTTGTACCCAACTTTTTATTGTGTTACTGTCATCACTTGTCCATTGCGGTCAATCATAATCTTCATTTTACTATCTTGTGCATTGTATAATCCCAATTTATGTAAATCTTGTTTACATACATCTACAAAATACGGAAGCGAACGAATTTGATCAATATCAGAACTCGTAATGAAATGAATCAAATGATGTGTTATTTCTTTCATATCTGTAACTAATTCTTCTTTTTCACGATTTAACCGTTCATTTTCTTTTCGTAAGAACGCAAGTTCACCTTCTAGATCATTTTTAGCAGTCTCTTCTTTCACACGCCCTGCGGCTATGCTAGACAACTTATAAATCCCTTCCATAAATTGATGGAGTTCATACTCTTTTTTCTCACTATGCTCACTAATCGTTTCAAAATTATTGACAATTCCTGAAAGTACTGTAACAAGGTTATATTCCGTCTCTACTTTTGAAATACTTGCACTAGCCATTTCTCTTCGCTCTTGCTTCCACTCCGGGATTGTTTCTTTCACCGATACATATTTACGTTTACGTCCTGGCTTTTGTTTTTTTATATTCGCAAACGGTATTTCTTCTTTTTTTAATTTATAATACGTATTTTGTAATTGACTCTCTGTTTTTTGAAAAAGATTCAATTCCTTTTTACTAATATACTTTGAAATATTAGCAATGTTTAAATCATGACGTTGACAAAATTGATACACTGCATATAGCAACTCGAGTTCAGACTTTAACCATGTGATATTTGATTTTTCATATGCTGAAATCCCGCCATTTTTTTCAATATCTATTTGAAATAATACCATTTTATTATATAAATCAACTAGCTCTTCGTACCCAACTTGAAATTGTTTTTCAATTTTTTTAAATTCTGATTCTAAATATGTGTCATTTTTCTTATCATTTGACATGTTTTGTAAAAGACTTAATACATTAATTGCTTTGTGGTGATACATAATTTGTGTCACTCCCCCCTCATTCTTTCACAATATTCATGTTATTTCCGTCTTTCTAGAAATTAGAAAGTTTTTCACATCCACATTATACCATTTCTAAATTGTCTGTCAACTAATAAACAGACAAAAATGTATAAAAAATATCGAAATAGAATAAATCATATTTTTTATTGTTAGATGTTTTTATTAAACTCGAAAGATCTTTTTCTCATTTATACAGAAGAAAACCTTACCATGTAAATTATATAATACAACTCTTACAACTTCACCGAAAAAATTTTGCGGCTTTACGCAGTAAGAACATGCTATTCCTTCATAAGATATATCATATTTTCATATTTTTATTTTTTCTCTTTTCACTTCAAACATAAAAATCATATTTTATTACTTCATGTAATAAAACCTCCCAGCTTAATATTCAAGAAGAATATTGGACTGGGAGGTTACAATTAAATCAATATATACTCTTTCCTCATAGAAGTGTTATTTTATAAAACAAGCTTATCAACTAAACCGATTAATTCTTGAATATCTGGTTTACTTACTTGTGCATTCGCCCCAACAGATTCACCTTTATGGTATAGTTCATTTGTAATAAGTGAAGAAAAGATAACGACTGGTAATTTGTTCATTACTTCATGATCTTTTATTACTTTTGTTAAATGATGTCCATCCATTTTTGGCATTTCAATATCTGTGATCAGCAAATGAATATACTCAAACATTTTTTCTCCTTGTTCTTTCGCCAGCTTTTCAATTTGCGCTAAAGCTTCTGCACCATTACTGAAGAAATTCATTTTTGTATATCCTGCTGCTGATAACGTTTCTTCTAAGATTTGACGAAGCATTGCTGAATCTTCCGCAATGTAGATAACTTTTTCTGCACGATCTGTTTTTTGTTCTAGTCCTGAAAGTTTATTTGCTTCATAGCTAGTATTACTAATTTCACAAACAATTTTTTCATAATCTAATAATAAAATAATTTTCCCATCCAATTTTACAATTCCAGATGTTGTTTCTTCAAGCCCCATTGATAAAGAAGATGGTTCATCAATTTGTTCCCAAGAAATACGCTGAATACGGTGCACTTCATCTACTCGGAAAATAACTTTCATTTGATTTAATTCTGAAATAATAAACTTTGTTTGATCTAGTGGTTTTGTGGATTTTAAACGTAACGCTGTCGCAAGATTAATAACTGGTAAGATTTCACCACGCACTTGCACAACACCTTCAACCGCATGATGAGATTCTGGCACAGATGTGACAGGAAATGGATTAATAATTTCGCGCACTTTCATTACGTTAATACTAAATAAATTTTCGCCAACAGTATATGTAACGATTTCTAATTCATTTGTTCCGCTTTCTAATAAAATGCTTTGCGCTTGTGACATATAGGTGTCGCTCCCCTTCCAATATTCCTTATATTCATTTATTAAATTAAAAATAAACAAAAGTCATCTATCTAACAAAAATAACAGATAGATGGTTCATGAATCTATTCTTGTATAAATGAAGCTAACGCCTCTAATAATACTTCTTGCGCCTCTACAATTTCCGATGGAAGTGATTCCCATTTTTTCGCAAGTTCTGTTTCCACTTTCATTCGTAAAGATGGTTCCATTGCTGCTAATACATATTCTTTTGTTGCAAGATCTACATCAAGAAGAGAAAGTACATAAAGTTCAGGATCATTTATCTTTTGGAACAGTTTCTTTAACATAGCAGGTGCAACATGTTTTAACTTTTCAATATGAATTTCTCTATTTGAAAATAATAATTCATATTGAATAAACGTTACATTTTCTCTTATTACCTTAAAATAACAGTTGTTCTTCTTATCATTAACAAAGTAACCGTTAGGATCAGCAATAATACTCTCCACCTTTCGAATTAAATCGGGTAAGCTATTTGCTGACATAATCGTACGTTGTTCCATTTCACTCGGTGAAATGAATGTAACTCGATATTTATTTTGTACCATATGCTATGCTCCTTTCAGTTTCATTTAAGAAGCAGCTAATAGTTCAATGTTATTGAACCAAAATGCCAATTGTTGTTCTGTAATACTTGACAGATTAATAAAAAATTCCCGGCACTTCATCACATCTGTAAAAGCTTGATATTTCCAATTGTCTCCACTATAAATACCTACAAAATAAAATTCATGAATTCTTCCAATAACAGCTTGTCTTTCTCCAAATGTATAAGGCGGAATCTTCTTTATTTCAAATTGATCCGGCAAATAGCGATGTTCTTCTTGTTCTATTTTTATAATTTGTTTTGCAAGTTCTAGCTTATCTTGAAAAAAAGGTAATTGCAAAATTCGTTCTTGTCTTGTCATAATCCGAAAAAGCCCTTTCCATCTATCATATAAAATGAAACTTTAATCAGTGGGGAATGAAGCTCCCCACTGATTATGAGCCCTCACCAATCGGGCTGCTCTAAAATAGCGGATAAACATGTAGCAACTATCGAAGTTACTACATGTTTCTAACCTATATTATCGAATTAAATTTACAACTTCGTTTAATACGTCATCCGAGACTTTAATTACCTTTGCATTTCCTTGGAATCCACGTTGATATAGCATTAAGTCAACAAATTCAACAGATAAGTCAACGTTAGAGCCTTCTTGTGCACCACCTATTATTTTTCCAGCACCATTTTGTTCAGCAACACCAATAAATGGATCACCTGCAGATGCTGTTGGAACATAGTTACCATTTCCTATTTTCATTAATCCATCTTGATTTTTGAATGTTGCTACTGCTAACTGAGAAATAGCTCGAGTGCTATTATCTGAATAAGTTACCATTACATAACCATTATCAGAAATCTTATAATCCATTGCTACTGCTGCCGCCCTACCATTTACATCTTTATGATCTAATGTATCTTTCGTTGGCAAATTTGTAAGCTGGCTTAAATTTAACTTGAAAGTATCCCCACCAAATGGAATATCTACTTGTCCTCCTTTTATAACCTCTTTTGTCACTGGATCACGTACAACAGCTTCATCCGTTCTTGTTAATTTACCAGTAATAGGATCAAATTCAAGAGTTTTCGTTAAAGTTGGTTTTTTATCTCCATTTCCAGGTGCTTTATCATCCGCAATTGGAGTAAACTCTTTTTCATTTTTTGAGTTATTACGTGTTAACACGGTATACTTATACTTACCTGGAACTGGCTTTTCTACCTTTTCTGGTTTTATCGGATTACCATTATCATCTTTTGGAAATATTGGTTTACCATCAGAACCTATCGGTAAGTCTGGATCTACGAGTTCCGTAACTTGTTCAATCTGTACACGCATAGTAATGTTATCCCCAGATTTATTAAACACGGGAAAATCATGTATAATCTTCTTGTTATCCCTAGAAAGGTTACCTATCAATGAACCTTTACTGGATACTTCTCCGTCAATTGCTGAACCTAATGGAATTGAGATTGGACCCGCCGGATGTGAAGTATCTGGCTTCCCATCTTCGTCTAGCTTGTAAGCTAATACATACTGACCTTCCCCATTGACAATATAATTATTTTCAGATTTCCCAAATGTTCCTTTACGTGTATATTGAACACCATTTCCTTGTGAATCACCTACGACAAAAAAGCCATTCCCTTCTATTGCAACTTGGCCATTTATACCTGTCATTGTAATGGAACCACCATTGTAATCTGTGGATGTTCCACTAAATTTCACACCATTACCGATACTTTTTGGATTTGTTCCAGCCTTTGTGTCATCACCTTTAGCACCTACTGTATTGTTATATAATAAATCATCAAACACAGCTTTTTGTTTTTTATATCCTACTGTTTGTGCATTGGCAATGTTATTAGATGTAACACTTAATGCGTTTTGCATTGCACTCATGCCTGAAATACTTGTATATAATGATTTAATCATTTCCTTTACACTCCTTATGCTTTTTATATTTATGTAATTACTTAGTTTCTGTCTTTATATCTTCTTTTTGTTCTGGTTTCTCAATTGTCTCTATCTCTTTATCTGATACATTCGTCACATATTTCATCAATACAATTTTATCCCCTACAACAAGTTGAACTTCATTGTTCGCAGCTAATCGTACGGCATCTACCTTTCCAGATATTTGGTTTCCATCAGTAGATGGTCCTAGTATATACTTACCTAAAAACTTCATCCCACCATCTAGAGCTGTTGTATTGACAGTGTCTTTTAGAGCATTAACTGCTTTTGTCATATTTTGCACCTGCTCCATTAGAGACATTTGTGACATTTGATTCATCATTTGATCCATATCCATTGCATTAAATGGGTCTTGATATTGCAAACTTGTTAAAAAAAGCTTTAAAAAATCATCTTTTCCCATAACACCAGGTGTTTTTTGCTCATCTACTTTTGTTGTGGCTCCTGCTTTCGTTTGAGCTTGTGTTTGAGTCGCTTGCATATGATTCATATTTGTTGCATTTAATCCAACACTCGGCACTTTTTTATCCCTCCAATAAACCAGCAAAATCTTCTTCTGTACGTTTTGCTTTTTTCATTACAACTTTTCTTTGCTTCTGTGCTTGCTCACGCTCTTGTTGCTGGCGCTGTTGATCCCTATTTGCATAACTTAATTCAATATGAATCTCTTTCTCTTTCAATTTGAACTTTAATTCATCAAAAATCATTTCAACTCTTTTTTTCGCATCTTGTTTATCCATTTCGACATGGACTTGAATATGACTACCTTGTTTTTTCATATATACGGTTAATGTTCCGAGTTTTTCAGGATTTAATTGAAATAATACTCTTTCTTGCTTGACAATAAATTTCTGTAACGCCTCTACTTTCGCCTCCATTTTATTCCCTAAATCTGAAAGTGAAACTTTTGGCATTTTTAATTGCACGTCACCTTTTTTTACAATCGCATCATTTCCAGCAAGAATGGAATTTATATTCGATTCTCCAATTGATTTGTCCTTTATAGAATCTTCCTTACTTTCTAAATTCTCTTCTAACCCATCAAGAGCTTCCTTTTGAATCTTTTCTTTATCTTCTGTATTAGCAAATACTTCTTTTAACATGTCGGCTTTTTCCATTTGTTGATTTTCAAAGTCTGCTTGATTCATTGGTGAGCCGAGAGCACTTACTTTCGTTATATCGCATGATTCTTTTTGAATAGATTCAAAAGAGCATAACATATTTTCTAATGAAGTTATTTTCCCTAGCATCATTTGAATTGTATCTTCTGAACATATAACATTTTCAATATTACAGTTTTTTAAAAACCCCTGCAGTTGTTGGATCTCTTGTGCTGGTAACTCATCTATCTTTATATTTCCATATGTTTTATATAGCTCTTGTATTTTTTGTATGTATTGATATAACAATTCTGGTTGCATACGTAACTGTTCCATTGCCAGTGCTTGGTCAGAAATTTCTAATAGTAATTTTTCCATCTTTTGTTTTTCTTCTATTTTCTCCTTAAGTGTAAAGGGAGCTTCTATATTATCGTTTTCCATTCGGTAAATATCGGATACTGCATCCTGTGTTTGTGATACATTCTCCTCTTTTGTTTTCTTAAGTTTCTCTTCTATTTTATTATCAGCTAGTGGCTCTTCATTCATTTTAGTTAAAAATGAAACATCTTCATCTTTTAACTTCAATCCTACCTGTTTTTCATTTTGCAGAGGCGAGCGAAGCTGCACCGGAAGTACAGGATTAATCATAAAGTTCACCTCATCCATTCATGCACATTTTTAAATCAAGAAGCATTTTTTCTTCTAATTTCTCCTGCTCTTTTGTGAGTTTTTTACAATCTTCTTGATACATTTCATCAATTACCCGTTCTTTTTCTTTTATTTGTTCTAAAAAACTTTCATTTTCCCTAATAAATCCAGCTATTTTTTGTATTTTCCGATTCCATTCTTCTATTCTTTCAGGCGAAAACGTATGAGAAGAAAGCATACCAACCATAATTTGTTTCCCATTTTGGGCTATTTTGCTACGTGACTGAAAAACATGTAAAGCATATTCTTTTTGTTGCTCTAGTTTCTTTTTTTCAGAAGTCAATTTGTATACTTCTTTTAAAATCTGTTCTTTTTCTTGATTGATTTGCAATTTTATCGTATCATACTGCTGTTTATTCACCTATTTTTATAACCCCTTTCTATTATAACGCTCTCTTTTTCTATTATATAGTTTTTTTCAAAAAAAATCTGTGAAATATTAAAAAACAAAAATAAGACCTCATACGCGAGGCCCTTATACAATACGCTGCATCGCTTGAACAATGTCCTCAAAGTGATAACAATCTGTCCGGCCTTGCTTTAAAAATGTATTTATACCATCTATTTTATTCTTACATTCAAAAATATAAGCATTTTCTTCATTTTCTTGAATCGTTCCTAATTTAAAATACAATTCATTTTCTTTATAAATAGATAGCGTTTTTCTTATTTCATTTGCAAGCTTCCAATGATCCGGTGTTACAATTTCTTCCATGATACGACTCACTGAATCTAACACAGAAATAGCTGGGTAGTGACTAAGCGTTGCTAGTTCACGCGATAATACAATATGACCATCTAAAATCCCACGAGCTAAATCTGGTACCGGACCATTTAAATCATCGCCATCAACAAGAACAGTATATATACCTGTTATAGACCCTTTTTTTGTTTTTCCAGAACGTTCAAGTAGTTTTTTCATATAACTTTCCATAAGGAGTGTTTTCCCACCAATTGGCAACTCTTTGACTGCAATATCGACACTTCGTCTTGCATCAGCAAAACGCGTAACAGAATCCATCATAAGCAAAACATTATTCCCTTGGTCACGGAAATATTCAGCAATTGATGTTGCCAGCTTCGCTGCACGAAGTTGCATCAGATGACTTTCATCAGAAGTCGCCACAACAACAACACTTTTTTTCATTCCTTCTTCTCCAAGTTCTTTACGAATAAAATCTTTCACTTCGCGACCACGTTCTCCTACTAAGCTAATCACATTAATATCAGCCTTTGCATTTTTCGCAATCATTCCAAGTAATGTTGATTTACCAACACCTGATCCCGCGAAAATACCAATTTTTTGACCAACTCCAATTGTTAACATTGCATCAATAGATTTAATTCCTGTTTCAAATACTTCGGTAATTTCTTCTCTTTCAAACGCATGGATAGGAGGTGCATCTAGTTTTACTTTTTGAAGCGGGATATTCTCACTCGGTTCATTTAAAATCTCACCATTTGCATTTAACACTTTTCCAAGCAATGCATTTCCTCGCGGCACTATAACATCTTCTGCAATTAAAGTTACAGAATCGCCATAGCATACCTTCTCAGTCTGCTCAAATGGAAGTAACATATTATTTTCTTTTTCAATTGCAATCACTTCACATAAAACATGATGTTCCCCAACAAGACAAACATCACCAATTTTAGCTTTTGGACCTTTTGAAATAAAGAACTGTTCCTGCACACTATGCACTTTTCCTGTTTTTATATAAAACGACGTTTCGATAAATGTATTCCACTTTTGATGTTCATTTATTAACATACTGTTCATACATTTTTCTCCTCAAATACCTTTTGTTCTTCCCACTTTTGACGAAGTTTTTCGAATATAGGCTTGAACTTAAATTCGAAAAACTCTTTCTCTTCCTCAATGACAAATTCACCAAATTGTAAGGAAAAATCATATTTCCATTCTACAAGCTCTAGAAGCCAATATTCTTTCGAATGTTTTTTTTCTTCTTCTATACGCTCAACAGTTTCTGGATGAACCGTTATAATTAGTTTTTCAAACGAAGTTGGAAGTGTTTGAACAATTCCTTTTAAAATTGGAAGAATATCCAATTCTCTTGTATCTATCGCTTGATTCACAATTTTTTCAGCAAGCTGTAATGATTGATCCCATAGTAATTCTGCCCATTCATAGGCCGTTTCTTGCTGTTTCTCTTGAAATTGAGCACGCTCCATCTCCATTTGTTGCCTGTGTTCCTCAACCTGTTTGTGGAATTGTTCTTTTTCCTTCAAAAGTTGTTCTCTTTCTTCTTGAAATATTTGCTGCTCTTTTCTTAATTTGTTCATTTCAGTATGCAGCATTTCTTGCTGAGCAAGCAGTGTTGCATAATCTATTTCTATTTCAGTTTCTTCGTATTCTGAATGAATTTGCTTTGGAAATTGTAATTCATACGTTTCCTCAGAAAAAGAAACAGAATTCTTAGGAATTCTGTTTTTAAATAAGGACATCATCTTCACCTCTTTGAATGACAATTCTTCCTTCTTTCTCTAGCTTTTTAACAGTACCTGTAATGGTTTGCTGTGCTTTTTCTGCTTCAGTCATCTTAAGTGGTCCTAAACCATCTAATTCTTCAAGTATCATGTCTCTACGGTTAGAAGACATACATGTAAATAATTTTTCTTTAATTTCTTCTTTAGCAATTTTTAGCGCCTTCGCAATGACACCATTATCAGTAATTTCTTCTAGGACGCGACGGAGCGCAAGGTCATCGAGACCGAGCAAGTCTTCAAAGACAAACATGTTTTCTTTAATTTTCTCAGATAGCTCATAATCCATTTCATCCAGCTTTTGAAAGACTGTTTTTTCCACACCGCGTGAAACATTGTTTAAAATATTAACAATCGTTTTAAGTCCATCCGTTTTGTTAATAGCACTAAATGCCATATTATTTAATTTGGATTTTAATAGTTCACCAATTTTGCCGATTAACTCACTATCCACTTGCTCAAGTTTTGCAATACCCATTACTGTCTCCACACGCTTATGGTCTGGCAATCTTTCGATTAATTGTGAAGCAAGCTGCGGTTTAATATACGATGCAATAATAGCAATTGTTTGCGGCGATTCGTCATTTAGAACCGTTAGTAATGGCTCTAAATCTGTAAGTGAATTTAAAAACTCGAATGGATTGTCCTTGTTATACCAGAGATCTTCTAATAATTTTTCTAATTCTTCTTCGGGCATATTTTTAAATATGCGGCGAATATATTCTTTATCTGGCGTAACTAAGTTCAGTTCTTTCACATTTAATTCATATAAAAATTGTCCTAATACATTTTCTAATGTTTCGGGTTTATATACATGAAATTTAGCAATTTCACGCAATAATATTTCTTTTTCCTCTGCTGTCATATATTCGATGACTTTCGCTGCCACCTCTTCATCTAATGTACGAATAAGGATGGCAGCTTTTTCTTTGGAGGAGATTTCATCAAACATCACTTTTCCTCCCTACTGTCCGTTTAACCATTTTTTAATCACTTTTGCAGTACCCTCTACATGCTCTTTTGCAGCATCTTGCACTTGTTCATCTAAAGTTGGTTCTGCTGGTTCTAGTTTTTCTTCAGGAATTTCCATAATTGTTTCATCAGTAGCTGCTACTTCTTCTTCTGCTAATGGTTCATATTCCTCGATTTCTTCTTCTTGTTTTCTCTTACGTCTTGCTAATAAATACCAAATCGAACCACCTAATGCAAGAAGTCCCCCCGCAATTCCTCCGATTAACCACCAGTTGAAACCATTTGCTTCTGGTTCTTTCGCTTTCTCTTCTTTTTGTTGATCAAATTGAACAGTAACAACGTTTACTTGGCCATTTGTAAATTCTCCATTTGGATCAATTTGTAAACCGGCTGCTGTTCCAATTGCTTCCTTAAACGTTGTCATATCAATTTTTCGTTTTGTTAATGTATCGTTATCTACCCAAACAACAACATTTGTTTTTGTTAATTCTGGATGTTTTTTAATCGTCTCAACTGTTTTATCAATTTCATAATTTTCAATTTTATTTCCATTATTATTGTCGTAAATAACTTTACCATTTTGATTATTATTCGCACCATAATTTGGAACTTCTCCGTTTGCCGTAATACCCGCGCCTTGTTTTGCATCAGCGCCTTCTTGTGCAGTTGAACGCTCCTGTTGATCTTGTCTACTACGAAGAACGCCCTTATCACCATATTTCTCGGATTGACGTGTCACTTCATCATAATTAACACTAACTTTTGTATTAACCTTAAATTCATTCGATTTGAACATTGTCATTAATGTCGCATCAATATCTTGTTTTAGCTTGTTTTCAATTTGCTGTTGCATTTCTACTTCTTTTTCATAAGAAGACGAACTTGCATGTGTTGATGCATCCGCACCTTTTGAAATAATACCTTTTTTACTATCAATAACGCTAACTTCTTCTGGCTTTACTCCAGGAACTGCTGCGCTAATCATTTGCTGAATACCTGCAACTTGATCTTCAGTTAACAGCTGCCCACGTTTTACCCCAACTGTAATCGCAGCCGTTCCTTTCGCCTTTTCTTCGTCAAAAATCGTTTCTTTTTCAGGTAACGTAATTTGAACATTAGCACTTTCAATTGTTGCAAAGTTTCTTACAATATCTTGTTCAAGTTGTTTCTTCGTACCGACAAGCTGTTTCATCTTCTTATCTTGTTCACTGGATCCAAGAGAACTTTCTAATAAAATCTCTTCACCGCTTTTTGAATTAAACGGCAATCCCATTCCATTCATTTCTTTTCGAACCCACGGAGCATCTTTCGTTGAAACTTTAATAGATCCATCATTAACTAATTGATAATCTACACCTAGCTTTGATAATTCTGCTGTAATTTCTTGCTTATCTGCATCATTTAAATTTTGATAGACAACAACATATTTATCTGGCAAGGTGAAATATAACAGCGCTCCTGTTCCAATCGCTAAAATCGCAGCACCAATAACCATCTTATGCCATGTTTTTAGCGATTGGAAAACATTTTTTATCTTTTCCATCTAAACACACCCGTCCATTTTCCTAAATTTGCATATTGAGTAATTGTTTGTAGTTTTCAATAAGATTGTCACGTATAACAGCAGCTGTTTTCATTTGTGATTCTGCTTTTTTTTGCTGAATGAGAACATCGTGCGTCTCTCCTACACCTTTCGTAAGCAAATCATATACTGCTGTTTGAGCGTTGTTTTGCGTTTGATTCATATCTTCCAATAATTCGATAAACTTCTTGCCCTCAATCACGGACGGCTGCGAATTCTTAAGTGTACCAATTGATTGAATAGATCCAAATGGCTGTGTATTTAACATTGATTCAATTTTCATATTCTCCCTCTTCCCTATTATCCTCTACCGATTTCTAAATCTTTATCGAGCATTTTTTTATTTGCATTTAATACACTTGTATTGGCTTCATACATTTTTTGTGCAACCATAACATTCGTCATTTCAGCTGTCATATCAATATTTGGATAACGAACATACCCTTCTGCATTTGCATGTGGGTGTGACGGGTTATAAACCAAATTTTCATTTGGATCTGATTCAATCCGCGTAATTTTCACTCCATCATTTGGAGCTTCTTTGAGCATACTTGCAAAATTACGATTTGATTCTAATACAACACTGCGACGACGATAAGGTTCTCCATCTGGTGCACTTGTTGTATTTGCATTGACAATATTATCAGAACTTACTTCCATCCATTTTCGTGCAGCAGTTAGTCCTGACCCACTTGCATTAATTGCCTGAAACATAGCTGTCTCTCCTTTTTTCTTAACGTCCTCTTGCTGCTTGATTAATTGTGTACTGTGTATTAATCGCATTGATTGAAATACCGTATAATTGATTTGTTTTTAGCAAATCTAGCATTTCTGTCGTTACATCAACACTATTTCCATCTTTATTTACTTGCATGGATTTCTCTTGAATCTTTGCATATGTATTTTTTACATTTGCTGTTGGCAAATGCAGTTTATTTGTTTGATATAAACTCGAATTCGTCTTTAAATCAGATGCATTTTTTTTATACAATTCATTGCTCATTTGCATTTGTTCAGAAAATATAACATCCTGTGCTTTATAACCTGGTGTATTCGCATTAGAAATATTGCTAGAAATCGTATTTCTTTTTGTTACCAAATAGTTCATATAATGCCCTACATCACTAACTAAATCCGACATATTCCACACCCTTTCTATCATTCTGAGCCAACCATATTCATCCACTGATGGAAGTTTCACTTCATTCTTTACTCTCTTATATGTATTCGTTTATTACAATAATACTTTACTATGTATCCTTCAATATTTTATGCCATTTTTTCAATATTGTCTTTAGAAAAATAAAAAAATGTAAAAAATAATACAAAAAACAAGATAAAAAATTCATTTTATACTAGTTCGTCGAATAAATTTCCCTTTCTGTTTATTTTAATAAAATGAAACCTCTATCAGTGGAATTCCTCACTCACTAATGAACATATTACTCACATGAAGATTTCTTTTACATGTGAGTAATATGTGTTCATTTCAAATATCAACTATTTATTTATCAATATTTTCCATAAAAAGCATTTGCTTTCATACGTCCATCATTTGACATAATTATTTCTTCTAATATTTTTTGTTTATCTCGAATATGTTGCGCAGCCTTAATAATATAAGGACTCACTTGTTCCGCTACTTGAGCACGCATTTCCTCATCTAACGTCATCATCCAGCGATTTAGCATTTCACTTTTTTCAGAGAATTCTTCCTCCGTTACATTTAGTTCCCCTATCTCATTAAAACAGCTAACAAAAGCTTGATAAATATCATTGTGCATTTTCCAAAGCTCCTCGATATCCATCTATTAAATCTTGTAATACTTTTACAATTGCATCAATATCTTTAGCCTCACGTGTTATTTTCATCATTTGAATTTGAGAGCTAATCCAATCATATAAACCGTAAAGACTATCATATAAATCTTTTGTAATTTCTGGATTCAACTGTAATTTTAGCTCTTCAAAAATACGTTCTAACTTTTCGAGGAGTATCTCTCCCTCTTGAATTTGAAAATTACTGAGCAATTGCTCTAATTTTTGAAACTCAACAATGCATCTTTCATAAATGAAGATTGTATTTTTAATTGGATTACTTGTCATAATATCATTTTGCATATATCGTTGCCACGCTTGCATACTAACACTTCCTCAATTTTCATTAATCATCACTTTTTTGTTTTGTCATAGCTTTCATCGTTTTTAACTGCATATCAAGTAAAGCCAGTGTAGATTCTAACTTAGCATATTTATCAATAATAGATATTTGTTTCGTTTTATTAATTGTATCAATGTCACTAATTTTTTGATTTAATTTGCTTACTTGCTCATCAATACTTTTAGATCGTTTTCCAATAAAACCTTCATCACCA
This sequence comes from Bacillus cereus group sp. BfR-BA-01360, assembly GCF_022663595.1. Taxonomy (NCBI): domain Bacteria; kingdom Bacillati; phylum Bacillota; class Bacilli; order Caryophanales; family Bacillaceae; genus Bacillus; species Bacillus cereus group sp. BfR-BA-01360. The sequence goes on from NZ_JAKUFV010000013.1 coordinate 88,556, forward strand.
AATATCTTATCGAGCTTTTTCTCCATATTATGTCCTAAACCATTTAAACCAAAGAAGAATTTTTTTGTTGTTTCTGGATTTTCTTTAAATGCAGTTGTCAACTTCGCTTCATCTAATTTCATAATTCCTGTTTTATCAACTTCGATACCAAAAGAGAACAAAAATGTTTTATCTTGAGAATATGAAAAAAGACTTGTCATAGCACTTTGAATCGAAAATGCCACACTACTTCCTTGCAAAGCACCATTTTTACCTGCAAACAAATCTAAACTTGAAACAGCTTTATTATATTCATCTTTCATTTTTTTGATTAAATTAATAGAATCCTTTATATCAGAATCTTGAACTGTCAAAGTAATTGGCTCCGCTGTTTCTTTTTCTAAATTAATAGTCACACCGGGAAGAGTGCTAATTTTATTAGATTTACTAGTTCCAGCAATCCCATTTATTGTGTATTCCGCATCTGATGGTTTTGTAATCTCATTTGCGATTGCACCGGTACTATCTATTAATCCGATACTCTTTAAAAAGCCATTACTTCCATCAGTTAATTTTATTTCGCCATCTTTACCCTCTGTAGTTGATGTAAAAAATAAATGTCCCCCTAGAGAATATACAGACACACCATAGTTTCCATTATTAATTTTGTTAACTACATCTTTATACGTCATATCCTTTGTAACTGTAACATCTTTATTACCAATTTTAAATGTATCATCTTTTCCAATTTTATCATCCAACTGAATTGTCCCTGTTGTATTTGTTGAATTCGCTGGAGCCGTAGTAATTTGATGTCTTTGTGCAACCTTTTCAACTGTAATCGTATATGTACCTGCAATTGCTGAAGCATCCGCTTGGGCGGTAAGAAATCCATCTTTAGAAGCTGCTGTTTTCTTTTCATTCCCTTTAAATGCAGATAAATCTTTAAAAATTTGATAAAAACTCCCAAATTCTTTTTTTACACTTGCATAAATAAGTTTCTCATTAGTGAGTGTTTGTTTCTGATTTGCATAAGGCGTTTTTTTCATTTCTAAAGCTTGCAGTTCTAAATTTACTAAATTAGAGGTATCAATTATGTTATTCCCTAAATTCCAAATCTGCTGTCTACCACCTACATTGGTGATTGTTCCTCCCATTTATAACCACTCCTTCTTATCATTACATGTAATCCAAAATACTAATTTTACTCATCGTACTTACTGATTTTAATGTCGCTTCATACGTTGCATTAATATAAGCTAAATCAGAAATCGCTACAGCTAAATCTACATCCTCGATTTCTTTTCGATTTTCTTGGAGCGCTAAGTTTTGTTCATTTAAAATTGTATTGAATGTATCCAACGTATTCATTACTGCACCTAATTCTGTTGTTTGATTCAACACCTTATCTAAATTTTGCTTATTTTCTTCTAGTAATGACTCCAAGGATTTTTTATCACCTTTTTGTAATGCATCTCCCATTTTCTTTAATGTTTGAATAGTTGAAGATAACAAGTTATCCCCTTTACGAAAAACTGTCACTTCATAGCCATCATTTAATGTCCATGTAACATTTTTATTTCCACCTTGATATGTACCATCCTCTGTAAAAGGTTGTTTTTCTACACTTTCCCCGCCAAAAAGATAGCGCCCTTGTTCTTTTGTATTAGCCAAATATACCACTTGCTTTAACAATTGATTAACTTCTGTACCTATCGCTTTCATTTCCTTTGGACCGTTCGTCCCATTTACAGCTTGTAGAACCAATTGATCGACTCTTGTTAGAGATTTCGTAATACCTTGTAACGCTGCTTCAGTTTGAGACAAAACATTTTTTGAATCTTTTAAATCTTTTTGCATTTGTTCGATATTTGCTAATGAATGTTCGATTGCAAATGATTTCCCCGCTGCAAGCGGATCGTCACTCATATGTAAATTTTTCTTACCTGAAGTAACTTGGTTACGATGATATTGTTGCTGAACACTTAAACCCATCAGTTGGTTTTTAGCCCAATTTGCATTTTGGAATGTAGATACTCTCATAAAATCCCCTTCTTTATTGTTGAATTTTTATAAATCAATTAAATTTATCCTTATCGAATGATAGAAAACAAGCTATCAAATACTTCATTCATTGTTGAAATTGCCTTCGAATTGGCAACGAAATATTTTTGAAAGGCCATTAAGTTAACCATTTCTTCTTCCATATTAACGCCTTCCATACCCATTTTCTCTTGTTCAGTATCTGTGAATAAGTTTGTATGAATCTCTTTATAGGCACTTGCTGCACTTTTATCTGATGCAATTCCAACAAGAAATTTATCTAATGCTTGTTTATAAGAAAGCCCTTTTGTATATTCTTTATCTGAAATTCCTGCCAATTCTTTTGCTGTTTCAGTAGAAATTTTCATTTTTGAAACGTCATTTGCAAGTTCTGGATTTAAACGAATATTTTTGGCGATATCTCCAACAAAGAAATCTTTTTTCATAACTCCATTCACTTGATCTTTAATAGCAGACATTAATTCATTTAAAGAATCTTTATAGCCTTTAACATCCTTTTCCTTATTTCCAGTAATCTTTACTTTCATATCAATTGCAGATAAAATTTTTCCACTCTTTAATGGAATATCTGTTCCGGAAATTTGTACTGAAATCGGTTCTTTCTCCTTTTGCAATTGAAGTGGATACGTATCTTGTCCACTTACCGCTAATACACCAGAGATTCTAACACTCGCAATATTAGGATTTCCAGATTCATAAGATACTTCTATATTAGCATATTGAGACATTTCTGTAATAATCCGATCTCGCTCGTCCAAGAGCTGATTCGGTACTTTCAAACCAGCCTCTCTAATATTTTCATTTGCTTTTGCTAAACTTTCAGCAAGACGATTAAACTCGTCTACATGCCCTTGAATATCTGCTGATACTTGCATTTCTGCTTCTTCTAAATCTCTTCCAATGCGGTTTAATTGATTTGTAAATTTACCTGTTGCAGCAATAAGCGTATCATAATAATTTGCTTGTTCTGGATTTTTAGCTACTTCACGAAATGCATTAAAAAAACCATCCATCAAGCTAGATAATGAATTCGGCCCAGTTGTCCCTATAATAGACTCTATTCGTGATAAAGCATCGTCCATATACCCGTAGTAAGACAGCTGAGATAATTGCTCATTATATTGTTTTGTTTTAATCTCATCTGTAATACGTTCTACATCCATTACCTGAACTCCATAACCAATTCGTTGTTCTGGTGTATTTCCATTATTCGCTCCCACAGATCCGTAGTTTACTGCTTGACGCACATATCCCGGTGTATGAATATTGGTAAGATTTTGTTGTGTTGTTTTCAATCCAACTTGTGCTGCTAACATGCCTGATAGCGGTTTATTATAATCAGATAATCTCATAATTTTTTCACTTCTCCTTTACAATAGCTCATTCATAAATATTTGCGAATTATGATTCTTTTCTTGATTATATTCAGAAACAGAATCCACAATACTTTCTGTAGTTTTTAATAATATGTTTAAATAATATCGATTTTTCAATAGAATTATTTTTACATTTTTTTCTAATTCTAGTAGTTTTTTTTGTAATTCTTCTATTTTTTTAATTTCTTCTTCTGTAAAATACGAAAACAACGAATGCATTCGAAATGGTTCAACGCCATGTTCTTGACAACATTGAACAACGCTATCTTTGAAAGTAATTGTTAGTTGTTTTACACCATCTATATATCGCAGTTGTTCCACTTGCAGTCGCTGTACTTCATTTATGTTTTTTTGTTTTAAATTCTCATATATCTGTTCTCCAAGCAAACTAATATTCTCATATGCCTTTTGAATGACAACGAGCTTCTCATATAACTGTATGTACATATAACTTCCTTCCTTTTTATAATACTAGATTCACGATTAAACCATGAATTTCTCCAATTTGGTTTAATATTTCTAAATGACCTGTTTTTGTATTAATTAAATTCATAACATCCTCTAATTCATTTAAGCCCGTTTCAGCTTGTTTCACGATCGTCATTTTTTGCGAATATCCATACCTTGGATGACGCGACATAACATCTTTGTACTGTAATACATGATCAACGTAGAAATTCAAAAATGATTTCACTGTATTTTTATATTCCATTACGTTATCAAGAGTTAACTCTAATTCAATTTTTTCTTTAATTTCTCCAATATTATCAACAAATGCTTCCATTTGCTCTAACAACTTATCTTTCTTTGAATCCGCATGCAAATTCTCCGAAAAAGCAAGTCCAGTTCTCAAGTTTGCTTCTTTCGGCATTTGGTTTGCAGGTGGTATATGCGATAAAATTGGATTGTGCGAAATAGAACGTAGCATATCAATCACCTATACATTTATTTATTTTTTTATTTATTAATCGTAAAATCCGGTTATTTATAATTATACTCTGTATAACGATATTTTGCAGTTATTTTTTGCGGAAGTTATGTTACAATTTAGCATGAGGTGGCGCAAATCTATGAATATTTTTCTTTGTGGTTCAAATCAATTAACAGCATTAGATCGAAAAGAAATAAAAGCTTTTTTATTAGACTATGCTCACAAACATAAAATTCACATATTATGTTACAAATCTATTGAAAATGAAGTGCTTCATTTCTTTATAGAAAATGAACATTTGGCTCCAAACTTATGCCTGTACACATTGCAATCGCTACATTTACTAACAGATGAATTTCAAGAAGCGGTCGATTATCTAAAAGCATACGGAGCACAATATATCACATTTGATTACCCGTATGATTCTATTTATCGCTCAGAGTATATGTCTTTTATCAAACAAATTGTTGAAGACAGCCAGTTAGTTCTCTGCTTTTACAATGGAGATAAGCATACGTCTGTTATTCCTGTCGATATCGCAAAGGATGCGGGGGTTGATGCAGTGATTTATGATTTACCCGGATTACAGCAAAACCAAGTAAAAAAAAGCTTTGAACAAAAAATCCGCATGATGTAATACATCTAAAAAGGGGGAGGCACAATACAATATATTGTGCCTATATAACTATGATAAATGAACAAAATTATAATTATTTTATAACGAGTCTTAAACAACAATTCCATATAGATATTTCTTTATATAAGCAGGACAGAATGAGGAGAAGAATTGATTCTTTCCTCTCACGCAAAGGTTTTGAAAATTATACTCATTTTATCAACGCCTTGCGAGGCGAGCAAGAATTGTTTACAAATTTTATCGATCACATTACGATCAATGTATCGGAATTTTTTCGCAATAAAGAGCGTTGGCAAACACTTGAAACAAAAGTTTTACCAAAGCTACTCCAACAAAATACTGGAAAGTTAAAAGCATGGAGTGCTGCATGTGCAGCTGGCGAGGAACCGTATACCCTTTCATTCATTTTATCAGAGCGATTGCCAGCTTTTCGATATGAAATTCAAGCAACAGATCTCGATTTTCATATTTTAGAAAAAGCAAAACAAGGTCAATATACAGAACGGTCTTTGAAAGAGTTACCAGATGCTTTTAAAAAACGTTATTTTATAAAAGAAAACGATATATATACAATAAGTCCTAGCATAAAACAACGGGTAACCTTTAAACAACACGATTTATTGACACAAAGTTTCGACACAAATTTTGATTTAATTATTTGTCGCAACGTTATGATTTACTTTACAGAAGAAGCAAGGGCGCTACTTTATGACAAATTTAGCCGTTCCTTAAAAAAAGGCGGCGTATTATTTGTCGGTAGCACGGAGCAAATTTTAACTCCTGAGCGCTATAATCTTCAGCGCTTTGATACGTTCTTTTATGAAAAAATATAAAAAGGTCGCTGCTTTCTAAAAAAGCAGCGACCTTTTATCTCTTTATCATAACCGTATGAAAAGAATACAAACAATCCATATAAGTAAAAAACAAATCGTAATCGACCACTTATGTTCTTGCATTGCTTTTTTGAAATGGTGTGACAACTGTGTCATATTCATTTCGGCTAACGCACGCCATACACTCACATCACGATCCTGAGAAGGATGAACACCATTTATTAATGAAGTTTCATTTGATAGTTTTGTCATATAAGTCGTAATGACGCTCATAATCATATTCAAATTACCTTGAGAAGGATTCTGCTCCGCCAAAGAAAGAAGCCCACTTACATCTAATAATGGGATAAATACTTTCCGTCCAAATACAAGCTGCACTTCGGCATAATCATACGTTCCATCTAATAAAGGAATCCCCTTTACATGTGCCTGCTTTACAATTCCTTCTATACTCCTCACAATTTGCTCATATATTTGTTCGGACTGCTTTCCTTCCTTCGCTACTGTATGCAGTTTTGAGAATAACTGAAGTATCGTATCTATTTCCTTCATGAGAAATGCTGTGAGCGCTTTTCCATCACCAATATTTGCAAGTAAAATACCGATTTCATGATTCTTTGTAATGATTTGAGATTGAGTTGTAATTACTAGATTACTTTGTTTTCGCTCTTTATGTATCTCCTGTTTAGAAATAGTCGCAGACTGTTTGAACGGGTCTAACGTCTTATTTTCCATACCAATGCGCTTAACATCCATTTTCATGCTCCTTTTCAAGCACTTTCGCATTTCATTATTATGTTAGCTCCACTCTTTATTACTTTTTACAACAAAGAATAACGCGAACAAGCCCGCTATTATCATAAATATTTGTGAAGCTTCAAATCTCTCTTCTTTTGGCTGTTTCTTCTCTTTTTTGCTTTCAACTTGCTCTTGCTTCTTAGAGACCGTTTGATGATCTTTTTCATCTTTTTTTGACGGCTGTACTTTTTTCACTTCTTGTTCAGGTTGTTTTTGCTCTTCTTGTTTCTTCGGCACATCAGCAATTGGGCCAACCATCTCTTCCTTCGCAGCAGCTTTCTCTTCTTTGATCGGCTCTTCCGTTTGCTTCTCTTCTTGAACTTGTTCTTTTGGATCTTCGCCCTCTTTAGATACTTGTTCTAAAACGGAGATAATATACGAACTTTCTTGCACAAATCGGTTACCAGCAGCATCAACGATTTCAAGATGAAGATGGTATCTCCCCGCTTTCATCGCTTCTGTCACTTCATAAACTTTCCGCCAATCCTGTTCATGCTTTTGATAATCTAGCAAAAAAGTAATATCATTATTCAGTTCTTCCCCTTTTAATACAACACGCACTTCTTTTACTATTGATTCTGCATCGGAGGCTTTCACACGAATCTCTAACATATCACCATTTCTCCGCTCGATTATCCCATCCTTTACGCCTTCAACAACAAGTTGTTCTAACTTCGGCAATTCTTTATCTAAAGTCGGAGCTTCATTTTTAATGTTAACGAGTGGGATTTCTGTTTCTTTTTCTATGATTTCTTTACTTTCATCGTCTTCATACTGTTGCATGAGCTGAAGATGCCAATCTCCTTCTAAATCATAAGCTTCAACTGTGTAGGATGCAATCCACTTGTTCGCTTCTGCTTCATATTGAAAAATTAACGACCGCTCTTGCTCATATTGCCCTTCTTTCACTTGCAATTGCAATGCTCCGGTTATACTGTTTACATTTTTTTCTTTTGGTTCAATCGCAATTTCTAGCTTTTCTCTTGGAATAAGCTGCTGCTTACTCACCGTAACTACACATAACTCTGTTTCAATCTTTTGTTCTTGCTCCTCTTGCTGCTTTTCTTGGTGTTCTATTTCTTCTTTTGGTTGTTTATTATTTTGCACATCTTGTTGGTTGATTGTTTCGACATTACTTTCTTGTACACTCTCTTCTGCTTTACTTTGAATTGGGAAGAAGAGAAGTAACTGTAATATCATCCAGCAAACGAGAACATATCTCATACTATTCATCTATTTGTTCAAGCTCCTATTTAACGTCTTATAACGATTTTGTAACTTTCACACCGAAAAATCCATCAACATTAACAAGTTCACCGTATGCAACTAATATATTATTCACATAAATTCGAATTGGCTCATCAATATCTTCATCAAGCACAACTGCATCATTTTCATGTAAACTTAATATATCTTCAATTGTTTTTACTGTACTTCCAAATACAAATTCCACATTTACTTCCACATCTTGAAGAATGGATGCATCGATTCCCAATGCATTAGTTGTTGAAATCTCTTGGAACTCGAATGGTTGCGCTTCTGATACTTGAACTGCTTCTTCTTTCATTTCTTCTTGGACAACGTCTTCTGTCTCAATTTCAGCTTCTTCTATAACAGGATCTAACAGGCGCCGTACCATTTCCTTCGCTTCTGGGATTGGCAAGATCTGATACATCTTCGATTGAACAAGTTCTCCAATTTCAATATTAAATGTAATTTGAACTAGTTCATTCCAATTTGTACCTCCTCCCAAATATTCCATTTCTTCCTTTAAAGTAATAAATTTTACTGTTGGTGGAGTAATATCCATCTTTTCCTTGAACATTTCTGACATGGCAGTTGCTGCATGTCCCATCATTTGGTTCATAATTTCTTTAATGCCACTTAGTTCTAGTTCTGTTAACTCTTGATCCGGATCGATTTCACCTGTTCCCATCATCATGAGATCTACCATCGTTAAAGCAACATCTTTCGTAAATACAAATACATTTTCATTTTTTAAACCTTCAACAAAGTCAACATTTAATATAACAAATGGAATTGGAACACCATCATAATGACGAGCATTGATTGTTTCTACATTCGGTGTACTGATACTAACCGGTTGATTTAATACTGTCGATAATACAGTTGATGCGGAACCAATGGAAATATTGGCGATTTCCCCTAACACATCTTTTTCTTCTTGTGTTAATTGCTCTTTTACAGATTCTGTTTCTACTAATTCTTGATTGTCTTCTACTTCTTTTTTTGTTTCAATATTTTTCTTTTCTTGTTCTGTACCACTAGACAACTGTAATAATTTGCCTATCATTTGTTTCGCATGTTCAACTGATACAATTTGCACAAGCTTAGAATTTACAAGACTATCTATTTTTAAATCAAACGATACTTTAATAATTATATTATTTTCTTCACTACCAGAGATTTTCTCCATTTCATCTAGTAGTTTTACAACCTTAATAGTCGGCGGCGACATATCCACTGTATCTTGAAAAAACTCTGACATAGATGTTGCGGCAAACCCCATCATTTGATTCATAGCTTCCTGTACTGCACTTAGTTCTAATTCTCCAAGTTCTTTTCCTTCTTCCACTTCACCTGATCCCATCATCATGAGATCCGCAATAGCCAACGCAACATCTTGTTGAAGAACAAACAAGTTTTCTATATCTAATCCTTTTGTAAAATGAATATTTAATACGACATGTGGAACTTCTATTTCTCTCGCATCATATAAATTTACCATTTCAACATGAGGAGCAGTAATACTGACCTGTTTATTTAAAATCGTTGATAGGATCGTTGATGCAGAACCAAATGAGATATTCGCAATCTCGCCTAGAATATCACATTCTTCAGATGTAAGTAATTGTTCTTCTTTTTCTGCCACAAGAGTTTCCGTTTCCTCTTTTGTATGTTCTTCAGGCATTTTTCTCGCCTCCTCATTTCTATTTCTTTCTTATGGTTTATATAGTCTTTCTATTATACCCGTTATATTTTAACAAACTTATGATAAGAATTGTGATATAAATGAATAATAATACAGTTGATTATTATCGTCACGAAAAACTCCCCAATTTTGCACATTAGGGAGTTTCATTTCACTTATAAACCTTCTGGGTTTAAAATGAGGACTACCCGTCCGTCACCAAGAATTGTTGCACCAGAGAAATGCTTTGCACTCTCTGCAAAGAAGTCACCTAATGACTTTAAAACAATTTCTCTTTGACCAATAATTGTGTTTACGATAAGTCCGTAGCTACGATGCGTATTACGCACGATTAAAACAGGAATCATTTGATTATCATATGATGTAAATACCTCTTCTGCTGTTTTTTCACCAAAGATCACACTTAAATGTTTCACTTCAATAATTTGGTCGCGATAATTTAAAACATCTTTTCCTTGCAATGATTGTATATCTTCTTTTCGAATTCGAATTGCTTCAACAATATTACCAAGCGGTAAAGCATATCGTGTCTCATTCGTTTGAATAAGCATAGATTGGATAATAGATAACGTTAAAGGAAGTTCAATGCGGAATATGCTACCTTTTCCTTCTTCTGAATCAACAATTAAATGGCCGCCGAGACTATTGAGTGTATGTTTAACAACATCTAATCCGACACCTCTTCCTGAAAGATCTGAAACAACCTCCGCTGTACTAAATCCAGGTTGAAAAATAAGATCAAATACTTCACGATCTGTTAATTTATTCGCTTCCGCTTCTGTTACAACTCCATTTTTAATTGCTTTTTCTAATACTTTTCCTTTATGAATCCCGTTTCCATCATCAGTAATTTGAATGACAACGTGATTTCCACTATGAAAAGCTTCTAATTTTATTGTTCCTGTCTCATTCTTCCCTGCATCACGACGTTTTTCAACTGTTTCAATGCCATGATCTATTGCATTACGAATTAAATGAACAAGCGGATCTCCAATCTCATCAATGACAATCTTATCGACTTCTGTATCTTCACCCGTAATCTGTAAATCAATCTTTTTCCCTAAATCTTTCGCTAGCATGCGCACCATACGTGGAAAACGATTAAACACCGTTTCAATCGGTACCATACGCATGTTTAACAATACATTTTGAATGTCTTTCGAAATGTCTCCCAAACGATTTAAATGCTCTATTAGTTCTTTATTTTGAATCTTCTCTGCTAATTCATCGATGCGTCCACGTTCAATGACACTTTCTTCAAACATATTCATTAATCGCTCTATCTTTTCTAACTGAACACGAATAGAACGATTTTCTACTTTTGCATTTCTTCCTTTGGCATTTCCTTTAGGAGATGTTCCTTTGTTAGCCGGTTGAGAAGAAGATGTGGCACTCTGCTTCACTTCTTTCTCAGCTTGTGCCTCCATGGCTGACTGTTCCTGTTTCGCTTGTTTCACTTCCACTTTTTCAATTTCAGAAACATGAAGTGCAGCTTGCGTTAGCTCTTCCTCGCTTCGCTCTGTATTCATATAGACTGTAAACTCAAATCCAAAAGCATCTGCTTCAATTTCCTCTATACTCGGAACTGTTTTTTCAATATCTCCTAAATTTTGCAATGCCTCTATACACATAATGGCTCGCACTGCTTTTAACATCGCTTGCTGCTCAATCGTAATATGAACTTCATGCGAAATCGTTTCATTACCAGATAATTCGATTTGTTGCTGGTTATCTATTGTACTGACTACATCACCATTTAACAAAGCTTCTAGCTTCTGTTTGGTAGCCGTAACATCTAAATTCCCTACACCACCTTGTTGTACATCAGCGACCATTTTTTCTAAATTATCAATGCATTCAAAAATAACATCTATAATATCGGCATTAACTGCCATATTTCCATGACGAATTTCATCAAGAACATTTTCCATCTTATGTGTTAAATCAGCCATCTCTGTAAATTCCATACTTGCAGACATACCTTTAAATGTATGTGCAGAACGAAAAATTTCATCAACAACACCCATATCTTCAGGATTTTGTTCTAAATTTAAGACATTTTCATTTAATGATTGCAAATGTTCTTCTGCCTCTTCAAAAAATATACTTAATAGATCTGTTTGCATGTTATTCCACCTACCTTATCAAGCATTTCATTTATGTATAACAATTTATTGTTTTACAAACAATAGAAAAAGGGGCCCACACTTCTATATCTATCATTGTTCGATTCTTTGTGGCACCCCTCTTTATATGAATTAGCTCGCTGCTACCTTTGTTAATGCTTCAATAACACGATCGGCTTGAAACGGTTTAACAATAAAGTCTTTTGCACCGCCCTTAATCGCATCTAATACCATGCCTTGTTGTCCCATTGCAGAACAAATTACAACTTTTGCATTTGCATCAATTTTTATAATTTCTTTTAATGCTTCTAGTCCATCCATTTCTGGCATTGTAATATCTAATGTAACAATATCGGGTTGAAGCTCTTTATATTTTTGAATTGCTTCTACTCCATTTTCTGCTTCACCGATAATTTCAAACTCCGGATTACTTTTTAATAAATTTTTAATCATCGTTCTCATAAACATTGCATCATCTACTACTAAAATTTTATGTGCCATTCTTTTCAATTCTCTCCTTCTATGTATAAATATATCATAATATTTCACCTTATCATTCTCACTCATTATACAAAATAAAACGAGAAAATTTAATATTTTTTTAAAAGAATTTTTGTATTTCTATTATTTTTTAATGAAATGTAAATATATTATTCTTTTATATATATGACAACCCGGCGATTTTTCGCCCAATTTTCTGGTGAATCGTTCGGTACAACTGGTTTTGTATCGGCATATCCAACCGCCGCTAACCTTTTAGCTTCTATATCATATCCTTCAATTAGATGATGAATCATGTTCGCAGCGCGTGCAGAGGATAACTCCCAGTTTGATGGGAATTTTTCATTATGAATTGGTCTACTATCCGTATGTCCTTCTACAACAATTGGATTCGGAACCGACTGAAAGAATCCTGCTAATCTACTAATAATCTCTTTCGCTTCTGGTTTTACGTTTGCATCACCAGTATCAAATATTAAATTATCAACAATAACAATGCTAACCCCTGTATCTTCACGGTACACCTGTACCTCCTGAATTCCATTCTCTGTTACGTAACCTTTTAGCTTCTTATATAAATCATCCATTCTTTTTTTAGACGATACTTTTTCATTATTTTTTTCATGAGAAATATCCGGTATTGTATTTTCCATTACTTGTGCATCCACTTGCCCTGCATCACTAAACTTCTCAAGCATTTTTGATAACTTCGCTGTATCTTGTTTTGACGTCGCAACTAATAATACAAAAAAAGTAAGCAATAACATCGTTAAATCAGTAAAGGTCGTCATCCATCGAGGTGATCCTTTTTGCGGTCGTTTCATCATCATCCCACCCCTAAAAAGTTACGCTGCTCGTTTTTCTTTTTTTATTTTCGTTTCGTATACATACGTATCAAGCTTTAATTTTAATTTAGAAGGGATTTGTCCACGATATAATTCTGAAATTGCCTCCATAATAAATTTCTTTTCAATGTATATATCTTCAATACCACGGTACACTTTTTCAGCAAGCGGAATCATAATCATATTAGCAATAACAGATCCATATAACGTTGTTAACATGGCAACTGCCATTCCCGTTCCAATTTGAGACGTATCCTGTAGATTTTGCAACATAATAATAAGACCAATTAATGTCCCAATCATTCCCCAAGCTGGTGCAAAATCACCAATTTTATCTAACAATGCTGCACCTTTTTTTAATTCGTATACTTCTGTTTCAATATCTTTTGTTAATACCTCTCTTAACTCATCTTCATCGTACCCACTGAGCATTAAGCGAATTCCTTTTTGAATAAAAGCATGACCTACTTCTTCTCCATCAGCTTCCAATGATAACAATCCATGTTTTTTCGATTTTTTGGAAAACTCTACAAACATCTCTGTTAATTGTTCTAAATCTTCGTCTCTTCTATGCAATACAGAAAAAATACTTTTTATATATTTTTTCATTTCACTAAATCTATACGCAACAACTACTGTTGCCATTGTTCCTCCTACAACAATTAAAATAGATGAAACGTCCAAGAAATTTTTAAATCCTTTTATTCCACCTCCACCAAACATAATAGCCGCAATTACAACGGCAAATCCTACTATAATCCCAAATGGGCTAGAAATATCAATTTTTCTTTTTTTCTTTTGTGGCCTAATTAATGGTTGATTTTCATCTCTCATATTTCTGCCCTTCCTTTTTCATTTTTTTATTTTTTCATTTTTTTATTTCGATAATACGTTTTCGCATTCGTTTTTTATTATACTTCCCTTATCTATTTATCGCAATAACCTCATAAAATTGACACATTTATTTTTTATATTAAAATTACAATATACCGATATGAGGAGGATCCATATGGAGAATAATATTTTAAAAGTCATTGCACTCGCAGAAAAATTAAAATATGAAATGAGACATAGCTGGCTTTCAAACGGTCGTCAAGAAAGTGTTGCTGAACATACATGGCGCATGTCGCTTATGGCAATCTTAGTTCAGCCTTATTTGGATAAAGAAGTAAATATGGAAAAATTACTTAAAATGGTCATTATTCATGATCTTGTGGAAGCAGAAGCCGGAGATATTCCCGCTTTTGATACAATGAATAGTCAAGAATTACAATTAAAAAAACAAGAAAATGAACAACAAGCTATGTTAAATATTAAACACACACTAGAAGGTCCTCTTGGTGAAGAATTGTATCATTTATGGATGGAATTTGAAGAAAAAGAAACATATGAAGCAAAAGTTGCAAATGCTTTAGATAAACTGGAAGTAAAGATCCAACATAACGAAGCAGATATTCGCACTTGGCTTCCTATTGAACATAAAATGACATTTCAAGTTGCTAAGCACACAGACTTCGATTCCTTCTTATCAAAATTACAAAAAATAATTGAACGAGAAGGCGAAAAGAAATTAATTGCCGCTGGCATTGATGTTGAGGCTTGTAAACAATAGTTTCCTATCAAGACACTCTAAAGAGTGTCTTTCTTTATTTAGAACTATATTTCATACGATTCTTTCTGTTCATTCATAAATCTATTAATTAATGCATCCAACTCTCTACTAAACAACAACACTTTATTGTGCGCTAATCCATATTGAGCCACAAGTACACTTAGCTCTTGCTTCTGATTTTCTATTTTCTCTTGTAATTGTCTCATCTCCATATCTATAATAAAAACTCCTTTTCCATATTATTACTTTTAAAGTATAATACATCCGCTCATATAAAAAAATAAAAAAACAAGAATTTATTTAAAAATTTATAAATTAAAATTCATAGTTATAGAAACATCCTTTATTGTACTCACTGCTCTTCATTAAATTCTCTAAACGTATGGGAATAAATAGTTGTTTTTTCATTTCATTCAGCCTTATATTGTATCATTCTATTCGTGGCTAATACATTTGCATGAGATAGAACTTTTTCATTATTCTGCGCAAAAATAAAACATCCAGCTGGAAGTTGCGTTTTGAATCAGTCAGAATAAAAAATCCCCATCGATTCAAAAAGTTTTGCTTTATCTCATTCATTTTTTTAAATGGACCTGCTCCTTTTTGGTCAACAAACATAACGTATGAAGTACCCCCCTTGTTATACAAATGCACATTGGGAAAGGAGGAAAAAATCATGGGTTATGAAGCTAGTGGCTTTGGTTTTAGTGGCGGATTTGCTTTACTCGTTGTGCTGTTTATCCTTTTAATTATTATCGGATGCAGCTGCTGGGGCGGCGGATTTGGATATTAAAAGGGCACTCAACTGAGCGCCCTTTTTTCTTATTTCTCCGCTACCCAAAATAGAAATAGGACTAGCACTTATAAAAAGAGCCTATCTCAAAATCTATACTTTTGAGGTAAGCTCTTATCACACTACCTTTTATTTAAACCCCTTTTATTTAAAAATTCCTTCATATGCATTCGTTTTTCGTTTGACATGAATGTGCTCATCGATTCTGTCCATGTTACATTTTTTTGATTGCTAGATCGAGCACTATAATATGCACTCATCGTTTCGTCATATTTTTCTAATAATGATTCATATTTCGCTACATCGTATGTATTTTCATGTAAAATGGCTTCGACTGGCAAGCGCGGTTTTACCTCATGTTCTTGATCTGGCACTCCAATTGTCATCCCAAAGACTGGATATACTTTATCTGGTAAATGAAGCAACTCACTCACTTCTTCTGGGTTATTTCGAATACCCCCAATATAACAAATACCATATCCCAATGATTCTGCAGCAAGCGCTAAGTTTTGAGCAAATAATGATACATCTACTGTAGCAACGATAAAATCTTCTACGCTATCGTGCTTGATCTCTGCTCCATGTTTCTCACAAGCAATTTCTAAACGTTTTAAATCGGCACAACAAACAACGAATGCTCCGCAATGTTGCACATGTCGATTTCCAGATTGCTCTGCTAGCTTTGCTTTTAATGTTTCATCTGTTACATAGAGAACGGAATACGCTTGAACAAAATGAGATGATGCTGCATGCTGAGCTGCCTGTACCATTCGTTCTATTATATTTTTAGGAACCGATTCCTTTTTATATTTTCGTACTGACGTATGACTCTTCATTTTCTGTATCATTTCATTCATCAAAATCGCCCCTCTTCCTAATGAAAAATTAACACTTAAATTGTAGCAAAAACTATTTTTTCCTTCCAAGTAAAGTGACATCATAATAAGGTATTATATTCGATTCAACATCCAATATTTTGTGATTGCAAAATATTCGCGAATATTCGATTTGATGACAATTGGTTTCGGGGTTCTAGCAGAAAGCCCTTCTAAATGTAAGCCCTGTTTCTCAGCAATTTTCTTAGCACGAAACATATGAAAATCATTTGTAACAAGAAGACCCTTTTTTCGATCCGGTGGAATCAGCTCTTTAGAGAACGTAATATTTTCATCTGTATTTGTCGAGCGATCTTCCAGTATCATTCTTTCCTCTGAAATGCCCTGTTTCATAAGTCCACGTTTCATTGCTAATGCTTCTGAAATATGTTCCTTCTTCCCTTGTCCTCCCGATAGAATTGCGATTGTTCGCTCATTCTGTTTTAAATAGTTCGCCGCGGCATCAATTCGATATTGTAACGCATATGATGGTTTACTTCCTTTCACACTCGTTCCAAGCACAATCATATAATCTGCATCATTTTTCACTTCCATATGTCCATGCCTATATATTTCGTACTGCAAGAAGCTTATATAACCAATGATAATGAACATTGTAATCAGGCTATATTTTATACTTTTTTTCTTTGTTAACATTTACGATTAATCTCCTATTTTTCTACTTTTCATTATAGTACCACTATTAATATTTTCATATATAAAATCCCAACAAAATAAATCAACTCTCAAAATGTAATATTTATCATCTATGCAGGGCATAGTAAAGAAAGTGTATACCATTTATCATGCAAATTTGTCTTAAGGGGGATCAACGTTGTTTGTTTTTTTAAGTACAGTAACTTTCTTATATATGTTATTTATTATAGTGATTAAACTATTAGGAAAGTCAGCATTAGCACAGCTCACACCGCATGATTTTGGCGCTATCATCTTTTTATCTTATTTAGCTTTCGGAGCGATTAAAATAGACAACCTATTTCAGGCCATTATGGGCATTATCATTGTTACATTTCTCCATCTTCTCATTACAAAGCTTAGCTTGTTAAACAAACTGAATCCTTTTATTCTTGGACATCCAACACTTCTCATCAAACATGGAAATATTTTATTTAAAAACTTAAAAGAAAGCAGATATCCGATTGCAGAACTACTCTCTAACTTAAGAGTAGCTGGATATCCCAATGTCAGTGATATTGAATATGCGATTTTAGAGGCAAATGGCTCTATTAGTATTTTACCAAAAAGAGAACTCATCCCGCTTACTCCAAAAGATATACATATGGATGTTGCATACGCCGGCTTACCAGTAGCAGTTATTGTTGATGAACAAATTCAATATGACAATTTAAAACTAATCCATAAAAATGTAGATTGGCTAAAAAAAGAATTAAAAGCAAAAGGATTTGATACAATAAAAGGCATCGCATTTGCTTCTGTTCAAGAAATCGATGGTTCTTTTGCCATTAGCCTCAAAAACGAAAAATCCCCTTAATATAGAAAAAAGGGGATTTCTATTATGCTGCATTCTTTTCCTATATCCCCCTCTCCTCCTTTGAAAGCGGGATTCAGTTTCTCCACAATTCATTACACTTCAATAATAATCGGCAGAATCATTGGTTTTCGTTTTGTACTCGTATATATGAATTGACCTAACTTTTCTCTTATTTCCTTTTTCAAAATCGACCATTGGCCCGTATAAGATTGCTGCAGGCGCTGAATCGTTTCTACAACGGAGTGATTAATCTCCTTCAGAAATTCTTCCGAATCACGAACATATATGAAACCACGTGAAATAATGTCTGGTTCTGAAATCATATCTCCGTCTGTTTTGCTCAAAGTAATTACAATAATAAGCATACCATCTTCCGAAAGTTGTTTGCGATCACGCAAAAGAGCATTTCCTACATCACCAATTCCCAGTCCATCTACATATATGTTCCCAGCAGGTATCCTTCTTGATTGATAGGCGACTTGTTTCCTTATATCCACTACATCCCCATTTTTAATGATAAAAATGTTCTCTTTTTGAACCCCAACAGACTCCGCTAACAAACTATGATGGTGTAACATTCTAAATTCACCATGAATTGGAATGAAATATTTCGGTTTCATTAAAGTTAACATTAGTTTTAATTCTTCCTGATATGCATGCCCGGACACATGCATCCCTGTCGAACTTCCCGTACCGTAAATCACATTGGCACCTAATACAAATAAATTATCGATAATACGTGACACGTTACGTTCATTTCCAGGTATAGGCGTTGCCGCAATAATGACCGTATCCTCCGGCAAAATTTCCACTTGACGATAACTTCCACTAGCTAAACGAGCAAGTGCTGCCATCGGTTCCCCTTGGCTGCCTGTACAGAGAATTGCTACTTTCTCTGGATCTAACCTATTGATCTCATCCGCTTCAATTAACATTCCTTCAGGAATCGTTAAATATCCTTGCTCCATTGCGACAGATACTACATTTACCATACTTCTTCCTAGTAACGCCAATTTCCTATTTGTTTTTAAACAAGCTTTCACTACTTGTTGCACACGATTCACATTCGAAGCAAAAGTAGAGAGAATCACTTTTCTTGGCGCTTTCTGAAACGCTTCTTCTATTCGTTCACCTACCAAGCGCTCTGAGGGGCTAAATCCGGCTCGCTCCGCATTTGTACTTTCAGAGAGTAACGCTAGTACTCCTTTCTCCCCAATATTCGCCATTTTATGAATATCCGGATATTGCTCATTTACAGGTGTTAAATCAAATTTAAAGTCCCCTGTATGTACGACTGTTCCTTCATCTGTATGAAATGCAATCCCGAGACAATCAGGAATACTATGATTTGTTTTAAAAAAAGTAAGACGCATTGTCTCCAACTCAATTTCAGATTCAGAGTCAATCATAATCAGTTTTGTTTGATTTTGTAAGTGATGTTCTTTTAATTTCAGTTCGATTAAGCCGAGCGTCAATTTGCTTGCATAAATGGGGATGTTTAATTGTTTTAATATATACGGTATTCCCCCAATATGATCTTCATGTCCATGTGTAACAAAGAGTCCTCGAATCTTTTCTTTATTTTCTTGTAAATATGTAATATCTGGAATAATAAGGTCAATGCCTAATAAGCTTTCATCTGGAAATTTAGAACCACAATCTACTACTACAATCTCATTTTTATATTGAAGGGCATACATATTTTTCCCTATCTCATTCACTCCGCCTAACGCAAAAATTGATAATGTATTTTCTGACATGCTCAAATTCAATATCCTCCCTTTCTACCGATTAAAGGATATCTACATAAGCATAGTATCCTTTTTATAAAACCATTCCATTTAAGGGTTATTATCTGCTATGAAAAGACGTTCCATACATATAAGAACATGAATTTTTTCGTAAAAAGATACTATCACTAAATCATGAAAACTATGAAAATCTTTAAAATTAACATTGATTTTTTTGAAAATGTATTATATATTTGTTACAGGTTCAAATTACAAGTTCAAAAGAACCTGTATTAAGAACCCTTGTTTAATGTGTACATACAATCTTACATTAAGCAAATTCCGAGAAATCGTTATATAAAACAAAAAACGAAAAGGAGAGATGAGATGGAATTTTTCTTTCAAATTGCCTTAATTTTATTAAGTACAAAAATCGCAGGGGATATTAGTGTTAGACTCGGGCAACCGTCTGTGCTTGGAAAATTACTTGTCGGTATTATAATCGGTCCTGCAGTATTAGGATGGGTAAACAACTCAGATTTACTTACACAATTAAGTGAAGTCGGCGTTATCCTTCTTATGTTTATGGCTGGACTGGAAACGGATTTAAAAGAACTGAATGAAAATCGCAATTCTTCTTTTGCAGTTGCTGTCGGCGGGATTGTTCTTCCATTTGTAGGCGGTTATGTAGCTGGTCTTGTAATCGGTATGGATCAAGCACACGCAGTCTTTTTAGGCCTCCTGCTATGTGCGACAAGCGTAAGTATCTCTGTCCAAACACTTAGAGATTTAGGGAAGATGAAAACACGTGAAAGTACAACGATGCTTGGCGCGGCTGTATTTGATGACATTTTAGTTGTCATTTTATTAGCATTTGCAATGAGCTTCTTAGGTGCTGATGATGTAAACTTAACAATGGTTGTCTTGAAGAAAGTTGTCTTCTTTGCCTCTATTATTTTAATTGGTTGGAAAGGCGTTCCAATGATTATGCGCTGGTTATCACCACTGCGCGTCTCAGAATCCATTATTAGCGCAGCTCTTATTATTTGTTTTGCATTTGCGTATTTCGGTGAAATATTAGGAATTGCAGGTATTATCGGTGCATTTGCAGCAGGTATCGCGATTTCTCAAACCGATTATAAACATGAAGTCGAAAAGAAAGTAGAACCAATTGCCTATGCAATGTTCGTTCCTATTTTCTTTGTAAGTATTGGCATGAACATTACATTTGCAGGTATTGGAGATAAGGTGTGGTTTATCTTAGCCTTAACGGTAATTGCTGTTTTAACAAAGCTGATCGGCTGTGGATTTGGGGCACGTATAACAGGATTTGATTTACAGTCCTCTACAATCATTGGATCTGGTATGATTTCACGTGGAGAAGTTGCTCTTATTATCGCCGGGCAAGGATTAACGTCTGGATTATTAGCAAAAGACTACTTTACAGCCATTGTAATCGTCGTTATTTTGACAACAATGATTACACCGCCAATGCTGAAGTACTCTTTCGGTGTGAAAGATAAGCAGTTAAAGCAAAGTGCATAATCTTCATCATAAAACAGCAAGCCAAACAATATGGCTTGCTGTTTCCTATTTTATACAATCCATCGCTGTTTTCAGCGTCCCTACTACAAAAGCAATTTCCTCACTTGAAATAATAAGCGGTGGTGCCAACGTTAACACATTGTTGTAGCCCGCTGTTGTCATCCCATTTCGTCCAATGATTAATCCCTTTTCTTTACAACCATTCACTACGCTTGCTATTTTCTCATCCTCAATCGGTTCTTTCGTCTGTTTATTACGAACTAATTCAATCCCAACAAGCAATCCTTTTCCTCGAATATCTCCGACGAAAGGGTGCTCTTCAAGTTCTTCTTTTAACTGTTCTAACAAGAGAGCTCCCATTTGTGCAGAACGCTCAATTAAATTTTCATTTTCCATAATTTCTAAGTTTTTAAGTGCAAGTGCACAAGCTGCGGGGTTTCCACCAAATGTATTAATATGACGGAAAAACTCATATTCCCCTGTCCCTTTAAATGCTTCATATATTTCTTTTTTTACCGCTGTCGCCGACAATGGTAAATATGCACTTGTTATCCCTTTTGCCATTGTCACAATATCAGGTTTCACACCATAATTCATAAAGCCAAATGCTTTTCCAGTCCGGCCAAAACCACAAATAACTTCATCACTAATCAGTAAAGCTCCATGTTTTTGACAAATTTCATGCACAGCCTTCATATAGGATTGCGGCGGCATTAAAATACCACCACCTGTAATGATTGGCTCCATAATAAACCCAGCGATCGTTCCGCCTAATTCCCATGTCATAACGCGATCGATTTCTTTTACACACTCTACATCATAAATGTCTTGCGATTTTATTTCCGGCATTCGATAACAATCTGGTGGTGTTACATGTAAAAAGCCTGAAGCAAATGGCTCATATTGATATTTACGCTGCGCCTGTCCTGTCGCTGCCATCGTTGCCATCGTATTTCCGTGGTAACCGCGATAACGCGATATAAATTTATAGCGGGATGCTTCCCCTTTTTGGACATAATATTGCCTTGCTATTTTAAATGCTGTTTCGTTTGCTTCCGAACCACTATTAGAGAAGAAAATAACATATTCTCCTCCTAACCATTCATTTAATTTTTCGGCAAGTTTTATTGCAGGCTCATGCGATTGTGACATTGGAAAATAGGATAACCTTTGCAATTGCTCATACGCCGCCTCAGCAAGCTCTTTTCGCCCATATCCGCTATTTACACACCAAAGACCACTCATTCCATCTAAATATCTTTTCCCGTCTATATCTTCTACCCAGCACCCTTCTGCTTTCGCTCCAACCATTATTCCTTTCGGGCTAAATGGTCGCATGCCGTGCCAAACATATTTTTCATCCTTTACGAGTAGTGCATCTGTTTGCTTCATTTTCACCATACATTCCACCTTTCATAACAACTTATTCTTTCTCAAGCTGTACTGGTGCCATGATGAGTTAAAACTTCCTGCTTATCTTCATTCCACATGAACGATACAAATCCTACCCATTCCAGCGTTTAAAATGAAAAAAGAGCTCTCCCAAATCGGAAAGCTCTTTCGTTTAATGACTAGAAACATCACTCACGCCATATCCTGTATTAGATTTAACAAGAATTTCATCAAATTTCGCTTTATCCTCTTTCCTGCTGGAAAAAATTGTTCCTAAGTAAGCCGCCAAAAATCCGAGTGGAATGGAAATAATTCCTGGTGTTGTATAAGGGAATAACGCCTCGCCAATAAAAATTGCTTTCCCGGCTTCTGGGCTCCACACATTTGGACTAAATGCTACTAAAACAATGGCTGAAATTAATCCAACAAGCATTCCACAAATAGCCCCCGTCGTATTAAAACGCTTCCAATAAATTGTATATAAAATAACGGGTAAATTCGCACTTGCAGCAACTGCAAATGCTAAGGAAACTAAGAACGCAACATTGAGCGTTTGAGCAAATAGCGCCAAAATAATCGACAATATAGCTACGCCAAGTGATGCATAGCGCGCCATCGATACTTGTTCTTTCTCGGTCGCTTTCCCCTTGCGAATAATTTCATTATAAAAATCGTGAGCAAAAGCTGAAGCAGCTGTTAAAACAAGTCCCGCTACAACGGCTAAAATCGTTGCAAATGCAATAGCAGAAACAAAGGCAAATAAGAAATCTCCTCCCAGCGCTTTGGCTAATAGCGGCGCTGCCATATTCCCTGCTGGGTTCGCCTTCACAATCGCTGCATTTCCAACAAATGCAGCTGCACCAAAGCCGAGAAAAATCGTCATAATATAAAATGCACCGATTAACCATGTTGCGCATACAACAGATTGACGTGCTGTTTTTGCATCGCGAACCGTAAAAAAGCGCACAAGAATATGAGGTAAGCCTGCTGTTCCAAGAACAAGTCCTAAATTTAAAGAAAGTGTATCCAGTCCATCTTTATATTTCACTCCTGGATGTAAGAATGCTTCTTTCAGCGGTGTTGCTGTTTTCATCTGGGTGAACATGTCCGTTATACTAAAATGAAATTTGGCAAATACAATGACTGAAATAATAAATGTACCTGCCATAAGTAATACCGCTTTTACAATTTGTACCCAGCTCGTTGCCGTCATGCCCCCAAAAATAACATATACCGTCATTAATGTACCAACGATTAAAACTGACGTTGTATATTCAATCCCTAACAATAATTTAATAAGTGCACCCGCTCCTACCAATTGAGCAATCATATAAAAAATGGAGATGGTCATTGTATTTAACGCCGCAATGCCTCGCACTTTTTTCGCATTAAAACGTGCTGCAATCATATCCGCTAGTGTATATTTCCCTAAATTCCGCAAGGGCTCAGCTACTAAATATAACACGACTAAATAAGCAACTAGAAAACCAATGCTGTAAAAAAAACCATCAAATCCCGTTAACGCAATCGCTCCTGCAATTCCAAGAAACGAGGCAGCTGACATATAATCACCAGCAATAGCCAGTCCATTTTGCCAACCCGTTAATCCTCCGCCAGCTGTATAAAACTCGCTCGCATTTTTCGTTTTTTTCGAGGCAAAATACGTGATCACTAGCGTACCAAGCACAATTATTAAAAACAGTATAAATGCCGTCGTATTCACTTTTATCCCCTCCCTTTTTTCACATCGTGGAGAATCCTCTGAGCAATTTCATCAAATGATTCAGCTTTTTTGCTATAAATCATACAAAGCGCCCACGTCATAACAAATTGAGCAAAAGCGAAAATCCACGCCCATGTCACATCACCAAACACTTTTGTATGTAACACTTTTGAATACGATGTTAAAATCGGTAAGGCAATGAAAAAACTAAAGAAAAAGATGCTCATCGGAATAATAAATCTCTTCTTCTTTTCTAACAATGCTTGAAATTCAGTTGATTGCACAATTTCTGTATAATTGATCTCTCTTTGCAACTGACGCGCCGAACTATCCTCTCGTTTCATTTCCCATTCTCCTCTCCATTTCAAAGGTCTAAATTTTATAAATATTCAGAAACTTATATTTATTTTAGACAATCTCTCCTTTGCTGCAAAGGTTTTTCAGTAGACATTTCCTGTCATATTACTACAATTTTCTACTATATTTTTTCGCAATAAAATCTAAACATCATTACACTATCATGTCGTAAAAAGAATCCCTTAACAACTCGTTTCATCCCCCTCTTTCAGAAAAAAGCAGCCGTAACGACTACCGTTACGACTGCTTTTTTATCTATCGTATTCACATGATATTACAAATTTGCTTGCCGATTTATTGTAGACAAAAAGTTCTTTGGATCAAATATATTTTGCTTCGGAATAATATGTTCAACCGCAAAAACCGTTACTTCCCCTCTCTGCACTTCACCAATAATCAGTCCAAACTCATCATGATTTACTGCAAACGTTGGTTGCTTTGTTTGTAATAGTCTTTCTACCGTTTGAAGTACAGCTTCATATAACGAATTTCTGTCGGTCACTTCTTTTCGAATTTTTGGACCTAGTGTAATAATGATTTCTTTTCCATGAATAATGGTTCGATACATAACAATCTCCCCTTCAATCTTGTATGAACAACATCAGTTCAGCTTCCTCTCACATATCCCTTCAAATAAGACTGAAGGAGTATATATTGTAAGGAAAAATCCGCTATGAAAAAACACCGAAGCCTTCTTAATGAATATATTCTATATTCTGCTGCAAAATTCCTTGTTTTACACTAAAAACGTTTGAAAAATACTCTCATACTATACAGAAGTAGTTGTGCGCATGAAGAAAAATAGCAGTATGTATTTCCCATTAAAACTGGGATTCCAAAATAATAAAGAAAAGTTGGATTCAATGCAGTTTTTTATATTTTGTTCCATTCAAAATATAAGAAATTTGAGCAAAAAATTATTTAAAAATACAAAAATTTAAAACCGCTTACTTGACTAAATTCTACCATTTCGTGTATATTTAAATTAATCATTTAGCAGAATATTCGAGAATATAGCATTTCTAGTTTTGTGAATGTGCAATATTTAAAATGAATATGACTAAATGAAAAAGTAATTGTTTTTAGGAGGAATTGTAACATGCAAGGAAAAGTAAAATGGTTTAACAACGAAAAAGGGTTTGGTTTCATCGAAATCGAAGGTGCTGACGATGTATTCGTACACTTCACAGCAATCCAAGGCGAAGGCTACAAATCTTTAGAAGAAGGTCAAGAAGTTTCTTTCGACATCGTTGAAGGTAACCGCGGACCTCAAGCAGCTAACGTAGTAAAACTTTAATCTAACGTATAATAGGGGGTTACCAATGAGGTAGCCTCCTTTCTTATTCCTTTGTATATTTCCCTTTTGCAGAGCAAAAACTATGTGAAATGTGAAACTACAAAGGAGGTAATCAGGATGGGCTCACATGTAAATGATTTTGAAGAAGTAAAATTCCGCGTAGAAACTGCACAAAAACTAGTAGGTTCTGCAACGATTACAATGGACCCGGAATCCTTGGAGCATGCGACAAATGCAGTTGAGTCGGCACGCTCCCAACTTGAAATTATGAAATCCGTTGCAACGGATTTAGATGAACCTTTTTTACGAAATGAAGAAAAAAAATTAGACCAATGCGAACATCAATTACAAGAAGCTAAGCATTGATCTTCCCTCTAACTGAATTCTATATATGAGAGGAAGAAATGAGACGATAAAAAACATCCAGAGGAACCTCTGGATGTTTTTTCAGAGTGTTGAAAAACAACGCTGTCAATACGATTTTTAAAAAAACCTTTAAAAATGTCTCCTTTTCTAGAATAATAAAAAGAAAGGAGG